>JBLHKZ010000285.1:0-7321 GCA_047618185.1 Limisphaerales bacterium
TTTTTTTGTTGCCGTTTACGAAGGGTTGATCGTTCGGAGTTAGAGCGATTATTGAAAAGAATTTCCGCCTTTCGGCGTTTGCCGGAACGGACTCGCAGGCTCGTCCCTCCATTTTCATCGCGTCACCCATGGAGGGACGAGCCTGCGAGTCCGATGCTCTGACTTGTATCTCAGCCGTGGTCGGCGCAGACGCCCCGAGTGCTCGCAGCGATGAATTCCAACATCACGCGCGCAGTGCTGGATGTGTAATCCCTGCTGGCTTCCGTCAACGCGTCCTTGAGTTTTCTCTTTCCCCGAAACAGCAACTGATAGAGTCGCTTGAGCTCGATTCGCTGCTGGCTGGTGAGTTGGGCGCGCCGCAGGCCAATGATGTTCAATCCACAGATTCCGTTGTCGCCTCGCGCAACGGTGTAGGGCGGAAGGTCTTTACTGATCGCGGAGCCGCCCTGCATCAACGCCAGCGTGCCGATTCGAACAAACTGGTGGGCAAGGCAGTTGCCCGAAATGAAAACATTGTCCTCCACGATGACGTGGCCGCCCAACAAGGCGCCGTTGGCGATAATGACGCGATCGCCCAAATGGCAATTGTGCCCGACGTGACTATTGGCCATGAAGAAATTGTTCGAGCCGATCGCGGTTTTCCCGTCCGTCGTTGTCGATCGGTGCACGGTGACATGCTCGCGAAACACATTCTCGTCGCCGATGGTCAGTTGGGTGGGCGCACCAGAATATTTCAGGTCTTGCGGAGCGTCTCCGATCACCGCGCCCGAATGGAAAATGTTGCCCCTCCCGATGCGCGTGGCGCCGGTGAGATGGGTATGCGGGCCCACGCGATTCTCCGGCCCGAGTTCAACGCCTCCGTCGATCACTGCGAAGGGTCCCACTTCGACCGAGGGGTCAACTTTTGCATCCGGGTGAATAACGGCGCTGGGATGAATCATGAGTAGAAGTAGCCGAGCTCTTTTAAAGACGCATAATCTTTGGCGCGCTCATCGGTGCGGCGTCCGAGAATGATGTGGTCCAGGATCTCAATCTTCAACAACTGTCCCGCGCGAATCAGATCTCGCGTCACCTTGATGTCGGCTTCCGAGGGTGTTGGGTCGCCGCTCGGGTGGTTGTGAACGAGGATCAATGCGGACGCATTGGCGGAGATCGCCGGGCGAAAGACCTCGCGCGGATGGACGAGCAGGGTGTCCAGCGTGCCCTGGGAAACGCGTTCCACACGAATAAGCCGTCGTCGCGTGGTCAGCAAAACGACCTGAAAGTTCTCGACCTCGTAAAGCCGATTCTCCTCACGCAACAGATCCGCCACGGCCTCGGGGTTGTCCAGCTGGGGGCTCTCCCGGCTCAGCTCTCTGGCCATTCGTTGGGCCAGGGTAAAGGCCGCCTTGAGCGCGATGGCTTTGTCCCTGCCGATGCCCTTGATTTTCGTCAATTCGGTGAGCGACGCGCGGGCGAGGCGCTCCAGGGACTTGAATTCTTTGAGCAGATCGTTTGCCACCACCAGCGCCGATCTGCCCTGGGTGCCAACGCGCAGCAGGATAGCGATCAATTCACCGTCGCTGAGCGCATCGGGGCCTTTGCTGGCGAGGCGTTCGCGAGGCTTGTCCCCGGGCAGCATGTCCTTGATGCGGATGCCTTCGTTCATTGCGTTTCGATATCGGATCGAATGTAGGATTCGAATTCTCTCGTTAAATGCGGTGGAATACGGGCGCTCAAAAGTGTCTCCGGACCATCATAGTCAATCTCCACGACTTCAGCGATCTCGTGAATTCGGGCGATGACATCGGCGGCCGAATGCGGCACGGCAAGTTCGACGAAGTCGCGAATGGGGCGAAGCAAGGCGCCCAGTTCATCCATCAGGGCCTCGAAACCGGTCTGCTTCAGCGCGGAAACCTGCACGGCATTTGGATATTTCTCCGAGAATTGCGGGATGAACTCGCCGTTTTCAAGGCGATCGGATTTATTGAAAACCATCAATGTGGGTTTCCCGCCCGCGCCCAGTTCACCAAGCACCTGGTCGACCACGGAAATCTGTTCGTCGGCCAACGGGTGGCTGACGTCGACGACGTGCACCAGCAGATCGGATTGCACGACTTCCTCCAACGTCGCCTTGAATGAATCGACCAGGCTGTGAGGCAGCTTGCGAATGAAGCCGACGGTGTCGGACAGCAGCACATTCTGATTGGTCGGCAATTGCAGTCGTCGGGTCGTGGGATCGAGCGTGGCGAAGAGTTTATCCTCCTGCAGCACGTCGGCTCCGGTCAGTGAATTGAAGAGCGTTGATTTCCCGGCGTTGGTGTATCCGACGAGCGAGGCCGTGGGCCATTTGGTTCGGCGTCGTCCGTCGCGTTGGGTCGCTCGTTGCCGTTGCACCATTTTGAGGTCCGCGGTAATCCGATGGATGCGTTCGAGCACGCGTCGTCGATCAGTTTCCAGCTGGGTTTCACCGTCGCCCCGCATCCCGATGCCGCCTTTTTGACGCGAAAGGTGAGTCCAGAAGCGGGTCAATCGCGGGAGCAGGTGTTGGAGCTGCGCCAGCTCAATCTGTAGCTTGCCTTCCCGTGTCCGCGCCCGCTGCGCGAAGATGTCGAGAATCAACGCGGTGCGATCGAGCACTTTGCACTCGAAGATTTTCTCCAGGTTGCGGCTTTGAGCGGGGGAAAGCTCGTCATCGAAAATAACCGTATCCGCCTCGTCCGCCTGGCAAAGGGCGGCGAACTCATCGGCCTTGCCCGTCCCGATAAAAGTCGACGCATACGGCCGATCAAGTTTTTGAGTGCCAATGCCGATAACCTCGGCGCCGGCAGTGGATGCGAGACGTCCGAGCTCCTCAAGGGAATCCTGTAACTCCCATTTGGGCTTCGATTTGAACTCGACTCCTACCAGGAAGGCGCGCTCGGTTTTTTGGTCCGCGGTTGTTACTAAAGATTTCAAATGTTGCTTGAACTGAAGAAAGGACGGTAAGCGAACGGGCGAAAGAATCGAGCAAATTTGGAGCTGGCTGGATCCGGCGCTTGATCACTCGGTGTCGAATCCGACGAGAACCCTGATTGCGATGTTGGTTGCATCGTCCTCCGGTTCGAGATCGATCCAACGCGGCGAAGCCTGATTGCGAAACCAGGTCATTTGGCGCCGCGCGAATTTGCGCGTCCTGGATTTGACCCACTCGATGGTCTCGGCGAGGGAGTGTTGGCCCTCGAGATGTTCGACGACCTGGCGGTAGCCGATCGCCTGCATGGCGTTCTGGTTCTCGGCCAACCCAATTTTCAGAAGCTGTTTGGTCTCATCGACCAGGCCGACGCTAAACATTCTATCGACGCGTTCGTTGATGCGGTTTCGCAAATCCTTGGAATCCCTCCGCAGGACGACCAACACGTTCCCGTCCGCGGCGGCGCTGGACCAGTCGGCGCGTTGGTCGGAAAAGGGCCTTCCAGTCAGGCGAATGACCTCGATTGCTCGGATGACGCGGCGAGGATTCTGTAGATCGATTCTTCCAAAGCAGACGGGATCGGCGCGTTCCAGTTCGGCGCGCAACTCCTCCAGCGGCGTCGCTTCCAGTTTGGCGCGCAGTTCGGGGTTCGATGTTGGCGCGTCGCCCAGGCCGGCGAGCAAGGCTTGAAAATAAAGCCCGGTGCCGCCGCAGATGATGGGCGTCCTGTCGCGGCTCTGAATATCGTCGATAGCGGCCTTCGCCCGAACCGTGAACTGCGCGGCGTCGAAGGTTTCATTCAGGTCGCAAATGTCGATGAGATGATGGCGAACGCGAGCCTGCTCGGCCGGTGTGGGTTTTGCCGAGCCGATATCGAGCCCGCGATAAACCTGCATGGAATCGGCCGAAACAATCTCCCCATCCGTCCGCTCAGCCAGGGTCAGCGCGATCGCGGACTTCCCGACGGCCGTCGGTCCGGCGAGGTAAATGGGTTTTCGTGGCGGCACGCGTGAAGTTTAGGCGTCGGCTCCGATCCCGCCCAGAAACAAAAAGCGGCCTCGACACCAAGCTCCAGGAAGCTCCGAGACCGTTGTTGGGAAGCTGGTTTTCCAACCCAAGGCCAACCATTCAGTCAGCCACCATGAACCCAACTAAGAGATTATGATGGCAGTTTTCGCGCCAAAGTTACCGGAAGCAAAAAAACGGGCCGATCCGAAGACCGGCCCGTCAAGATGGATTGTTTGGCGTATTCAGGAAGCCAGACTGCTACTTCCTGGCCACACCGAGTTCAGCGAGCTTCTTGGCGATATCCACGCCGTGGGAGGTTGCTTTAACCTTCTTCTCCACGTGCAGGATCTTGCCGTTCTTGCCGATGTAGTAGGTCCAGCGATTGGAGAATCCGCGCTGCTCATTCAGCACGCCAAAGGCCTTTGCGGTCTGCTTCCCGGGATCGCTCAGAATCGGATAGTCGAGGTTGAGTGATTTTGCGAAATCAGTGTTCTTTTGCACCGAATCGCAACTTGCCGTGAAGTAAGCCACGTTAAATTGCCGAATGGATTTGCCGCTCTCACGGAGCGATATGCATTCCTTCGTTCAGCCGCCGGTGAAGGCTTTGGGGTACCAGGCGATCACGACGGCCTGTTTGCCCTTGAAGTCGGACAGTTTGTAGGTTTTGCCGTCGCTGCCCTTGAGAGAGAAGTCGGGCGCCATATCGCCTACCTTCACCTCCGCATGAGCCGACGCGGCAAACCCACCGAGCATCGCGACAGTGGCGACGATTGCGGAGAGTTTTGTCAGTTTCTTCATTAGGATGGGATGTGTTTGTCGGGTTCTTTGACGTGCCGGCGACGCCGACGCATTCAACTCGTCTTGCTAACAGGAAACATTCGACCCGTCGATGGAATTTCCCGTTCCGGCATTGCTCCTATCCCGGCATCGGGTAAGGATATCGCGCAGACGAATGTTAGCCCTGCCATGACCGAATCGAACCAGCCCAATAACACTCAGGGGCCTGAGCCACCGAAGCTTCCCGGGCCTGCTCCTGGCATTCGCTGGTGGCCGCTAATCGTGATCGTCTTCGGCGCCCTGCTCTTGATAGTCACGATTCTGGCGTTGAGTGAAACAAACCGCCAAATGGGCGTCATGATCTGTATGTTGGTGGTCATGGCCGCTTTCGGTCTCACGCTGTTATGGCTGGTTCTCTTTTCGCGTCTTCCAAAGCTTCCTAGAAAAGCGGGATTGTTCGGCATCGTTGTTTTTTTCGCCGCCGGCTATGCACTGTTTGATATCAAGGGCACATCCGGCGATCTGACGCCGATTATCGGTTGGCGTTTTCAATCGGATGATCTGGCTGTTCCCGAAGCGACCTCCACGCTTGCCGAAGCGACAAAAACGATTGTGGGCGCGGCGGATTTCCCTCAGTTTTTTGGCCCCAACCGGGACGGTAAGTTGAGCGGTCCGATGTTGGCGCTCGATTGGAAAGCGCAACCGCCTGTCGAGATTTGGCGAAAAGAAGTCGGCGCTGGATGGTCTGGGTTCTCGGTGGCGGGTCGCTTTGCCATTACCCAGGAACAACGCCGGGAAATGGAGACCGTCGTTTGCTATGATCTCACCACCGGCGATGTGATTTGGACTCATACGGACGCGGCAAGATATTTTACGAGGCTTGGCGGACTGGGACCGCGCGCCACACCCACCATCGATGGCGATCTGGTTTTCACGCAGGGAGCCACCGGTATTCTCAATTGCCTGAAAGTCAGGACGGGAAAGTCGATCTGGTCCGTGGACATTCTTGAAGACAACGCGGCAAAGCTACCAGAGTGGGGCGTGTCGGGATCGCCCTTGATTCTTGACGATCTGGTCATCGTCAATCCTGGTGGGCCCTCGCGGCGCTCCATCGTCGCCTACGAGAAAGCGACAGGAGAACGAGCGTGGTCAGGCGGCTCCAACGGGGCGAATTGGAGCTCGCCTGCGTTGGCGACGATCGGCGGCGTTCGACAAATTCTGATGTTTGGCCATGAGGGAATCGCCGGCCACGATGCGAACGGCGGAAAGGTTCTCTGGAGCTACCCGTGGAAAGGCGGCCATCCCCACGTGAGTATGCCTCTTGCGCTCGATGGCGACCACGTCCTCGTTTCGAGCGGTTATGGGACCGGCAGCCAGGCGCTGAAGATCACCGCCTTGGACTCAGGAGATTTCACGGTCGATCGCGCCTGGAGGTCGATGGCGATGAAGGCCAAATTTGTTAATCTCATCCAGCTTGACGGGTATATCTACGGGCTCGACGACGGCTCTTTGGCCTGCATGAACGCTGAAACGGGCAAGCGTGCATGGAAGGGCGATCGCTTTGGCCACGGTCAGATTCTTCTGATCGGCAAGGTCCTTCTGTTGCTGGCTGAAAACGGGGAGGCGATCCTTTTCGATCCTAATCCAGAGGAGCAAAGGGAGTGGACGCGATTTCAGGCGCTTACCGGCAAGACATGGAATCCGCCCGCGCTGGCCGGAGCGTATTTGTTGGTCAGGAACGACAAGGAAACGGCGTGTTTCCGACTGCCGATAATGGCTGCTCCATGAGCGAGAATCGTCGCGCGGAGTTGGCCGGAGCCTTCCAAAGGGGCCTAGATTTCTGTCTTCAGGAGTTTCCCCGGAACGAAACGGTCCAGATCCGTATTCTGGCGTCAGTTTTCGAGCAACAGCGCGCTCCGGGAAAAATTCAAAAACTGCAATTTTGAATCGAACTTGAATGGCGCTTAGTCGAGAGGCTTCTCCGATGATTTTTGTGATAGTTTTCGGCAGCGTTCGACGACCATTTCGTTTCGCGGTTTCGTCAGCAGTCGATAGTTCTTGGGGCGCCGTTTCACCGCCCGTGGTTCGCTGCGATTGGGGCGCAGAATCGGCGGATCGGCAACCACGATTTCGTAGAGCAGGCAAATCCATTTGACGCTCGCCCGGCGATCGCGTGCATGACCACCTCCTTGTCGATCATTGCCGGACTCTTGCAGCGCAGGATGTCCATCGCCATCGTCTGCTTGATGTCACGGTAGAACACCTCCACGGCCCAACGACGAATGCATCGGGTGATCCTGGCGGATATTGTTATTCCTTGAGCGGTGTCATTGACAAAACGCGGACAGAACGAAAAAAATGATTGAAGAAAATGTCAAAAAATAACGGTTCAACCTATTGGAAAGGAGCGCTCGTCGCGGCTCTGGCGTTGCATTGCGGCGGAGCTTCAGCGGCTGAGAGCGCAGCGCCGGCCGCCAAAGTCAAAATGGAAAAGCCAGTTGACGCCGGAGCGAGCCGAAATCGTTTCGATCTCCGGGCGCGCTTCCAATTTAACGTGAAGGCCAGCTTTGGAGGCATCGGAGGATTTACTGCGCAGAACGCGGC
>JBLHKZ010000286.1:0-7299 GCA_047618185.1 Limisphaerales bacterium
CGGGATTCCGTCCTAAAGCCCAGGGTTGCCTCAACCCTGGGTAAACCGCCAAACGCGAGTATCCAACGCCAAAGGTGTTGCGTCCAAGATCATCCGTCGTCCGCCTGACCTGAAAACGCTCATCTATCTTCATACCTGACGCCAACGCCCCCAACTGCTAATCTCCACCCGAGCCAAGAAAGGACCGCCCGATAAGTGACGAAGAAATCCTGAGTTCCAAATCCGTTCGCGATGAGAGTTCCAAAACTCTCGTGCAACTCGCGGTCAATCTCCTGAAATCCACGAAGGAAAAAATCGCCGACCACAGTCAGATCGCGAAAGCCGTCCGAGCCTTCTGGCGCGCCTACCTCGACCGGCACGGCGAGATCCGAGTCCTCGGACTCAACCGGCCTCTACCCCTCGGCGAGATCTACACCGCCGCCCACTTCGACGACAAGGACTACATCAAGGGCCACGCGGACGAGAAACGCATCCTCGAATACCTCAATGAACGGCGAATATCCGGATCGAAGAAGCCCAAGAGCCCTACTCGAGACGGAATCGAACTCTGCAACGAACAGCAATTCCTCACCGTCCTCGGCGAGCCCCGCGCCGGCAAATGAACGTTTCTCAAGCTTTTACAGAATTTCTATGATTTACGACTGCCGCAAAAGCGCACTCGGTGTTTTCAAAAAGTGCCGGCAGGCAGTCGAAAGTAAGCTCTTCGCCCCCCTTTGAACCGCGCCAAAGCATTGCTCCTGACCCGGTAGGGATGCGTTCCACCGCGTCCTATTTCCATGCCCGGAGCCTGCTAAACTCCGCGCATCATTTAGGAAGAACAAATAGGACGCGGTGGAACGCGATCCCTACCGTGCTTCTTCCGTCCCTCACGCCCTGCCCCATTTCCTTGTCTTGATTCCGTTTCGTGGATTTGCGACCGTTGATTTATGAGCAACTCCAGCCCCGTATCACGCCGCGCCTTTCTCAAAACCGCATCGACCGCCGCCGCCGCAATCTCCGCCGCCCCGCTTTTGGCCACCAACGCCAGCGCGGCCGTCGACCTGAACGGCCGCATCTACAAGACTCTCAAGTATGGGATGATCCGCGTTGAAGGCGGCTACATGGAGAAATTCGCCGCCGCCAAGGAAGCCGGATTCGCCGCCGTGGAACTCGCCGCCCCCGGTATCGACATCGCCAAAGCCAAAGAAGCCATCGCCGAAACTGGCCTGCCCATCGACGGCAACGTCAACACCGGCCACTGGGGCGTCCGTCACACCGATCCCGACGCCGGCGTCCGCGCCAAGGCTTTGGAGGCGCTTAAGAATGGTCTACGCGAAACCCGCGAAGTCGGCGGCCACACGTTGCTGCTCGTTGTTGGCCACGGCAAGGACGGCACGGAGAAGGAGGTCTGGCAACGCTCGGTCGACAACATCGCCAAGGCCATTCCGCTGGCCGCCGAACTCGGCGTGACCATCGCCATCGAGAACGTCTGGAATCATTTTTGTTACGATCACGAAGGCGCGGCCGACCAGTCCGCCGACAAGCTGAAGCGTTACGTCGACGACTTCCGTTCTCCCTGGGTCGCCATGCAGTATGACCTTGGCAATCATTGGAAATACGGCCCCACTGGCGATTGGGTGCGCGCACTCGGCCATCGCGTGGTGAAGCTCGACATCAAGGGCTACTCCCGCGCCAATCAAGCCTGGGCCAAGATCGGCGAGGGCGACGTCGACTGGGCGGACATTTGCAAGGCTCTGCACGAAATCAATTTCCACGGCTGGTGCGCTGCGGAGGTGAAAGGCGGCGACCTGAATCGCCTCAAGGAAGTCTCCGCCAACATGGACAAGGTCTTTGGACTGAAAACGATTGGCAAGAACGAGTAGGCCGCCATTACTCTCCCGGGGCGAGTTCCCCCAATTCAGACTTCTTTTCCTTTTTACGCCCCAGCGCGCACTGCATGGATCCGCCCACGACCATGAGCGCGCCAAGCCAACCCAGTGCGTTCAGTCCTTCAGATCGAGCCAACCACGGCACGAAAGCTTCGCAGAATTCCACCGCCGCCAGCGTGACCAGCGGCACCATCGCCAAAACCGCGCTGACTCGTGAAGCCTCCCAGTGCGCCATCGCCTCCGTGAAGCAGCCGTAGGCCACGATGACGTTGGCGCCGGTGAACAGCAGCAGGAACAGTTGAAAACCATTTAGCTCAAGTATCCCCGCCGGCTTCGCGGTCGGGGTATAGACCACCACAGCGGCAAGATACAAAATCAGAAGAATCTGAGTGGAGGAGTAGGTCCTCAGTAGTTGTTTCTGAGCCAGGGCGTAGATGCTCCACGAGGCCGAGGCGACCACGATCAGCAGCGCGCCAAAACCGTAGACGCTGCCTCCATCAAACAACTGATCCATTCGCTGATTGAAGAACAACAACAATCCGATGACGAAAACAACCACGCCGACTCCCTGTCGCCACGAAAAAGCCTCCCGAAACACGACCAAACTGCCCAACAGCAGAAACAAGGGGCCAAGTTGGATAACGATCTGCGCCGATGCCGCCGTCATTCGATCGAGCCCCAGCAGGAAGCAGATGTAGTTCCCGCACAGACCGGCAATCGACAAAACGATCAATCCCAGCGTGACTCGACTCATCCCCCGCAGCTTCGGCAGCTTACCGGTCCGAAGCAGCAATAACACCGTGAACACGGCCGCCATGAGAAAGCGATACCAGGTAATTGTTGGCGCATCCATGGCCTCCAGCAAGAGCCGAAGGAAGATGGGCAGGATGCCCCAGGTCGCGACAGTGACCAGCGACAAGGCCAATCCCAGTCGCCAACGTCCCGAAGTTTTATGCAACGCGCTCAAATCCTGTTCACTTACGAATCGCGAAAGGTCGGCGGCGAGCGTTGCTTTTCAAAGCTTCGAATTTGGAATTCGCTCATTCGCCCGTGTTCCAACACCCACACTTTGATTCTGACAGACCTTGCTCTGCAGGTTCCGCCGACCTCCCGCGCCGCCACTTTTTGATTTGTCAGGAGCCCATTTGTGTGCGTTATTTCACGCCATGAAACCGTTTTTAGGTCCTTGTGGTGAGTGCGGCGAAGAAATCGAATTTGACGATTACATGCTTGGCCGCGAGGCGGAGTGCCCCTTTTGCCAGGGAGTCACCCTCTGCCAGGGCAACGCAGCCTCCTCCTTCCCCACAAAAATCGTTCTCATCAGCGCCATTTCCCTGCTTGCAGTCGGCGGCCTTACGGCAGCCATCATGACCAAGGGCGGCGGCAAGGACGCCACCCAAGTCGCTCAAGCCGATGGCGACTCCCTGCCCGCAAACCCCTTCAGCTCCGGAGAATCCGGGAGTTCCAGCGGCTCCGGCTCCGGCTCCGGCGGCGGTGGCGGTGGCGGCATGGGAATGGACATGAATATGTCGATGGACATGTCAATGGATATGAGCATGGACATGGCCGGCGGCGGTGACGGCGGATTCGCCGCCATCAAACCCTTCCTGATGGAACGTTGCGGCGATTGCCATGGCACGGAAAAACAGCGAGGCGATCTTCGTCTGGATAGTCTTGCCGCCGTGAAAGGCGTCATCACTCCAGGTCAATCGAGCCGCAGTCAGCTCTATATCCGGATCAGCCTTCCGGCCGGTCACGACGATATCATGCCGCCGCGCGGCGCCCCGTTGACCGCCGCCCAGCAAAAAGCCATCAAGGACTGGATCGACGGCGGCGCAAAATAGCCGATCATTTTCTTCAAATCCGCGAACGATTCGTTCGCGGATTTTTTGTATGATGGATAAAGCGAAACCAAGCCATTCACACGCGCATGCGTTTACCGGATTAAACGGTCGCGCCCGCGAGGGAGTCACCCTCGTCAGTCGCCGCGGCATGCTCAAGGCCAGTCTCGCTGGCCTCGCCGGATTGACCGTCCCCGATCTCCTGCGACTCCGCGCCCATGCCGCCCAGACCGGGCGTCCCATGAGCGGATCTAAATCCGTCATCCTGCTCTGGATGGCCGGCGGTCCCAGCCACATCGACACCTGGGATCCCAAGCCCGAAGCCCCCTACGAGATTCGCGGCCCCTTCTCGACAATTCGCACGAAAATCCCCGGCGTCCGGATCTGCGAGCACTTGCCAAAACAGGCGGCGATGCTCGACAAGTTCACGATTCTCCGGTCGGTCAATGCCCGCGGAAGCAGTCATCAGCCCAATACCGTCTTTCAAACCGGCAACGTGTTGGCCGCGCCGCGCAAGAATCCCCTCGGCCGCATGTATCCTTCGATCAGCTCGCTGGTCTCAAAATTCAAAGGGGCCAACGATCCCGCGATGCCCCCCTCCGTGCATCTCAACGTGATCGACAAGAGCCATTTTGCCTGGGGCGGCTACCTCGGCAAAAAATACGATCCGTTCATTGGCGACAACGTCGATCGCATGTTTCGCCTGCCGGGAAACCTCACCATGGATCGCTTCCGCGAACGTCACTCGCTCAACCGGCAGATGGATCGCCTTCGTCGTGACATCGACGCCGGCGGCTCGGTCGATGCGCTGGACGCCTTTAATCAAAAAGCTTTCGACATGGTCGCCGGTGAAAAAGCCCAGTCGGCGTTCAACATCGACAACGAGCCGCAAAAAATCCGGGACCGCTACGGCAAACACAAGTGGTGCCAGAAAGCCCTGCTCGCCCGGCGGTTGGTCGAATCCGGCGTCAGTTTCGTCACCGTCGATCTCAGCAATCACCGCAGCTCCGGCACCTGGGACAACCATGGCATTCCGGGCGGAGTCTACGGCGGCATTTCCGACGGACTGCAACCTCTCCTGCCCGTTTTCGATCACCTGATCACCACACTCGTCAGCGACCTCGATGAGCGCGGCATGCTCGACGACACCCTCGTCATCGCCATGGGCGAATTCGGACGCACGCCCACGATGGGCACTCAGGGCAGCGTCGACGGACGCAACCATTGGCCGATCGTCATGTCCATGTGCATGGCCGGCGGCGGATTCCGACATGGGCAGGTGATCGGCTCGACCGATTGGGACGGCGGCGACATCAAAGAGCGACCCGTGACTCCGGGGGATCTGGCCGCCACGATCTATCAGCATATGGGCGTGCCCATCGACGCGACCTACGACGACGTCCGCGGCCGTCCGCACTTCATCGTCGAAAACGGCAAGCCAATCGGAGAACTGGTCTAGTCGCGCGGCTTGAATTCGAGCAGCTCGGCGCTCGCCGACGACTCAATTCGTTCCGAAAAACCCAATTGAATCCCACGGTCCGCTCGTGTATTCAATCCAGCCTCAAGCCCGGTTCGTTGCCGCGCTGAAATTGATTTAGTCCAACTGCTCGCAAAATCCTGAAACCAAGAAATCGAAAGCGTCATGAAGAAACTTGTTCACTCAGCTTTAATTGCATCCGCCCTGCTGCTTTGCGCCGCAGTTTCCACACACGCCGCGGACAAACCCAAGAAGAAGGGCGACAAAGCTCCAGCGAAGGCGAAAGCCGCCAAACCTAAAGCCCATCCCACCGGCTACGCCGACACCCCATTTCTGCCCGGCGGCAAATGGCGCGTGCACGACGACACGCGCCCGCGCCCGAAGGTCATTACTCCTGGCCACAACAGCTCCGCGCCTTCCGACGCAATTATTCTGTTGGACGGCAGCGATCTTTCCGAATGGGTCAACGGCAAGGGAGAACCCGCCACGTGGACTCTGCGCAACGGCTACATGGAAGTGCCGCCCAAGAGTTCCGGCAAAGGCGGCGCCATCCAGACCAGCCGTTCCTTTGGCGACGCCCAGCTGCACATCGAATGGGCCACTCCGCACAAGGTCGATGGCGCCTCGCAAGGCCGCGGCAACAGCGGCGTGTTCTTCTTCGGCGGCACGTACGAAATCCAGGTGCTCGACTCCTACAACAACAAGAGCTATGCCGACGGCCAGGCCTCCGCGCTTTACGGCTGGAAGCCGCCGCTGGTCAACGCCAGCCGCAAGCCGGGAGAGTGGCAGACCTACGACATCATCTTTGAGGCGCCTCAGTGGGACAAAGCCGGCAAGCTCATCAAGAAGGCCTACGTCACCGTCCTGCACAACGGCGTCGTGACGCATCACCGCCAGGAATTACTCGGCGGCACCGGCCACAAACGAGTGGCTGAATACAAACAACACGCCCCTAAAGGAACGATCCAACTCCAGGATCACAGCAACCCCACTCGCTTCCGCAACATCTGGATCCGCGAGCTCGACCTGCACGCGCACGACTGAGCGCCGCGTCACAAGCTTGTCATTTGCAAAGCCCCGGGTTCTCCCGGGGCTTTTTCATGAGCGCTAGCGCTTTTGTGCATGCATGCCTGAAGACACTCATCACATCCCCGGTCCCCGCACGCCGCTTCGCTTCATTGACGGCATGTTGGCAAACTTCTTTTGCCTTACGAGTCATTCAGCCTTACTCGGACGGTTTACCGTTTCTCGTTTCAATTCACCAAACGCGCGAGTTCGCGCGGCAGTGGTGATTCAAAATTCATATTCTCGCGCGTGACCGGATGAGTGATCCTGAGGCGGGCGGCGTGCAGGCCGAGCCGGCGGGCGGGATTCGTTCCGGCGCCGTACTTTTCATCACCGATGACCGGGCAGCCGGCGTCAGCGAGTTGCACGCGAATCTGGTTACGGCGGCCGGTTTCCAGCGTGAGCTCCACGAGTGTCAGTTTCGCCCGCTGTTTAATGACACGGTAGTGGGTGACGGCATGGCGCGTGCGTTCGCCGGGGGGAGCGCTGAAAACGCGTCCGGGATGGGATTCATCGAGATCCGATTCCAGTATTCCTTCCGCTGCGGGCGGCGCGCCTTCCACGATCGCCAGGTAAAGCTTCTCGGTTTGTTCCCAGCGCTGCTGCAGCGTTTCCTTCGCGCCTGGCGTCTTTGCAAACACCATCAGGCCCGAGGTTTCCCGGTCCAGGCGGTGAACAATCCAGATGCGATCACGGGAGCGGTCCCCGCCCCGGCGGACATGATTATTCAAAAGCGAATGGGCGGTCTGATCCCCGCCGTTTTCCGTGGCGACGCTCAGGAGATTCGCCGGTTTTTCAATGACGATCAGCGTGTCGTCCTCGAAACGGAACTTGATGCCGGAACCGAGGACCGTGTCCGGCCTCGCGTAGCGATCCGTGCGAATGGCGACAACGTCCCCGCGTTCGAGACGATGATTGAACTGCGAAACCGGCCGGTCATTGACCGTCACCGCCTCAAACTTCAACCAAGTGCGAACCTGTTTCCGTTTCACCTCCGGCCACGCGGCGAACAGAAACTCAAGGAGTTCTGCGGGCATTTCGACGGTGG
>JBLHKZ010000287.1:0-7297 GCA_047618185.1 Limisphaerales bacterium
GGGCCTAGAACCCAAGGTAGGCCAGCCGCTGTCGCGGAAGGCCAACCTTGGGCTGGAGGGCGTAATCCCGTTGGGATAAAGGGAAACGAGGCAGCGCCGCAAATCTCAAAATTGTAGGTAATGCACAGCTCCTCGAAGGGGTTAGGGGTGGGTTGCCTTGGCATTGCGTTGCCGATGTCGGAACGCGAATACGCCCACCGCAATTTGCATTGACCCGTCGCGCATTTCCGATTGAATCGGCGGCCTCCATTCGGAAGCCAAATAACACATGAAATCGATTCACCGCCTTTCCGCTCTCGTCCTCGCGACGATCTTCACCCTCGCCCTGGCTTTCACAGCCCCGGCGGCCGACGACTACAAACTCAAGGTCGGCGTCCAGACCTGGACCCTCCGCCATCTCGACTTTGACCAAGTCGTCGCCTTTGCCAAAAAGCACGACGTCAAATTTCTCCAGATGATTTCCACGCACATCAATCCCAAGGGCGACTGGGATGAGATCAAGCGCAAAAAGAAGATTTTGGATGACAACGGACTGGTCTGCTACACATTCGGCGTCAACGGCACGTCGCTGGACAAGGAGGACAATCGCAAGCTCTTCGAGTTCGCGAAGTTCATGGGCTGTGAAGTGATTGTGGTCGAGCCGCGCGATTTCAAGATCTTCGACAACCTGGAGGAGTTGGTGAAGGAGTACGACATCAAGGTCGCCATTCACAATCACGGCCTGACCTCGATGTATGGCAATCCGGACGTCGTGAGAAACGTCATCAAGCACCGCGACAAACGCATCGGCGTGTGCATGGACACGGGCTGGATCACGGCCGCGGGCTTCAAGGCCGCAGCGGAATTCAAGAAGTACGAGGGCCGCGTCTACGACATCCACCTGAAAGACAAACACCTCCAAAAGACCGAGGGCTATCGGGATGTCTATCTCGACGTGAAGGTCGGCACGGGCGATTGCGACTACAAGGCGCTGTTCAAGGAGCTGAAGAAGGCCAACTGGCAGGGCGTAATGGCGATCGAGACCGACAACGGCAAGCTTCAGGCCGATCCCGACACGCCGGTCAAAGCCGGCCTGGATTTCGTGAAGCAGAATCAGCCTTGATCCAGCTCCCTTCGGGGCGAATGATCGACTCCATGGAAAAAGACATGGAGTTCACGCCGCGCGAGAAGTATCTGATCCATTACTACAAGGATTCCACGGTCTATACGGACGCGGCGCGGAAAGTGAAGTTCTATGAATTGATCTGGATTTCCGTGGCGATCGCCGCAGTTCTCTACTCATGGAGTTCGGGGGATATCGCGTGGGGAGTGACCGGTTTCGCGATCGTGTGCGGCCGGCTCATTCACCTCACCTTCACTGGCATGGCTTTTTCAGATGAGCTGGCCACGGTGATCCGGAAGTATGAAGACAAGATCGAGTCCTTGGAAAAAACCGGGAAGAGCGAAATGTCTGACGTGTCCTGATCGCCCGATTCGAAGGCAGGCCAGATCCGCCTAAAGATCAATCCGCGAGCCCATGCGTTCGCCGTCCATTTCGTAAATCCCGACCAGATAGCCGTTCTCACGAATTTCGCCGACCTTGAGCTTGCCGTAGATGGTGACGGGCTCGTCCATCACGGGCTGCACGCCCTTCCCGGTCATGCGGATGCTGACCCACTCATTGATCTTGGGCACCGAGCCGAAGCAGCACATGGATTGGTCGCGCATGATCAGCATCTCGGTGACAAGACTGTCCTCGACCTTGAGCGGCAACATGAAACCCTCGAGCGCAATGCGCTTGTTGTTAAACTTGCGGACGGTCGCCGGGATCTGATCTTTCTCCTCCGGCTTTTTCGCGGCCTTCGCCTCCTCCGCCGACTCGCCTTCGCCCTCCGCATCGGCATCGCCGGCATCGGAAACTTCGGCGAATTCATCCGGCATCTCGTATTCGAAGGACGCCAATCGCTCGAAGCTGATGTTGAGGTAATTCTGGCCTCCGGACTTCACGATCTCTGGTTCCGTGTCTGGCGCCAGTTTCGGCAGCGTCAGGGCCGGCGGCTCCGACGCAACAGTCGCGGCTGTCTCTGCGACCAGTAGTTCAGGAGCGTTCCCGATTTCCTTTGGTTTTGAGGACACTGTCGGCGTCGATGCGACAATCACCAGCCCGGGCTTTTCATCCTCCGAAATCGCTTTTGCCGCCTCAGCTCCGACGACAAGCGTTTCGACGGCGTTCAAGGTCACGCTCGCTTCAGCGGCGGCCTCGCCTTTCACAACTTGCGCCGCGTCATTCGCCTTCGCGGTCACTGTCGCTTTCGCTGCTTCCGCCGACGCAGACAGTTCCTGCTTCAACTTCTTTGCTACGGCATTGACCGCTTCGACGGTAGCTTCGGCCGCGACGACCGCTTTCTCGACCTGTTCCGTGGGAGCGGAAACTGCCGCCGTCTCGGCAAGCGTCGCGCCAGCCTCAGACGCGGGGGGCTCGGACGCCGCCATTTTTGGCTTTTCTACCGCGGCCGCTTCGGGCTTCGCCTTGGCCACAGCCGCCTTGATAGGTTCACCGCGAACCTCCGCCGCTTGAATGGGTTCGCCGCGAACAGGAGTTGTTCCGGCCGTCGGCGCGTCGTCCTTCGGGCCGCAGCCGACCGCCAGCAGGACGCAAAGGGACGCAGTCGCAACGACGCCGACCCTGGAAATCTTTTCGATCTTCATAATGACAATTATTTACGAACTCTTCACGAGAAGAAGCTCAAGGCTGGGATATTGCATTCGACAGCGGCGGCTTACAAGAATTCAAACGAAGCCGGATTTGCGCAATGCCGGACTCACTGCAGCCTTCTACGAAACCGGCGACAGGTACTCCGCGACGTGCGTGCGGTAAGCCTTGAACGCCGGCACGACGCCCGCGAGCGCGCCCAGCGCGATCATGCCCAACGGCGCCCAGAGCATGACGGGATGCCCGGCGAACGGCTCCAATACCACGCCAGTCTGCTCCCGAATGATGCTCGCGGCTCCGGTCATGATCGCCGCGTAAAAGGCGAAGCCCAGCAAGACTCCCAACGATGCGATTGTCGCCGCCTCGAGCACGACCGCGCTGAAGATCGTCGATCGACGGGCGCCCAGCGCGCGCATGATCGCGATATCCCGTCGCCGCTCGTTCATGGAATTGTAGATGCTCGCCAGAATCGATCCGATCGCCACCAGCGCGACGAGATAGGCGACGAGTTCCAGGATCTTGTCGAACCACGCGATCTTGTCGAACAGCTGCGCCATGACCGCGCCGATCGGAAAGGCAAAGGTCATTTTGTCGCCCTGCTTATTGTACATCTGATCCATCATGAAGCCGGCCGTCGGCGCGCGCAGCTTCACCAGCACGGCGCTGACGTCGGTCGCCGATTTGGGATCGTGTCCAGCCATGTTTTGCAGACCCGAGATCGGGATCCAGATCACGCGATCCACCGGCGTGCTGGTCGGTTTGAGAATCCCCACGACGACATAAATGTCTTTGTGCATCGCATCCTCGTTGAAGATCAGGCCGTGATAGGGATTGAACTGGTCGCGCACCTTCAAGCCCAACCGCCGAGCCGCGAAACTGCCGACCACCGCCTCTTTGTAGCCCGCCTCGAACAATCGCCCGCCCGATTCGACCTCATAGGTTTTGCCCGGCGAGTAGGCATGCTCAAACATCTCCGGCTCCGTCCCGACCAGGCGATAACCACGGTAGTTGTCACCCACCGCGAGGGGGATCGCCAGTTCCACCGCCCCGTGCTTCTTGATGGTTTGATAGTCCGACCAACGGATATTCCCGGGCGACGCCTCCAGATGAAAAATGGCGTTCAGCACGAGCTGTAGTTTAGATCCGCGCGCGCCGAGCACCGCGTCGTAACCGCCGCTCACCTTGGTGAAAGTCGCATGCGACTGCTCCTTGACCACCCAGACCGACATCAGCAGCCCGACCGCCAAAGCCAACGAAAGCGCCGTCACCACGGTGGAGAGCAGGTGCTGGCGCAGGCTTTTAAAAACAATCCGGAACAAAGTCATGCGCTCGCCTCCTCGGGTTGCAACGCCGCGCGATTGATCTCATGCAACGCGCGAACTTCGTTAAACATATCGAGCACCGGCTGGTCGTGGCTGACCAGCAACAGGGCTGCGCCGTTCTCGCCGCAGGCCTCGCGAATCAACGCCATCGACTCTCGTGAGTTGCGCGGATCCAGATTGCCGGTCGGCTCGTCGCCCAGAACCAGCTTCGGCCGATTGGCCAACGCCCGAGCCACCGCAACGCGTTGCTGCTGCCCCGTTGATAGTTGTTTGGGATAATGATTCAAGCGCGACTCCAGCCCCACGCGTTTGAGCAGCGAGACCGCAAAGGCGCGATCGGCGCCGGGTCCGAATGACATGCCCAGCAGGACATTCTCCAGGCAGGTAAATCCCTGGAGCAGGTTAAAGGTTTGAAAAATGTATCCGATCGTCGTCGCCCGGAGTCGATCCCGGGCCGATTCGCTCAAATCGGACATAACCTGGCCAGCGATCATGACGCGGCCGGAATCCGGCTTCAGGATGCCGGCGATCAAATTCAGAAAGGTCGTCTTGCCCGAACCGCTTTCGCCGCTGAGTCCGACCTGCTGTTCCGCCTCCAAGGAGAACCCCGGCACATCAACCACTTGATGTGTCTCGCCGTCAGGAGAACGGTAGGCTTTCTTCAGATTGTCTATTTGCAACAGCGGCATAGGGGCAAAACCTAACGGGTCGCCGCAAACTCGCCAACCCCCATTCTTGGCGGAAACAAATCCGCCCTCGACACAGCCTCGGCTTCATCGGTAAACAAGTCGCCCATGAGCCAACTCGAAAACCAAATCGCTGTTGTCACCGGCGCCGGACGCGGCATTGGCCGGGCCATCGCGCTGAAATTCGCCGCCGAAGGCGCCGACGTCGTCTGCGTTTCCCGCACCAAGACCAACTCAGAAAAAGTCGCCGCAGAAGTGCGCGCCCTGGGCCGCCAGGCCTGGGCCCACGCCGTCGACGTGTCCGACGCCGCTTCAATTGAAGCCCTCGCGAAGACCGTCCTGAGTGACTGCGGCAAGATCGACATTCTCGTCAACAACGCCGGCGTCACCCGCGACACCCTGCTGATGCGCATGTCAGAGGAAGATTGGGACATCGTGCTGGACACCAATCTCAAGGGCGCCTTCCTGCTGCACAAAGCCTTTTCCCGCCCTTTCATGAAACAGCGATCAGGCCGCATTATCAATGTCGCCTCAGTCGTCGGCCTGATGGGCAACGCCGGACAGTCCAACTACGCCGCCAGCAAGGGCGGCCTCATCGCGCTGACCAAGTCCATCGCCAAGGAGCTCGCCTCTCGTGGAGTGAACGTCAACGCCCTGGCGCCCGGCTTCATCGACACCGACATGACGCAGGCGCTCAACGACCAGCAGCGCGAAGCGAC
Organism: Limisphaerales bacterium; assembly: GCA_047618185.1. Classification (GTDB taxonomy): domain Bacteria; phylum Verrucomicrobiota; class Verrucomicrobiia; order Limisphaerales; family JAYPEY01; genus JAYPEY01. The sequence goes on from JBLHKZ010000287.1 coordinate 5,420, forward strand.
CTTGCAGCACATTCCTTTGGGTCGCCTGGGCGACGCAGATGACATCGCCAACGCGGCGCTGTTTCTGGCCGGCCCCTCCTCAAGTTATATCACCGGACAGGTTCTCACAGTCGATGGCGGGATGGTCATGTAGGCCATTCCCGACGGCCTTCGACGACGCGCCCGAACCGACTGAAAATCACCGCAATGAAAAAGACGCGCGTTAGGATTTGACAAACCCGGCAAAAAGCTCCCATTTAACCAAAACCAAACGCAAAAACGGTCCGAAGTAAAAACCGTTATCAGCACTTGACGCTGCTCCGAGCGTCACATAGACACAGCAAAAACTTAAACGAATCTGACCATGTCTGACGAAAACAAAACGCTTGAAGATAAAGTCATCGACATCATCGTGGAACAACTCGGTGTCGAAAAAGAACAGGTGACCCCTGACGCAAAGTTCATCGAAGACCTCGGAGCCGACTCGCTCGACACGGTCGAACTGGTCATGGCCCTCGAAGAGGAATTTACCATCGAAGTTCCCGACGAAGAGGCCGAAAAGCTTCAAAGCGTCGGCGATGTGATCAAGTACATCGAAGAACACGCCAAGTAAGGCCGCCCTCACTTTCCGGGCAGCGAGGAAGTTGACATTCCCGCTGCCCGTTTTTTGTATCTTATGGCAAGCGTTGCAGATCGCAGGGTCGTTGTGACCGGGTTGGGGATCGTCTCCTCCCTCGGGCAGGACATCGACACATTCTGGTCGAGCATCACCGCAGGCAAGTGCGGGATCAGCCTGATCGAGAGCTTCGACACCACGGAGTACGACTGCAAGATCGCCGCCGAGATCAAGGAGTTCGATCCTAACCCCGCCTTTCCCTCGCCCAAGGAGGTTCGCCGGACGGATCGGTTCGTGCAATTGGGCGTTTCCGCCGGTTATCGCGCCTTGCTTGATTCCGGGATGGATCTGGACAAACTCGATCGCGATGAGATCGGCGTTTTCATCGGCTCGGGCATCGGCGGACTCAAAACCACCGAGGAGCAGCACAAAACGCTGATGGAAAAAGGCCCGAATCGCGTTTCACCGTTCATGATCCCCATGCTGATCCTGAACATGGCCTCAGGGATGTTTTCCATGTACTACGGGTTGCGCGGTCCCAACTTTGCGCCCTGCTCGGCTTGCGCCACCTCGACCCACGCCCTCGGCGAAGCGTGGCGCACCATCAAGATGGGCGACGCCAGCGCCATCTTCGCCGGCGGCAGCGAAGCAACCGTCGTCACCCTCGGCATCAGCGGCTTTGCCAAAATGCGCGCCCTGAGCACCCGCAACGACGATCCACAGCATTCTTCCCGGCCCTTCGACAAGGAACGCGACGGCTTCGTGATGGGCGAAGGCGCCGCCGTCGTCGTCCTGGAGGAGCTCGAACACGCCAAGGCTCGCGGCGCCCGGATCTATTGTGAGTTGGTCGGCTACGGAAACACCGCCGACGCCTACCACCTGACCGCCCCCTCGCCCAATGGCGAAGGCGCCGCCCGGTGCATGAAAATGGCTCTCCGATCCTCCGGCCTGAACCCCGAGGATATTTCCTACATCAACGCCCACGGCACCTCCACGCCTCAGGGCGATGTCTGCGAGACACAGGCGATCAAATCCGTTTTTGGCGAGCACGCGACGAAGCTGGCGGTCAGTTCGACCAAGGGGGCCACCGGGCACATGCTGGGAGCCGCCGGCGCGACCGAAGCCGCCCTCTGCGCCAAGGCGATCGAGAAGGGCATCGCGCCGCCCACCATCAACTACGAATTTCCGGATCCAGAATGCGATCTCGACTACGTCCCCAATGAAGCCCGCGAAATGCCGATCGTGACCGCGATGAGCAATTCCTTCGGCTTTGGCGGCCACAA
>JBLHKZ010000288.1:0-7282 GCA_047618185.1 Limisphaerales bacterium
TTCCACCGCGTCCCGCTTCATTGCCCTGAAAGGGCGACAGCCCAACGTCCCCCTGGGACTAAATCCGGGGACGCGGTGGAACGCGATCCCTACCGCGATTCATACAAATGCGCACGCCAATAGCCCGTCGACAATTCATCCGCTCCGCCACCCTGGCGACAGCCGCCGCCGCCGCCGCGCCACCCCCCCTCCTTGCCGCGCAATTCACCGGCAAGATCAAGAAGGCCGTGAAGTTCGCCATGGTCACCGAGAAGCTCGGCGTCACCGACAAGTTCAAGCTCCTCCAGGATCTGGGCTTCGACGGCGTCGAGGTCTACACCCGCAACAAGGACGAAACGAACGCCTACCGAAAGGCCTTCGAGACCACCAACTTCCCCGTCCACGGCGTCGTTAATTCCTCGGATCCCGATATCGTCGGCGCGATCGAGATGGCCAGCGATCTGGGCGGCAATTCCGTGCTCGTGCTGGCCAAGGAGGACGCGAAGCTTTCCTATGATGAGAATTTCAAAAACTGGCAGAAGCTCGTGCGCGCCGCGATCCCCGTCGCCGAAAAGAAGAAGGTCAGACTGCTGATCGAAAACGTTCGCGCGACCTTCCTGAAGACCGCCGAAGGCATGGCGCGCTTCATCGATTCCTTCGAAACGCCCTGGGTCGGCTCGTACTACGACACGGGCAACACGATTACCTGGACCGAACAAAACGCCGAACATTGGGCGCGCGTCCTGGGCGCGCGCATCAGCAAGATCGACATCAAAGATCGCGGCCACAAGGAATTCGGCGACGCCAAACTCGCGAAGCCCGGAGCCATCGGCACGGACGGCGGCGAAGTTCATTGGGTGAACGTGCGCAAGGAGCTGGCGAAGATCGGCTTCACTGGCTGGGCCACGGCCGAGGTCAAAGGCGGCGACCGCAAACGCCTCGCCGGAATCGCGAAGTGGATGGACGGCGTATTGCGGATTTGATCCGATCGCGGCGTGCATCGCAGAGTCCTGGATTTAATTGGCTGATTTTCGCGCTGAAAAGCGGCAGAGGACAGCCGCACTCCACGACGCTATCGCGAAATCCCAAGCCCGTCCGTTGTCCGACAGGTCCTGGAGTGCGGCTGTCCTCTGCCGCTTTCGAATGCGAGACGTCGGCTTATCGGCACACCGTTTCCACATCCATTTTCCTTGTCAAAGCCCCTGCCGCCCCATAACACCTCCACGTTCCAGAAACTCAATTCTCACGACGAAACATGCAAATGAATCCTTCTTCAAAACTCTTCGCCGCCTTCGCGCTTTCCGCTTCCCTCATTTCCATCAATGCCGCCGACGACGGCTTTCGCCCGTTGTTCAACGGCAAGGATCTGTCCGGCTGGTATGGCGACAACCCGCACGTGACCACGAAAGCCATCGCGAAGAAAGAAAAGCGCGAAGACGCCATCGCCAAGCAGCAACCGGAATTCAAGGCGCATTGGTCGGTCGACAACACCGAACTGGTCAACGACGGCAAGGGCCCCTACGCCACCACGAAGGAAGAGTTCGGCGACATCGAGTTTCACATCGACTACAAGACCGTCGCCAAGGCCGACAGCGGCATCTACCTGCGCGGAACGCCGCAGGTGCAGATCTGGGACACCACGCCAGAAGGCGGCAAAGTCGGCCCGCCGCGCAACGCCGACAAAGGCTCCGGCGCCCTGTTTAACAACACCAAGGACAAGCCCGGTCAGCTCCCCCTCGTCCTCGCTGATCGCGCCTTCGGCGAGTGGAATCAATTCCGCATCACCCAGCTCGGCAGCCGCACCACGGTCTACTACAACGACAAGCTCGTGGTCGCCAACGCGATCATGGAGAACTACTGGGACAAGACCCGCAAAACCCCGCTACCGGCCAAGGGCGTGATCCACTTGCAGACGCACGGCGGCGAGATTCGCTGGCGCAACATCAAGACCCGCGACATCGGTTCCGAAGAGGCCAATTGGCTCCTGCGCGGCAACGATCAGGCTCTCGGTTTCAAATCCATTTTCAATGGCAAGGACCTGAACGGCTGGGCCGGCGAAAAAGAGAATTACGAAGTGCGCGACGGCGCGATCGCCTGCAAGGCGGGCAAAGGCGGCACGCTCTTCACCGAGGACGTTTACGGCGACTTCGTCGTGCGGCTGGAATTTCAATTGCCCACCGGCGGCAATAACGGCCTGGCCATTCGCTATCCCGGCAAGGGCAACGCCGCCTACGCCGCCATGTGCGAGCTGCAGGTTCTCGACAACACCGCCGAGAAATACGCCAAACTCGACAAGCGCCAGTACCACGGCTCGGCCTACGGCATCGCCCCCGCCCACCGCGGTTACCTGCGCCCCATCGGCGATTGGAATTATCAGGAAGTCACCGTCAAAGGCTCGACCATCAAGGTGGAGCTCAACGGCACGGTGATCCTCGACACAGACGTCAGCGAACCGAAGGAATACATGGCCAAGTCACCGCACCCGGGAATCGGATTGAAAGAAGGCCACTTCGGTTTCGCCGGCCACAACGACCCCGTGATGTTCCGCAACATCATGATCAAGCGGCTCGATTGAGGCCGGTAGGGGACCGCCTCACAAATAGATCCGCGCTCCAAATGAGGAGCCCCCCCCCCCAACGAGACGCTGGCATTATGTCAGCGTTCGGAATCCGCGTTTTGAGACCCGGATTGAGACGGCGAAGCCTCTACACTTACTGAGGAGAGAGGTCTCCGATACAGATGCGTAATCCAAAGCGACAAACACAGAACAACACCGGTTGAAATCCAGCTGAGAGCCTCGGCTATTTTTAAATGGGAGTGAATCAAATGCGCGGTTTCGCGAGCAACCTCGGCTCGCGCTCGCATGTTCTCAACGGTGTCCGCCGGTTCCGAAATGCCTTCAAGACTGGATAGTCTCCTTGGGATCTGATCCCGAGTTTCATGCCACGACAAAATCACAGGGACCAATAACACAAAAAAAATACCGAGGGACATCCAGGATCTACTTTTCTCATTCATGACGCGGTTTGTTCCATCTTCCCCTCTACCCAACCAACCCCTCAAACGCCTTCCGCTGTTCGATCAGCGCCTTGACCTTGTCCTCGGGATTGCCGCGGGCTTCGAGGAGTATCCAGCCCCTGTATTTCATCTGTTTGAACCGCTTGAACAGATACGCGTAAGGATACTTCCCCTCGTTCAATTCACGCACATGAACCGTCGCGCCGAAGCGGTCCTTGACCAGATCAAAATTGTGATCCAGCCCTTCGCCCTGAAGATCGACGTCATTTGAATTCCAACAGATCGTCGCGTTCTTGTGATCGGCGACGTCGAAGATCGCCTTCATCACCGGCAGCTCCTGCGTCCCGCGGCCGTGAACCTCCACGCGAATCTCCTGCCCATAATCCGCGCCGTAGGCCGCGACCTTGTTCAGCGACTTGCCAATCTGTTCGATCGTCTTCTCACGCGAAACGTCTTTGGGAAATCCATTGGGCTTCACCTTCACGCCCGTCGCGCCGCAGTCGTGCATCAGGTGGATATAGCTTTTTGTCAGCTCGATGTTCGCCGCGAGCTTCGCCGGATCGGCCTCGTGATACTGCGCGTTCGATCCATAGCCGACCAGGGTCACGGAGCTGTCGGAAAATCGTTTTTTAACCTCCCTGCGCTCGGCCTTGGACAAGCTGGGCTCGACGCCGTGTTTGTGCTGCGTGCGCGTCTCGACGCCGCCGAGCCCGGACTTCTCGCAGGTCTCGATCAAGGTCGGCAGATCCATGTCCTTGCCCCAAAGGTAGGTGACGAGGCCAAACTGCATGCGTGTTGCTTTTGCAGCGGCGTCGGCAAAGGGGGCGAGCTGGGAAGATCCAACAGCGGCCCCGCACGCAACGAGCGATGAGTGATGGAGAAAGGAACGGCGAGAGATGTTTTTCATAATGCTGAAAATAATTAAGGAAACGGGCGGAAAGTTGGAAGGCAAATTCGGGCCACGGGCGTATCGACCTTCAGAACCGCGGAAGGCGGTAGAGGCGTCACTCGTCCGGCGTGTACTCGTAAGCCGTGTAACGGTTCTTGTGAAAGGTCTCCAGATCCTCATCCGCTTCATAAAGAAACGACGCGAGTTCATAGCCGTCGAGCAGCGGACCGCCCTCCTGCTCGAAAGCCTCCGCCTCCGGATGAACCTCCAGCCCCAGCGCCTTGGCGTATTCGCCGCTTTCCTGCTCCGCCTTGGCGAAGGCCTCGTCGCCATCGACTCCACTGAAGGCGACGATGCGCTCCTCGAAGACGTTCTTGCCGTTGCTCGCCTTCTTTTCCATCAGGTAGACGCAGCGCACCGCGAACCACCGTAGTTTCGTTTCTTCACTCATAGGTTGAATCGTAGAATGGGATTTATCCCGTTTTCTCTCACTCGCGTTGCGCGCGTGTTTACGGAATGAATTCCGTTCCACGTTTGTCGCGTCGCTGTCTATCGGCCTTATTTCCGTTTGTCCTTCAACGTGCCCAGATAGGCCACCAGATCGCGGATCTCATGTTTCTTGAGCATCTGGCCGATCGGCGGCATCAGGGAGACTGCCGGCGTGCGATGTTTGATCGTCTCAACCGGAATTTTCACGTCCTTGCCATCCGGCGTTCGCACGGTCAATTCCTTGTCAGTCTCCTTGCGCATGAGCCCGGCGACCAAGGAATCATCCTTCAGCACAACGGAAACGTTGCCGTAACCCTCGGCAATCGCCGCGTTGGGATCGATCATGGAATGCAACAGCTCGCGCTTATCCTTCTCGCCGATGAATTGCAGGTTCGGCCCGATGTCGCTTCCCTTGCCCTTCTTCGTCGTGTGACAACGCGCGCACTGCGCAAAAATATGCGTGTTGAAAATCTCCTTGCCGGCCTTCGAGTCGCCGCCATCCACACACTCTTCGAACTGGGCCAACGGATTCGACTTGAGCGCCTTTTCGCGGCGCGCGTTCAGGGCGTCCAACGCCTGCTTGACCAAGTCATTTTTCACGGCGCGCTTCTCAGCCGACTGAAGGAGTTCGAGCTGCGCGAGCGGAAAGCCGCCAAGCTTTGCGTCGTCCTTCAACGCGGCGATGAGGAATTCGTCCACCGGAGCCGTGCCGAGATCGCCCATGAGCACGGCGGCGTTCTGGCGTTCCGGAGCATTCGTCACTTTCTCAAATGTCCAAAAAACGCGCTCAATAGCAGCGGCGCGATCCATGCCCGCGAGCAGCTGCAGCCCCCGGATTCGCAGGTCCGGAGTCTTGTCCATGACCGCGGTGTCGACCGCCTGTTTCAACTGTTTTGCCTTCGTGGAAGAAAGCGCGTTAAGGGACGCGACGCGAACGGGCCGAGCCGCTTCCTCATCGGATACAATGGCCAACAGAGCCTCAGGATCCACGGGAATACCGAGACTGGTTGTGACGTCCACAGCGCGGGCCTGAACATCGGCGTCGCCGTCGCGAAGCAGTGACGTGATATGGCGCGAGAGTTCATTGACCTTGAGGACGCGGGCCTCGGAAACGAACTCGCGGAAGCGACCGGTGACGCGGTCCAACGGATGGGGCTCCTTCCAGTCGGCCAGGGCGTTGAGCGCCTCCATGCGCAACGCTTTCGGCGCGGACGTGCGCGCGGCGTATTCCGCGACCCTCATGGCGTAATCATGACCGCCGACGCGGAAATTGGCGTTGATCGAACGACGGATAAAGGCCTCGTTATCGTGTTGGTTGTGAGGATGCGTCAGGATCGCCGCCAGGGCGCCCAGATCGCGATCGTGTGAGAATTCGTCGTGCAAGGTCCGCGCCGCTTCGGTCGCGACGGCTTCGTCCTCGTCGAAAAGGAACAGGTTCGGCGCGTAGGATCGGTCCGTTCCATTGCGCAGGGCCACGACGGCGATGAGCCGCACATTGGGATTCTTGTGACGCGCCAGCGCGCCGATCTGCTTCGAATCCGCGCAACCGGCCAAGCCGTAGGCCACGGCGTGCCGCATGTAGGTCTGATCCGGCTTAAGCGAGTCCGCGATCTTGATCAGCGGGGCGACGGCGCTGGCATGGCTATGCTTGCGCAGCGCGATCGCCGCGTGCATCTGCACGCGCAGACTTTTCGAACTGAGCAAGGGGACGAGCGCTTCGGAGTTGAACATCCCGACTTTCAGATCGCCCAGCATCTTGGCCGCCTGCGTTTGCAACTCCGCGTCCTTCTCAGCCAGCAACCCGACAAGCAATTCAGTCGCATCGCTTCGCCCCGTTCGCGCGAGTTGTCCAAGTCCCCAGATGGCATGAATGCGAGCCATGGCAGAACGACTCTCATATCCGGCGATGATCGGATTGAGGTCATTGCGTCGGGCGAGTTCGAACTGCGCGCCCAGGCGCACTCGCTGATCGATGTGGCTCAGCAGTCTCGTCAACTCACTGCCTGGTCGTTGACCGAAACCCTCCTTCAGAAACTTCGCCACTTCCTTGCGCTCCGTCGAATCCGCATAGGACGGATCGTCAATTTTCCAGACCGCGCCTTTCCGGTTGAGCGGATAGCCCCCGCCCCAGTCGACGCCGTAAAGCCCGCCGTCCGGCCCGAATTTCCAGCCGACGATCGGGACGCCTTTTCCAATCTGATGTTCGCCGACCATCTTGAACGACGCGCCATTGGGCTCGACGCGGAAGGCGTATTGGTTGCCATTGGGCGCGCCCGTGAGAAAGAAGTGATTGCGATAGGCGATGTTCAGCGCCGTGCCCGGGTTGTAGGTGAAGCCGGCGGGGCCATCGATGTAGTTGCTGATTGGCGGAATAATGTAAGCGGGCTGCCCCTCGTGATGGGGAACCCAGATCTTCTCAGCCGTCCAGGGATTGTAGCCGCCGGCGCGATACTGATAGTTGCAGCGCCAGCCGGCGTCCATGCCCTGGACAATGAACATGAAGCGCTCCTTCTCACCGCTTTGATCGGAATCGTTGTCGACGCCGAACCAATTTCCAAACTCGTCAAACGCGGGCTCCTGCACGTTGCGCAGACCGTGCGCGAACACTTCGAAATCCGTGCCATCCGAATTGCAGCGCATCATCCCGCCCTGATTGGGGTAATGATGCTTCGTTCCCGTCTTGTCCGTCACGCTGATGCCCTTGTCGCCAATCGACCAATAGATTTTCCCATCGGGGCCGACGATCAATCCATGCATGTCGTGGCCGCCGTAGGCGATGTGCAAACCAAACCCATGCGCCATGACCTCGCGCTTGTCGGCCTTGCCATCGCCGGTGGTGTCGCGCAATCGCCATACGTCCGGCGCGATCGTGGAGTAAACATCGCCCTCGTGCCACAGCACGCCCGC
>JBLHKZ010000289.1:0-7256 GCA_047618185.1 Limisphaerales bacterium
CTGAGCGACGCGCTCATGCGGGCGAGGTTGGACGCGTTGTCGGCAAAGGCGACGTCCATCTGAACGCCGGCTACACGGATGAGATTGGATTCGGTCATGAGATTAGGCAACGTTGACATCCGGCGCGGGCGCCCTCTTGATGATGGCAAAGCTTAAGAATTCGAAATCGTAATGTCGCGAATCAAAATTCTCCTGACCGCGATTGTCCCGTGTTTCGATCGATCGACGTTACTTGAATAGATTGTGCTGTTGTTGAAACTTATTCGCCTGCGTCCTGCCCGGGGCGCGAAGGGATTTACGCTCATCGAATTGCTGGTGGTGATCGCCATCATTGGCATTCTGGCGAGCATGCTGTTGCCGGCTATGGGCAGGGCCATGGGCAAGGCCAAGCGGATCTACTGCCTGAACAACATGAAGCAGATTGGGATCGCCGCCGCCGTGTTCAAGGGGGATCGCGGGGGACTGCCGGGCATTCGCGGCAATTCCACAAATGTTATTTGGAACGGGCGCAGCTACGTCGGCTACGGACAGTTGCTGCCCAATCACCTCGGCAACGCGTCCCGGATTTTTTCCTGCCCTTCGGCGGGTTTTTTCAATGTGGGATACACAAACGATTACTCAAACGCCGGCAGAGCCAACAAGTGGGCCTTTAGCACGTATTACTTTCGCGGATCGAAGCAAAAGGGAGGACGCGTGCTGTTTTCGGACTTTGATTTCAGGCAGGGCATGACCTCTGGCGACTGGGTGAATCGCAGTCACGTGGGTGGCAAGAACGTGCTCCACAAGGACGGCAGCGCTCACTTCATACTCAACGAAATGGACAGCCGCGCCATGAAGCACGGAGGCGACAGCGCTCGCGGCAGGAAGGATGGGACCTGGTATAAGCTGGATCATCCGAAGCAATCTAGGCAGTGAGTCGCGCCGTCGACTCATGCGTAAACCCGGGTTTTTCCTGAGTTGGAGTTGTCAGGCGATCCGCCATGTTTGAATGGTTGAAAACTGATTTTCCGGTCGTGTTGCGCAAGGCTCTTTGGGCGCCGATCGCCGCGACATGGAATCAGGTTTCGGAAGTGGTCGAAGCGGATCGACTCAGGGAGGAACGCGATTCGGTGGGAGGATCGAAGTGGCCATCGTCCGCGGCTGATAAAGAACGAACAAGAAGCGTCGCTATGATTCCTTCGGAATCCTGATTTGGGCTCGCGGGGACTCTCGCCCCACCGACTTTTTGACTTCCCTCGGATCTTGGGCGTTTTCAACTCACCCAAACAGATCCAGCGGCTTGAGGTCGTAGTCGGGGAAGACTTTGCGCATCTTGTCGTCGATTCCGAAGCGGCTGAGGATGGGGGCGAGGACGTTGCGGTAATTGGTCGTGACGGGTAGGTCGCCGGGGCCTTCGAGGACTTTGTCGTCGAGGCTCGGCCAGTCGGCGATCACACGGCCGCCTTTGACGCCGCCGCCCATGACGAACATCACGCTGCCGCGTCCGTGATCCGTGCCGAAGGAGGCGTTCTCATAAACCCGCCGGCCGAATTCGGTCATGACCACGACGGTCGTGTTCTCCATTTCCCTGCCGAGATCGGTGTAGAAGGAATTTAGACCTTTGGCCAGGCGAGGCATAAGCGGGTCCATGACGGAGCTTTGCACGAAATGTGAATCCCAGCCGCCGATGTCGATCGAGACGGTGGTGAGGCCGACGCGGGCCTTGATCAGTCGCGCGACCTGTTGCATGCCGCGGCTGAATTCGTCGTAGGAATACTCGGTGTCGTTGCCCGGAATGTATTTTTCATTGCGCAGTTTCTCGATGCGTTTCATGGCGCCGAAGGTGTCTTTGGCCACATTGCCCAGCGCGTTGTTCTCCAGACCATAAAGGCGGGTCAACGCGGCGGTCATGCGCTCGGCCTTTTTTCCCAGCGAGAAGGAATCGAGCGACTCCATGACGGTGGAGGCGGGCGCGCCCCGCAGGCATTCGGGAACGCTGCGGCCGACGGCGACGGCGGAGAGGGGGCCGTTCCCTCCGTCAGGTAGAGCGCGCAGGAAGCGTCCGAGCCAGCCGCCGGGCATCAGCAGGCCGCCGTGCTCCATCAGGTCCTGCGCCTCGAAATGGGAGCGCGTGTCGTCCTCGGATCCGGCGGCGTGAACGATGGCCAGGTTCCCGTCCTTGTAGGGGCGTTCCAATTCGCTGAGCAGGGGGTTGAGCCCGAAGAAATCGTCGAGCTGAACCGAGTCCTCTTTCTTGATGGCGATGCGGGGGCGGGCCTTGAAATAGCCGTCGTCCTCAAAGGGCGCGACCATGTTGAGGCCGTCGGCGCCGCCGCGCAGGAACACGGCGATGAGGGTTTGGCGTTGATCGCCGTCGCCGCTCAGGGCGAGTTGAGAGTTTGCGGCCATGGTTCAGCTTAGCTCCATTGAAATGCGGGTGAGGCGAGGGCGAGGGCGAGGCCGTTGCCCGATTCCCGCCAGCTTTCGATCTCGGGCTCGTTCGGTTTTCGGCCGAGGAGGTGGGCCATGAGGGACTCGCCGCCGCCCGCGCGTTCGGCGAGTCGTTTGGGGTTGATGCGCGTGCCGTTGTCAATGCGGTTTTCGCTGAGGGCGAGCGCGAAATTCCAGCGCCAGAGCAGCGTCCCCATCCAGGGAGTCGCTTCCTCCGGGTAGCCGTCAGGAGTGGGGAAATTGAAGGGCGCGTGGCCCATGCGCAGCATGTAGTCGTAGATCGGCTTGTCGCCGTCGGTCCGCGCGTCGGTCGCCCGCAGCGCGGAAACAATGAAATTGAAGGGGCGCTTAAATTTGTTGCCCCGGGTGTTGCGGAAATTGTCGGTGGCGAAGAGCGCGCGCAATGTTTCGCGAATGTCGCCTTCGGATTTCAGGAAAGCTTGAGCGACGGTTTTCACTGCGTCGGCGGGCGGCTCGTCGGCGATGAAGCGGCGGCAAAGCTTCGTCGCCAGATGTTTTGCGGTCGAAGGATGGAGGCTGACGATCCGCAGGACGTGATCGAGATCCTTGGCGCCTTCGCCGGCGGGAATGGTTTCTCCGAGCACGGTTTTCTCGTTGTCGTCGTGGAGCCCAGGTTTGAATTCGACCTTTCCGTATTGGTTGTCCAGAGCGAAGCCGGGTCCCTTTTTTACACGGCTGACGGTCCATCCGGTCAGGCAGCGAGCGACTTCCATGACGTCCCCCTGCGTGTAGCCGCCGTGGACCCCCAGGGTGTGAAGTTCGAGCAGTTCCCGGGCGTAGTTTTCGTTGGGCTTGTCCTCGTCCTCCTCCGTGCGGTTTTCGCGACCGTCAAGGTACCAGAGCATCGCGGGGCTGAGAGCGGAGGCGCGGACCATGTCGGGAAACTTGAAGGAGGGTTTGTCCTGCTCCTCGTTTCCGCCGAGGGCGAAGGCTCCGATGAGTTTGGCGACACTTGATTCCGATTTGATGCCGACATCGCCGAGCGCATATTTGCGGACGACTTCTCGGTCGTCCCAGGTCTTGAGCCAGCGGCAGTCACCCTTGGTCGGGTCAATGTTGAAATGATCAGTCCAGAATTGAACCATCACCTCGTAGAGCTGGCGGCGGGAAAAGATGGCCCGTTGATTGGTTCCCCGGACGAGATCGCGAAGCAGGACCTTCTCCCTGAACTCAAACATGAGATCCGCGGGCAGGTTCAGCGTTTCAATGCCGCGAATCGAGGCGGCGCCTTCCGGATCGGAAATGCGCTCGGGGTGGAGCTGTTCCTCGATGTAGGCGGCGACGGCCTCCTCCTCGGTTTCGCCCATCTTACGGACGCGCTCGTATTCTCCGGGCCGGGGACCGAAAGAAAGCCGGTTCAGATGATGACTGATGAGATCGACGGACTCGGTGAAGGGCGGCTTGAAGGGTTTCTTGTCGTTAACCGAGTACCCGCTTCCCGGAACGAGAATCTCGGGCATACGGTTGCAACCTGCCGCGACCGTCAGGCCGGCGGCGCTTCCGAGCTGAACGAATTTTCGCCGTGAGATTTTCATGAATCCTGAGCGGTGTTGCGTGCGTGCGAGGTTTAGGAGCCCGTTTGGGGAGCCTCGTCCGGAGCCATGACCGGGGGGCGGGTCTGATGGGCTGGGATGGGGGGTGTGGCGGGAGCGGTTTCAGGCGACTGGCGGGAGGCGGCCGACACCGAGGCCGGAACCCGGAGGCGCTGGGGAAGGATTACGACACCACAGCCGCTGATGAGCATCCATAACAAAACACCAATCCACCCAATGACCGGGAAGAGGCAGACAAAGGCCATGACGACTCCTCCGCGCAGGACGGCGCGCCAGGGACGGTCTTTGTCGGCCGGTGATGCGAGGCCCTGCCCCACTCGAAGGCAAAGACCGGTGGAACCCACGACGCCAATGAGAATGATCGATCCCAGCATGATAATTCCGATGATTTTCAGTAGCGGCTCGTTTGCATGGGAAAGAGCGGCGCCAGCGAGTCCCCCCGGGAGGGTGACGAGAAGCCCGGCTCCAGTCGTTGCCCATGGGCGGCCATAGCGTTCCGCGCCTTTCTTGACCATTTCGGGCCAAAGCGCGAAGGAGGCGAGCCAGCTACAGATGAAAACGGCCATCAACGTGGCGATGAACAAGGGCCATCCAATAACTGCCGATAAATACATGATAGGATTGGGTTCAGATTTGTTGTCAGCGGGCCGCGCTCCGGCATTTCCGCTTTTTGTATGCAGAAGGTGACGGATGGACGGCCGTGCGGTTACAGGGTGGCGGCTATTTCAGTTCCATTGCTATCGGGAATGCCGATTGTCTTGTTCGGCGTCTTCGCCGTCAATGTCAGTCGAGATTCTCTCGCGTTCCACCGCGTCGAAAGCCTGGCTTCCTGCGAAGCTCGTCCTCCGTTCTCTCCGGTTCCTCCTGTCCGATTCGAGGTGTTTGCACTTCAAGCTTCGCAAATCGGCGTGATTACGCAGAATGGCGGGCATGAAAGTGATCACCGACGAGCGCTGCGTGAACTATTCGCAGGCGGGGCATCCGGAACGGCCCGCGCGAGTGAGCTCGACCTTGGAAAGGCTGCGCGGGCAGGAGGAGCTCAAGATCGAATGGGCGAAGCCCCTGCCAGTCGAGGACGAGGTCATTTTGCGTGCGCATACGCGTGAGCATCTTAAACGGGTGGAATCGGCGGAGTTCTTCGACGGAGACACGCCTGCTTATTCAGAAATTGCGGATCACGCAAAACGCTCGATCGGCGGGGCCTTGCATGCGTTGAAGGCTGCGAAGAACGGGGAAACGGCGTTTAGTCTGATGCGTCCGCCGGGGCATCATTCGACGTCGGATCGGGTCATGGGGTTTTGCTATTTGAATTCCGTGGCCATCGCCGCCTTCGAGGCGTTGAACGCAGGCGCCACCAAGGTCGCGGTCTACGATTTCGATGTGCATCACGGGAACGGCACGGAGGCGATCCTGAAAGACCAGCCACACACGGCCTTTTTCTCGATTCACCAGCATCCCTGGTATCCGGGCACGGGCGCGACCGATGTCGGGGACAATTGCCACAATTATCCCGTGCCGGCGCGGCTGCCGAAGGAGGAGTATCGAAAAGTGATGCTCAAGGCGCTGAATGAGCTGAAGGAGTTCAAGCCGGACATCGTGGCGGTGTCGGCCGGCTTCGATTGCTACAAGCGCGACCCGCTGGGGCAAATGACCTTCGAGGCGGAGGATTTTCATTGGCTGGGCAAACAGGTCCGCGAGTTGGACGTTCCGGCCTTCAGTCTGTTGGAAGGCGGCTACAGCACCCAACTGCCGGAGCTGATTTTTGCGTATCTGAAAGGGCTGGACGGGAAGTGAATCGGGTCCCAATGGCGATGCGCCTAATTCCCCGATGCCGCCCTGTTCATCTCTCATGGGCGAAATCAGTGTGTGGATTCTTTAATTATCGGACCGATCCCTTTATGAATCTGTGGGAAAAATATCTGGAACGCGCTTTCGCCCCCCCCTCCTGCGAAGGCGGCATTCAGACAAAGGAATTAGTATGTCGTCCCTTCCAAGATCCTTTTTCATTGGCACTGCCCGGCTTTTCAATAAACCTGCGGCCGATTTATGGATAACATTATTCTCTGGGTTTACATCGTCATGCTGGTCGTCGGCGGACTGATGGGTTTTCTGAAGGCCGGCAGCAAGGCCTCATTGATCGCTTCCGTGACATTCGCCATTCCCCTGACGCTGGCCGCGCTCGGAATCGTTCCCGCAATCGTCGCGAACGTTTGTCTTGGTATCTTGCTGCTTTTCTTCGGCAAGAAGTTCGCCACCGGTCGGAAATTCATGCCGGCGGGCTTGATGACAATCCTGAGCGTCGTCGCGCTCGCTTTGCGCTTCTTCTGAACCTTGAAAAATCGAACATCCGCTAAACTGGTCAGATCGTAGGCTCGCTGGAAACAGCATCGCCGTTTACGGCCCGGTGCTCGGCCTCGCACTCCATGTCGTGTCTTACCGAAGCCGGACTCCTCCCGACTCGGCCTTACAACCAAAATCGGTATCCTGCTTCAACGCGGCATCACGTTTATTGAAAGTTGACCTGCAACCCCAAAGCAGCCAGTAGCTAGATGGAATGCCATTGACACCCGATTCACGGTATGACGCGCTCGACCACGGTTGGTGAGACGTCAACGGGAGCCCTATAAATCACAAAAGGGTCGGTCCGATAATTGATGAATTGACAATGCGAGCGCCCACGCCAAGGCTCTCATGCCATGCCTCGCGCGCTGAGAATTGAGTATCCCGGAGCGGTTTATCATGTGATGAGCCGAGGTAACCACGGCGACTTGATTTTTCGCGACGAATCGGACCGGGAGGCATTTCTTAAGTGTCTGGGGCAGGCGGCGGAGAAGACGGGGTGGCTGATCCATGCCTACGTCCTGATGGGAAATCACTACCATTTGCTGCTGGAGACGCCGCGGGGAAATCTTGTCGCGGGCATGAAGTGGCTCCAGGGCGCCTACACCCAACGATTCAACTCGCGGCACAAGCTTTGGGGGCATCTGCTGCAGGGGCGCTACAAAGCATTGAACGTGGATGGGAACGACAAATCCTATTTTGAGACCGTCGCGACCTACATTCATTTGAACCCAGTCCGCGCCCGAATTGTGTTGCCCGTTCATCAGCGACTTTCGACCTTTCGATGGAGCAGCTATCCGCATTATCTGGCGCGTCCTGCCAAACGCCCTGTCTGGCTCTCTGTGGAGAAGACGCTGGCGAGCGCCGGCGCAAAGAGAGAAGACGCTTCCGGGCGGCGTAGTTATGAGGCGT
>JBLHKZ010000290.1:0-7251 GCA_047618185.1 Limisphaerales bacterium
TGCCGCCAATTCAAGCGAAGCTACCGCATGACGCCTTCACAGTATTTGGTGGTAAAATCCGGCGCGGCCAGGCGATTCGCTGAAGCGGTGCGATAGCTCCTCGACGACTCAGTCTGCCGTTCGTTCCGTCTGCTCACCTTTTCGAGTCACGCCCTTCCCGGATCGAATGTCGTCCCAGTTCACCGGTTGATTGATGTCGATATAGGACAGTATTTCGTTGACTGAGTGCGGGTATTTCTGGGCGGCTCCGGTGTTGAAAATCAGGATCTTGTCGGTGGCCTTGACGGTCCCGTCCTTCAGCAGCGCATCCAGGGCGCCCAGGCAGATGGCCGTTTCCGGGCAGAGCGATATGCCTTCGGTCGAGCAGGCCAGCTCCATCCATTTTTGGATGTCCTTCTCCGGGGTTGAAATGGCCACGCCGCCGCTTTCGTTCACGGCGTCCAGGATCATGAAATCACCCACGGCCACGGGCACGCGAATGCCGCTGGCCGTTGTCTCCGCGCCTTCGTGCTTCTTGGCAAAGCGCTGCCCCTGACGAAACGCCCGCGCAATCGGCTCGCAGCCATCGCTCTGGCAGGAAATCATTTTCGGCTTTTTGGACGACTTCAGCCAACCCATTGCCTCCAGCTCGCCAAAGGCCTTCCACATGCCGATCAGGCCCGTGCCGCCGCCCGTGGGATACAAGATCACATCCGGCAACTCCCAGTCGAACTGCTCGGCCACTTCCAGGCCCATCGTCTTCTTGCCCTCGATCCGATAGGGCTCCTTCAGCGTGGAGACATTGAACCAATCCATCTCCTTCACGCCGTCGCCAATAATCTTGCCGCAATCGTCGATCAGGCCGTTCACCAGAAAGGTCTTCGCGCCGGCGAGCCAGCATTCCTTCTGATTGATGATGGGCGTGTCCTCGGGCATCAGCACGTAGGCCTCCATGCCCGCTCGCGCCGCATAGAACGCCATGGCGCCGCCGGCGTTTCCCGCGGTCGGCACGGCGACTCGCTGGATGCCCAACTCCTTGGCCATGGAGATCGCCATGGTCATGCCGCGCGCCTTGAAGCTGCCGGTCGGCAGGCGGCTCTCGTCCTTCATCATCAGATGCTTCACGCCGAATTCGGCGGCCAGGCGATCCACTGGCAGGATGGGCGTCACGGTCTCGATCAGCGACACGATGTTGGCCGGATCCTCGAGCGGCAGCATCGCCATGTAGCGCCATAAGGTCGGCTCCATGCCGGCCAGGTCCTGTTTCGTGAAATTGTCCTTCACCGCGTCCAGATCGTATTTCACCCAGAGGGGGCGATGGCAGGCCGTGCAGAGATTGTGAATCTTTCCGGCTTCGTATTTCGCGCCGCAATTGGCGCATTCGAGATGGGTGACGTGTGGCATAGCCGGGCATTCAAACGGCCCCGCGATTCAATCGTCAAGCTTTGCCGACCCAATTAGGGGCCGGGGCCAGTTCCTGGCGTCGAACGTCCGGCTTCGTCGCCATTTTGCGCTTTGCCTATCAAACGGACAGCGCCATTCTTCCCGACCCTTTTAGTCCGTCTTAAAGAATCATTATGAAAATCTTCATCGACACCGCGCACGTTCACGAAATCAAGGAAGCCTGGAGTCTGGGCATCGTTGATGGCGTGACGACCAATCCGTCCCACGTCGCCACCACCGGCCGGCCCTACCTGGAGGTCTACCAGGAAATCCTCGAAATGGTGGACGGACCCGTCAGTTTGGAAACCATTTCTCTCAAGGCCGACGAGATCGTCGAGGAAGGCCGCACGCTGGCCAAGATGGGCGACAACGTTGTCGTCAAAGTGCCGGTCATCAAGGAGGGGCTCAAGGCGGTCAAGGTTCTCTCCGCCGAGGGCATCAAGACCAACGTCACGCTCAACTTCTCTCCGCTTCAGGCCTGGCTGGCCGCCAAATGCGGCGCGACCTACATCAGCCCGTTTGTCGGGCGCCTCGACGGCATCGGTCACATGGGCATGGAACTCGTCGAGCAGACTCGCGAGATCTACGACAACTACGGCTACGACACCCAGATTCTTACCGCCGCCGTCCGGCATCCCGAGCATGTCCTCCAGGCCGCGCTCGCCGGGTCGGATGTCATCACCATGAGCCTCGCTGTCCTGAATCAGCTCTACGACCACCCGATGACCGACATCGGCCTGGATAAGTTTCTCAAGGATTGGGAGAAGGTTCCCAAGTAAGGCGGCGCGATTCTCGTTCGCCGCGAAGAGGCGCAAAACGCACAAGAGGACCGAGTTGTTTTTCTTTGCGCCTTTTGAGCCTTTTTGCGGCAAATAGGTTTTAATTATGAAACTCAAATGCGGATTTCTGGGGATTGGCGCGATGGGGCGCAGCCATGTCGACCTGTTTCACAACCAGTGCGGCGAGCGGGCCGAAGCCGTCGCCATTTGCGGGCGCAATGAGGACAACATCAAGAAGGCGCTCGAGCACGCGCCCAACGCCAAAGTCTTCAACGACGAGAGCGAGTTGATCCAGTCCGACCTCGACGCGGTCGTCGTCTCGACGCCCAACTTCACTCACCTCAAGTGGGCCAAAGAAATCGTCGAAAGCGGCAAGCATCTCTTTCTCGAAAAGCCCTGCGGCATTTCCATGGAACAGACCTACGAGTTGGTCGCGCTGGCCAATAGCACGGACAAGGTCGTCATGGTCGGCCACGAGCTGCGTTACTCACCCTTTTTTCAAAAAATGAAGGAGATGGTCGACGCGGGTGAGATTGGAACGCCCCACATGGTCTGGACAAAGGAGTTCCGGGACAACTTCCAGCCCAAGTCCGGCCAGTGGATTCAGGACGATCGGAAATCCGGCGGCTGTCTTGTCGACAAGAATTGCCACCACTTCGACATGATGAACTGGTGGGTCGGGGCGCGGCCGAAATATGTCGCCGCCTTCGGATCGAATGCGGTGAATCGCGTCATCGAGGGCGAGCATCAGGTCCACGACAACGCCACCGTCAGTTTTGAATACGACAGCGGCGTCAAGGGCACGCTTCACCTCTGCATGTTTGCCCGCGACTTCCCGCACGAAGAATTGGAGATGGGAATCATCGGCGACAAGGGCTCCCTCCAGACGAGTGTTTCGACGATCGAGATTTTGCAATGGAAGCAGGGCTCGGGCAACGCCGATCCGATTCGTCACAAGACCGAATCCAAAGCCGGAGTCGGCTGGGGAGGACACTTGGGATTCTCCGAAATTCACGACGCCTTTGTCGAAGCCGCCCTCGACGGCAAGCCTGTCCTGACCGGCGTGAACGATTGCGTCGACGGGACTAGAATGTGCATCGCCGGCGAACAATCCATCCGCGAAAAGCGGATTGTTAAAATTCAGTGATTGGCCACAAAAAATACAAAGAGAAACCGAAATTCTCTTTTTGTATTTTTTGTGGCTAAAGAAAAAAGATGAAAACCTACCCCCTCTATCTAAACGGCGAGTTTGTCGAGACCGACAACTCGATTGACGTCATCAATCCCTCCAATGGCGAAGCCTTCGCCAGGGTGTCCACCGTCGATCGCGCCAGGGTGACCCAGGCGCTTCAGGACGCCCAGGCTTCCTTCGATGGCTGGCGCAAGCTCACCGGCATGGCCCGGGCGGATTTCATCTACAAGATCATTGACGCTTTGCAGGCCCGCACGGACGAACTCGCGGGGATTATTGTGAAGGAAAACGGCAAGCCGCTGCCGCAGGCCAAAGGCGAGATCGGCATGACGATCGACCATCTGCGCTGGTACGCCGAAGAGGCGCGTCGGGGCTACGGCCGAACCATTCCGCATCAGCAGGACGGCAAGCGCCACCACACGATCAAGACGCCCATTGGCGTCGCTGCGGCGATCGCGCCGTGGAATTTCCCGCTGGTGCTGGCCGTGCGCAAGATTGCGCCGGCATTGGCCGCTGGTTGTCCCGTCATTCTCAAGCCCGCCAGCGCCACGCCGCTTTCCAGCATCATTTTTGCCGAGGCCTGCCATGAAGCGGGTTTGCCCAAAGGCGTCTTTCAACTCGTCTGCGGCAAGGCCTCGGAAATCTCCGCGGAGTTTCTCGAGAATCCGATCTGCCGAAAAATCTCCTTCACCGGTTCGACCGAAGTGGGCCGGATCTTGATCGAGGGCGCGGCCAGGGACATCAAGCCGCTCTCCCTCGAACTGGGCGGCCATTCGCCCGTGCTGATCTTCGATGACGCCGATCTGGAAACGGCGGTTGAGGGCACGATGGTCGCGAAGTTCCGCAATACCGGTCAATCCTGCATCGCCGCCAATCGCATCTACGTGCAGAAGGGAATCTATGACCGCTTCATGGAGGCCTTTCTAGAGCGCGTCAAGGCGATGAAGGTGGGTGACGGTTTTGAAGAGGGCGTCGAGATCGGCGCGATGATCGACGAGAAGGCGCTGAACAACACGCTGAGCCACATCGAAGAGGCGCAGGCCAAGGGCGCGAAGCTGATCTGCGGCGGCAAGCGCATCGGCTCGACCGGCGCCTTCATGGAGCCCGCCGTCCTCACGGATGTCCCCGACGACGCAATGGGCATGTGCGACGAATCCTTCGGCCCGGTCGCCTACATCAACACCTTCGAGACCGAGGAGGAAGCCGTCACCCGCGCCAACGACACGCGCTACGGTCTCGCCGCCTACGCCTTCACCGCGGACATGAGCCGGACCTTCCGTCTGATGGAGGAGCTCGAAGCCGGGATGATCTGTTTCAACGACGGCGTGCCGACGACGACCCAATGCCCCTTCGGCGGCGTCAAGCAAAGCGGCTGGAATCGCGAGCTTGGCATCGAAGGCATGGACGCCTTCATGGAGACCAAACACATCTGCCTGAAGGTTTGAAGCAATTGACTTTGCCCGGACTTGTCGCACAATAACGAGCATGGACCTGAGCGAAATTAAAAAGGAGATCGAGGCTCTTGACGTCCCTTCACAGCGCGAAATGATTGGGTTTTTGCTTTCTCTTCAAATGCGCCGCGACCCTGAGTGGCGCGCGGAGTTGACGCGAAGGCTGGCTGATCGTGACCCGGAGAATTGGATCACGCTTGACGACGCGGAGGAACGATTGAGCCGCGTTGGGTAGTTCGATGCCGTTGCCCTGACTGTGTTGGCCGCCGGCTTTGGGGATTTGACCCTCGAGGACTTTGCGGCTGGAATACGTCCGCTTCTGACAGTTGAATTTCCGCCGATTGAAGAGATCGTGATTTGCCTGCTTGAGGACTTTCGACTTGAGTCGTTCGCAAAAGCGCTTCCCGAAGCTTCGGTCGTCGCCTAAAGTCCCCCCCTATGTCCGAAGCAAAACCCGCTCATTTCTTGTCCGCTGATTCGGCGGCTTTCCGTTACGTCGAGAAGACCAACCCGGCCACTTCGAATCTGGATTTTCTCACCTACGGCGTCTATGAGCTGACCGGTCCTGTCACCAGCGGCGTGATTTCGCATCCGGGCGAGGAGGCGTTGTTGTTCGCCTGGAAAGGCGCGACCAAAGTGAATGTCAACGGCGTGGACCACGACCTGGATAATTACGACGTGCTTTATGTCCCCAAGGGCGCGGTTTATCAGCTGGCGTTGGACGAGGGTGAAGCCAAAGTCATCGTCTGCCGCGCGACCGCCGAAAATGCCCATCCTGTCTTCCACGGCAAGTGGGCGGAGATGTCGAAGGATGAAAGCCGTATCCGGCATCTCGCGGGCAAGGATGTTTTCCTCATGTTCGACGTCAGCGAAGGCGCCGACAAACTCATGGCCGGCTACACGATTTTCGAGCCCAAGCAGCGCTCCTGGCCGCCGCACAATCACACCGACCAGGAAGAAATTTATATTTTCACCCAGGGCTCGGGCGCCATGTCCGTCTATCCGGACGACGAGCGCAAATGGTTCGTCAACTCGGTCAACGAGGGCGACGCCGTCACCATTCCGCTGCTGAATTACCATCCGGTGTTCAGCCATGACGAGGAGCTGCACTTCATCTGGTGCATCGCCGGGGAGCGGTATTGGGTCGGCGACAAGAATAAAGATTTCATGGACGGCAAGGTCGACAAGCTGACCACGTAGGTTGGATCGATATACAATTTTTTAAATTCGCTTCGGTCTGGATTGGACACGAAATCAAGATGCGGCCGGTAGGGCACGCGTGCCCTACCGTGACATTGGGGAATTGCCAGAGTCTTCCTGAACCTGACGCGGGACGATCCAGCACAACCGGTCGCGCCCCTTTTTGCTCCAAATTCCTTGTGGAGCCGTCTATAAAGCGCGGTTCTAAATTTGCCAATTGCTTTGAAGACACATCAATCAGTTTCACACAAGACGAGCCGACCGCGAGCCTGGGCCGTGACGCTCGTCGCTTTTCTCCTCGCATCACTGGGCTCGTCGACGGGCTCGGCCGCCGAATCGCTCGGCTTTCGCGTCCCTGACAATTTTGAGGTTTCGCTCTACGCGGGCGACGATCTCGCCCACGACCTCTTCTCGATGACGATCGACACCCGAGGTCGGGTCGTTGTGTCGGGCAAGGGCTACATCAAGACGCTGGAGGACACCAATCTCGACGGCGCCGCCGACAAGGCGATTCTCTTTTCCGATTTCCCCAAAGGCGGCGCCTACGGCATGTGCTTCGCCTCCACCAACCTGATATGTGTCGGCGACGACGGCGTGTGGAGCCTGACGGACACCGACGGCGACGGCCGCGCCGATGGCGAACCGGAGCTGCTGCTGAAAGGCGCGATGCAGCGAGGGCACTCCGCCAATGGAATCGTTCGCGGCCCGGACGGCTGGTTTTATCTCGCCTGCGGCAACGACGCGGGCATCAACGATTCGCACGCTTTTCTGCCGGGCTCGCCGGTGAAGCGGGTCAATGGCGGCGCCATCGTGCGCATCTCGCCCGATGCGAAGTATTCCGAAGTGGTTGCGCACGGACTTCGCAATCCCTACGACCTCGCCTTCAATCAGTATGGCCAGCTGTTCACCGTGGACGCGGACGGCGAGCGAGATCACCATTTGCCCTGGTATTCGCCCAATCGGCTGTTCGACATCGCGCAAGGCATGCATCACGGCTGGACGCTCACCGGCTGGACGCACGCCTGGAATCGCCCTGCGGCTTGGCCGGACGTCGCCCCGCGACTGGATGAGATCGGGCGCGGTTCTCCGACGGGGATGCTGGTCTATCGCCATCGTGTGTTTCCCGAGCGCTATACCGAGGGCGTCTTCAGCGTCTGTTGGACCTACGGCCGCGTTTATTTTTTTCCGCTGGAGCGACGTGACTCCA
>JBLHKZ010000291.1:0-7248 GCA_047618185.1 Limisphaerales bacterium
GACGCGGTCGGCGGCGTACTTGATCAGGTATTCGCCCGGTTGGGCGCCGCCTTCCTCGGTGGTCATGTTGAGCCGGTTATAGCCCGAGGCGACCTTTTGCCACATCGTCGCGTCGGGCAGCAGATCGCCGGCAAGTTGCTCGATCGTGAATTGGTCGAAGGGCAGGTTGGAGTTGAACGCCCTGATGACGTAGTCGCGATAGGGCGAGATGTTCATCTCCTGATCTCCGTGGTAGCCGACCGTGTCGGCGTAGCGAACGAGATCGAGCCAATGCACGGCCATGCGTTCGCCGAAACGCTCGGACTTGAGTAGCTTGTCGACGGCCTGTTCGTAGGCGTCGGAGTGATCCTCCTGCGACATGTCTGCGACGAAAGTCTCGACAGCCTCCGGCGACGGCGGCAGGCCTGTCAGATCGAAATGCAGACGTCGAATCAGCGTGCGCGCATCGGCTTCGGGAGCGGGTGAAAGGTTTTCCTGCTCAAGGCGCGCGAGGATGAATTGGTCGATTGCGTTTTGGGGCCAATCCACATTCTTTGTCTTTGGCGGATTGGCGCGCTGAGGCGGGATAAACGCCCAGTGTCCTTGCCACGGCGCGCCTTGCTCGATCCAGGCGCGCACGGTCGCAATTTGCTTCGGCGACAATTCCTTGTTGGTCTCCAGCGGCGGCATCCGTTCGTCGAGATCCTTGTGAAGTAATTTTGCCAGAAGTTCGCTCCTGGCGGGGCTCCCCGGCGCGATGAGTTTCCTTCCATCCTTGAGACTGGCGAACAGTCCATCGCGAGTGTCGAAACGCAGGCCGGCCTTGCGTGCGTTCTGGTCCGGACCGTGGCAGGCAAAGCAATTGTCTGAAAGAATCGGCCGCACATCGCGATTGAAATCGACGGTCGCGGACGAAGCGGCGCTCGTCACGAGTTCTCCCATGCCAAGGACGAAGAGACCGATCGAGAGACGGATGCTTTGCTGGGTTAGGCTCAAATTCATTTGGGTTGCTCTGGAACAGTAATGGTATCCGACGGGGCCAAGGCTGCAATTCAAGAAATCGGGATTCAATCGTGCGGTGTCAGCGTGGAGTCATGTCGCCGTTGAATGGGTTGCAACTGCGATGCGCGTGTGCGGAACGGAGCCTGATCGCCAAAGCAGTTTCGCGGAGGCGTTTGCGACAGGGAATCGCCAACGGGAAGGTTGCCTGGGGCGGCGCGTCTATTTATCACGCAGGCAAGGGCATCCACTTCCCGGGCGCCGTTGTCTTTCAAGAATCTTGCCAGCGACCAAACGGACGCGCCGACGAGCTCAGCGATCTTTTCCTCAACGGGCAAGTCTTACACCTCATTTCCCGAACCAGCTCATCCGGCAGATGAATCGAAGTAGATGGCCGGGATCTTTAGAAGCGGGTCGCATCCCGATTTCCGTTCGAGATTAAACCATTCAAGCATGAAGCGGCTCATGAGGGGGGCGTGTGATGAGGCGGTTCTTCTTTCATACTCGGATTCGTGGATCGAATTGGCCGGGTGATTCTGGAGCCAATATTCAGACGCGCGTGACCCGATACACAAGAAACAATTCCTCGCCAATGATCCGTCTTGATTTCAGTTCCAGTCTGCGGGCGGCGTCCAGGCTGGCAAAGCCCTCGCCGTCGGCGATGGTCGGGGCAGCGCGGCCGCCGAAGACGAGCGGACAGACGGTCAAATGCAGCTCGTCCACCAGCCCTGCGCGAAACAGAGCGTCATTGAGTTTCCCCCCGCCTTCGCAAAGCAGGCGGCGAACGCCGTGTTGTTTGCGGAGCCAACTCAGCGCCGCGACGAAATCGATTTCATTTTTGCCAAATTGCTGGACGTCGGCTCCCTTTTTTCGGAGGCGGCTAAGCTTCCGTTCAGACGCCGACTCTGAGGCAATGACGATCAGGGGCGAGAAGTTCGCGTCGAAAATCGCGGCGTTGGGATTGAGCGATCCGGATCCGCTGACGACGACGCGGAGATTGGATTCGGCGAGGCCATTGCGCACACGGCGTCGACGGAATTTAGGCCCGCCCGGTCCCAGGGTCACCGGATGGGCGTCGACGGTGCGGGCTCCGGCCATGACCGCGTCGGCCGTCGCTCGTAGGTCGAGCAGGTTTTGCTGGTCCCGCGCGCTCCCGAAGGTGGATACGGAGCCGTTGGCGGTCGCGATCTTGCCGTCGGCGGTCATCGCCATATTGATGAGGACAAATGGTCGCCTGGCATTTGGTTGGGGAGGGGCGGACATTTAGACTCAGGGAATCAGGAGATGAACATCGCGTCGCCGTAGCTGAAGAATCTGTATTTCTCGAGAACGGCCTCGGCATAGGCGGAGAGCATGAGTCCTCGCCCTTCTAGCTCTCCGGGAGTGGCGAAAGCGCTGACGAGCATCAGCAGGGTTGATTTGGGCAGATGGAAATTCGTCACCAGCGCGTCGACTATTCTGAATGGGCTGGGTGGAAAAATGAAGATCTCCGTGCGTCCGGCGCCGGGGATGAGTCGTCCCTTATTGTTGGCGGCCACGCTTTCCAGAACCCGGACGCTGGTGGTGCCGGTGGCGACAACTCGGCGGCCCTCGGTTTTGGCCAGATTGACGGCGGCGGCGGTTTCGGGGGGCACTGAGAAGCGTTCTGAATGCATTTTGTGTTCCGCCAGGCGTTGAGATTTCACGGGCAGAAACGTCCCAAGACCGACGTGGAGTGTGATTTCGTGGATTTTCACGCCTTTCGCTCGCGCCTGTTGGAGCAAGTCAGGGGTGTAGTGCAGCCCGGCAGTCGGAGCCGCCACGGAGCCGGGCTTTTCGGCGAAAACCGTCTGATATCTTTCGAGATCGTTGTTTTGTGTATCGTTAAAGTTTCTTTGTATGTAGGGCGGAAGGGGGATTTGACCGATACTTCCAAGTGAATTCAGAATGTTGTCATCACCGGTGAATTCAATGAGACAGCGACCTTCCACGTCCTTCTCCTTTGCAATAGCAACGATGTTCGTCTGATTTCCATCGGGGGCCTCCAGTTGGATCTCCGTTCCCGCTCGGACTCGTTTCCCGGGCTTTAACAGGCACCACCACTGGTTTGTCACCGTTTCCTCAAGCAGGAGAATTTCGACAACGCCCCCGGTTTCCTTTCGTCCCCGCAATCGGGCCGGGATCACCTTTGAGTTGTTCAGGACCAGCACATCGCCTGGATGGAGGAGGCTCAGCAGATCGGGGAACTGTCCGTGCCTCCATGACTTTGCAGCGCGATCGACGATGAGCAAACGAGACTGGTCGCGAGCCGGTGTCGGCTGTTGTGCGATCAGCTCCGGAGGAAGGTCGTAATTGAAATCGGACGTTTGCACGGGCGTTCTGTACCCCGACTGCTTTTCGGCGCCAAGGCGATTTGTTGGCTCGTTGGGGCGTGGTGGGGTGGAAGGTTTTTAACGATTTTCAACAAAAACACTCAATAAGCGGCGAAAAAACACAATTTCCAGTGTTGAAAAGGGTTGACGTAATGTGGGGGAAAGGGGCAATATGTGGCCGAATGGGTTGAGTAGTGGTTACCCCATAATCCTATGTCGTCGCCAGAACACAGTGGGCCAATGAGCTTCACATCGACTTACGAGCACGGAGTCGATGGGAAGCGCCGTGTGCAGGTGCCATCGAAATGGCGGCCGAAGGAGCCCGGTTTCGAGTTCACGATGGTTCAATGGCCGAAGGGTGTGGGCGGCGCAATCTACCTGTTGGCGTTGCCGCCGAAGCAGGTGCAGGCGCTCATGGACAAAATTAACGAGATGGAGCGGACCAAGGAGATCAGCCCGGATCAGGCCACGACGTTCCGCCGACTGGTTTTTGGTAAGGCCGAAACTTTGAAGCTGGATACGGCCGGCCGTATTTGCCTGCCAGATGAGATGGCGAAGCCGGCGGGAATTGCCCCCGATTCGCCGGTCGTTCTCGTTGGCGCGGGCGAGCGTTTCGAGATTTGGAATCCAGACCGATTTGAAGCCAAGAACGCCGAAGACAAGGCGCACGAAGAAGAAGCCCTTAAACTATTCAGCCTATGAGTTTTGCAAAATTATTTGCCGCGGGATTTGGATTGCGCGGCGGAAAAGACCAAGTCAGCCCCTATCACGTCCGGCAGAGTCTGTTGCCGCAATTTAATGCGGAGCGGGCGGCTGGTTCATTTGGGCGGACGGCTGTGCCGGAAGCTCCGCGCGTCGATTTGTTTACGAATGCGCGTGAACCGGAGGCGCCTGAGATCGAGGCCGAGGCGAGCGATCGACCCGGAATCGCGGAATTGACGAGCCTGCCCGTGTCGGAGCCGAAGGTGGAGCTCAAGCCGGAGCGGCGATCCTTTTTCCAGCAAGCCGTGCGCAAGCGCAAATCGACTGCTGAGCGGTTGGTGCAGGCGGAAATGGAACTGGAGCAGGTCCAGGTCATGCGCAACGACCTGACCGAGGCGGATCTGGAATTCGTCGCCGTGGCGCGAAAACGCAGCCGGGAGGCGGGCAGTTCAGTGAATGGCAAGTCGGCGGCCACCGTTTGGGGTTGGCTGACCGAGCGCGTCTTCAAGACTGAAAGCAATTAATCAACAACGAACACAGCTATGCGACGTGAACAATTACATCCACAAGCCGGTATTGATGTCGGAGGTGTTGGCGGCGGTCCGTCCCCAGCCAGGCGGGCGATACGTCGATGGCACGGTCGGTATGGGTGGACACGCGGCAGCCATTTTGAAAGCGAGCGAGCCGACGGGATGGCTGTTTGGCTTCGATCGCGACGGCACGGCCATTGAAAGCGCAGGCGAGCGGCTTGCGGAATACGCGGGACGGTTTGAATTGCGCCGCGCGCGCTTCGACGAGATGTCGGAGTGGGTCGAGGCGCAGAGTTGTGATGCGGTTTTATTGGATCTGGGCGTGAGCTCGCCTCAGTTGGACGAGGGCGAGCGCGGATTCAGTTTTCAGCGCGATGCGCCGTTGGACATGCGGATGGATCAACGGCAGGGCCTGACGGCGGCCGACATCGTGAATGACGCGGATATCGATGATTTAACCCGTGTTTTCCGAGATTTGGGCGGAGAACGACGGGCCAGGCAGTTCGCTAGGGCGATTGAGCGGGAACGGAAGATGCGACGAATTGAGACCACAGGACAATTGGCAAATATGCTGGAGAGAATTGCTCCCCGGCGAGGCAAGCGTACGCATCCGGCGACGAAGGCCTTTCTCGGATTGCGGCTGGAAGTGAACGACGAAATGGGCTCCTTGCGGCGCGCGTTACCCTCGGCGATGGACGTTTTGAAGCCCGCTGGTCGGCTTGCGATTATCACCTTTCATTCGCTGGAGGATCGCATCGTCAAGCAATGGGGGCGAGAGGCGGAACGAGATTACGATTTCGTTGGAGATGTGGACGTTCCGGAATTGCGGACGCCCCGGACACCGATGCTCAAGCGGATCAATCGCAAGCCGATCTCCGCAGGCGAAACAGAATTGAGTGAGAACCCCCGGGCGCGCAGCGCGCAGCTGCGGGTCTTCGAGAAACAGTCATGAATCCGAACGAAAGAACCGCGCGCAACCCGGGAGTTGAGATCGGGCACGCCCTGAAGGTGTTCTGTTTCTGCCTTTTCGTGGGCGCAGCCAGCGTTGGCTATCTGTACCAGAAGAACCAGCTGGAGAAGCTCGGAAACGAGATTAGCGACAAAGAACTTCGGTTGAACCAGCTGAAGCAGGAGAACGCCGACGATCAGGAGGAACTGGCCTGGAGGCAGACGCACCGGTATCTCGACAAGCGGGTGCAACAATTAGGACTTGGGTTGGTAGAACCGAGAGAAGAGCAAATACTGCGTTTGGAGGAAACGTTGTATACCTCCGTTCCCCAGACTTCTGATCGACGTTATGTCCGTCGGAGGTCTGGGGCGGAGGAAGCTCCTTGAAACGACGGCGATACGGATCCGATGAAAGCGCAGACCAACATCAGAATGATTTACGCGAAAACCATGCTGGGCGTGGGGGACCGATCGAATGAATAGCGAATCCAAATATCGTAGACTGAACTTGCTGGCATTTCTGTTGGTGACGGCGTTTTGCGCCCTGGGCTATCGATTGGTGGATCTCCAAGTCAGACAGCATGCGGAACTGAGCGCGAGGGCCGACGACAATATCAAGCGCAGCAGCATCCGGGAGCCGCGGCGCGGCGAAATTTGGGACATTCACGGCGAGCGCCTCGCGGCCAGCGTCTTTGTGAAAACGATCTGCGCGGATCCGACCTTGATTGGCGACCGTCAGCAGGAGGTGGCTCGGATTCTTGCTCCCCGTCTTCAGATGGACGAAGCCGAGTTGATCAAGAAACTCCAGAATCGGGTGATTCGCTACAACGAAAAAGGAGAGCCTGTCCACGATCAATACGTCGTGTTGAAGCGCAAGGTGAGACGGGAGACCTGGGAACAAATCCAGGCCGCGATGACCCAGGTCGCCTCGGGTGTGGATATGAAGGGGGTCTCCCGGGAAGAGAGGCGTTTCTATCGAAATCTACGGACCAAGGCTGTTTTTCCTGATCGGCGCGAGGATCAATTGCGGGTGTTTCCCAACGTGGGTTCGGCCGCGCACGTGCTGGGATATGTGCGCACGGAGGAAGACAAGGCAGGTCACTCGACAGTGTTCCAGACCAAGGGGCTTTACGGAATCGAACGAACTTTTGACGAGGTGCTCGACGGGACCCGTGGTTGGCGGGAATTTGAGCGTGACAGCCGAGGACGCGAATTGGTGCGGAATCGCCGGGCGGATATCGCGGCCCGCCCGGGCGACAATGTTGTGCTCACCATCGACGCGGGGCTGCAGTACATCGTCGAATCCGAACTAAAACAGGGCTGGAAGGATCACACGCCCTTGAGCGCGACAGCGATCGCGGTTCGGCCACGAACCGGGGAGATTCTCGCGATGGCAACCTTCCCGAATTTCGATCCGCATCACCCCGGACTATTCCAGCTCGACGCCCTGCGCAATCGGGCGGTGACAGACATGTATGAACCCGGATCGACGTTCAAGATCGTCGTGGTCGCCGGGGCTTTGAACGACCGATTGGTCTCCCTGGACGATCGTTTCCATTGTGAGAATGGCGCGTTTCGCTACGCGGGCAGAACCCTGCATGACCACCACGGATACGGAATGTTGTCCGTAGAGGAAATTATCACCAAATCCTCGAATATTGGGGCCGCAAAGATCGGAATCAAGATGGGCAAGGAGAGTCTCCACAAATACATCATGGATTTCGGATTTGGGAAAAAAA
>JBLHKZ010000292.1:0-7155 GCA_047618185.1 Limisphaerales bacterium
CCGAAACCGATGCCCACCAGCACGAATCCGATCGACATCATTCGACGCGGCGGGCGCCGCTGAGTCCACGGCGACAGGGGCAACTCGAACAGGATGACGATCAAACCGTTCAACGAGTGCAACAGGCCATAGACCGCGACCGAGAGCCCCGCGTCCCGGACATGCAGCGCCAACGTCGAATGCGTTTGAAAATAACTGAAGCCGATGCCTAACGACGCGCAGGCGTAGAGCAAAAATTTCCGGTCGCGCAGGATGATTCGTAGCGCCGGCCCCCAGCGAGCCAGCTCCGGCGATTTACTGCGCTTTCCGTGCGGTAAAAAAAAGATCGCGACGATCCCATAGGCGGCGGACGTGATGGCGTCCCCCAGAAACAGATAGACAAAGGAATATTTTGCAAGCAACCCCGCCGCCGCCGGGCCGAACGCCCAACCCGCATTGATCGCCAACCGGTAGACCGCAAAGGCCGTCACACGATTCTCTTTGGGCACAAGATCCGTCAGCAGGGCATTGCTGGCCGGCCGGTAAAGTTCCGCAGTCATTCCGGCCAACACAGTCAGAGCCATCACCGAAGCCAGTCGCACTCCCTCGCTCACGTTTGCGGCCGACAGCTCCGCAACCGCCCAGGGAATGCAGACCATCACAATCGCCGATGAAAACATCGACAACACAGTCGTATTGCGTCGACCGAATCGATCCGCGAAATAGCCGCCAAACCACGACGCGATGAAATTGCCGACGCCGTAGGCGCTCAGCACGAACCCGGATTGAGTGATCGAGAATCCTTCGTCCGAGAGATAGAGCAGGAGAAAGGGAACCACGAAGGTGCCAAAGCGATTGATAAAGGTGCCAATGACCAGAACCCAGACCGTCGGCGGCAGCGCGCGAAGATTGGCGGCCAGATTGGGAAGACGTTCAGACATGGCGCGCTTGAGGGTTCTTCAAGCAACCTGCCCCTAAACCCTCAGAGCAGGGGAACCGGATTTGCGCTGTACTTGGCCCCTAAGCGGAGGGAAATCGGAATCGCGTCGCCTCTGCCCCCTCCCGCAAATGGGAAACGGGGTTGCCATTCGTAAGAAGCATTGGCGCAGCAATGCCCTACCGGCGCGGGGAAAGACAGCGACGCCATGCGTTTCAACTGGGCGGGTAGAGTATCGCTGCCGCGATACTTGCATTTCGGATGCAATCGGAGCCCAACAACAAATTGAGAAATCATGGGCAAAGCACAACTCCCGGGTAGGAGTCGCGGTGAGTTGCCCCATCCTCACAGCCGTCCGCCGAATTCTCACTTCGGCCTCGCCTTTAATTCCCAACGCTCGCCGAAGAAACCGGCGTCGACAATCTTGCCGGGCGCGCGCGACGTGACCGGCTGGCTGATGTCCGCCACCGCCCAGTCCGGCAGCTTGGGAACCTGCCGCGCGTTGTTCAAGTAATCGTACTCGCGAAAGGTAAATCCACTGTTCAGGACGATGTATCGATCCGGGTTCAGGGGATTGGGATAAATCATGATCGGCGCGTGCGTCTTGCCGTCGTATTTCTTGTCGCCGACCACAACCCCGCCCGCCGTCCAGCGAATCGGTAATGAATCCAGAATCTTGGTCAACACGCGATTGCTCGAAGGATCGCCAAACAGGATCAAGTTGCTGCTCGCGATGTCCGCGTCCGTAATCTCCACGTCATCCTTCACGCGCGCCTCGCCGCGAAAGTGCCGACGCCAATGCTCAATCGCATGCGCCTGCTCGCTCTCCGCCCATTTCGCGACCTTGGGATACCAGGCCTTGCCCGTTGGGCGAACGATGATGAACGAATCCATGAATGCGTCGTCGATCGGCCCCTGGAGCCCATGCCGCTTGCGCAAAGTTTGAGCGTCCTGAGAAACCGCGACCTCCCAGCCTTTCTCCGATTTGCTCAGACGCGTTTTCCACGAGCGATCCGACTGCACGCGCGGCGTATGGGCGACGTGCTGGCCGTCGATCACGAGATTCACCGGCTGCGTCATATCCATCGGGCAATGCCCTGAAGGCATGTCCAACGTCAGCTCCGAGACATTCTTCGTCGTCACGCTGAGAAAGTTGTTCCGACCGATTTCCGCCTCGACTCGCGCCCGCTCCCAATGCTCCTCCATGCCGTCGACCGTCACCCAAAGCATGCGGTTGTAACGGAGCGTCCAGGTCGTGAAGCGCAGCTTGTTCGGAACAATGTCTCGTCCCCGTTTCGCGAGGCTCGTCATCCGCCGCTCCACTTCCACCGCCGAATCTTTGTGAATTCGGTGAGCCGTGCCCGGCCCGATGATGTGAGTCATATCGATGCCCTCTTCAGCCAGATACTTCTCCATGATATCGGCCGCCTGCTTCTGTCGGTCGACCTCCCCGCTATAAGCGACTGTCGGGCAGTGAAATAGATTCGCCGCCCAGTCCGTGCAGTCGTAGAGATGCCAGAGTTTTTTCTCATACCAGGTTGGCGTCAGCGTCTCGCCCTGGAAGGTCCGCAGAAACTCCGGCGTTTCGGAAAAACCAGCGCCCGGATTCGCCGCAAACCAAAGATCCGGATAGTGCACAGCAAACTGCCAGCACGCCGCCCCGCCCATTGAAAAGCCCCGCACCGCGATACGGTCGTCATCAATCGGGTAATGCTTCTTCGCGTGCGCCAGGGCCTCGAACAAATCCACTTCGCCCGCAAACTTGTTGGCGTTCGAATAGCGACCGTAAGGATGCAGCACAAACGTGTCCGCCGGCGCGTATTGCCCTGCCGAACGCTGGCGGCCATTGATGAAATTTACCTCGCTCAAAGTCTCGCCGCGGCCGTGAAACCAGAAGTCCAAGCGATGCTTCACCGCCGCGCCCGGCGTCCATGTCTCCGGCACGACCAACCCGTAAGGCTGCACGGAATGATCGATCTTCGAGCGGTACCCGCGAACAACCAGCCCCTTCTT
Source organism: Limisphaerales bacterium (assembly GCA_047618185.1). GTDB lineage: Bacteria > Verrucomicrobiota > Verrucomicrobiia > Limisphaerales > JAYPEY01 > JAYPEY01. The sequence goes on from JBLHKZ010000292.1 coordinate 2,930, forward strand.
CGTAAGCCAGGGCGCCTGACCGTTCTCAAGCTGCCCCGCCCGCGAGATGCCGTCTTGCAGCAGCCCCTTCGCGGTTTGAATCTCGTTCGCCTTGAAGAATTCGTTGTAGGTCAAAGCCGACCACGCAGCTCGATGATAAATCTCCACGTCCGGCAGCAGCTCCAGCAACTCCGGCTTGCCCTCCAGATCCTTGCGCAGTCGCTCGATCTTGGCGCCCAGCACAGCGATGCCTTCTTGCAACATCGAGCAATCCGCCGCCGGAACGGACACGCCGTCTTTCGGGATGCGCCGGACGTTCTCGGCCAGATTGTCCTTCGGACCATCAGCGAGAGTTGCGTAACCGGTAAGAACGAGGAAAGATGTGGTCAATAGAAGTCGCTTCATCAGGCCGTGGATTAAGCTGACGAACAACCGCAAGATCAAGCCGCAAAGGAATACGTATGATTATCGGAGTCCCCAGGGAAATTAAGGCCGACGAATTCCGGGTGGCGCTGCTGCCGTCCGGCGCCTACCAACTCATCCGAAAAGGTCACAAGGTCGTCGTCGAACGCGGCGCCGGCGTCGGCTCGGGTTATCTGGACGCCGACTATGAACAGGCCGGCGCGTCGCTGGTCGATACACACGCAGCTGTCTTCGATCAGGCCGAACTGATCGTCAAAGTCAAAGAGCCCCAACCCTCGGAGCACGAGCTGCTGCGGCCGGATCAAATCCTCTTCACCTACCTACACCTCGCGGCGAACAAGTCGCTGACCGAAGCCATGCTGGCCTCAGGCGTCACTGGCGTCGCCTACGAGACGATCGAGGAGAATAATCGACTGCCGCTGCTCGAACCCATGAGCGAAATCGCGGGACGTATGTCGGCGCTGATGGGCGCCTACTTCCTCGGGAAATACCATGGCGGCAGCGGCATTTTACTCAGCGGAGTGCCCGGCGTCCTGCCTGGGAAAACTCTCGTCCTTGGCGGCGGCACGGCCGGGGTCAACGCCGCTCGCATGGCCACTGGGCTCGGCTCCGATGTGACCATTCTGGAGGTCGACCTGGAGCGCATGCACTTCCTGGATATTTCATTGCACACCGCCCACACGCTCTACTCGAGCGAGGCACACCTGATGGAGCAATTGCCCCGCGTCGATCTGCTCATCGGCGCCGTGCTCGTCCCGGGCGCCAAGGCCCCGAAGCTCATCAGCCGCGAGATGCTGAAAGTCATGCGACCCGGCAGCGTGCTGGTGGACATCGCCGTCGACCAGGGCGGCTGCGCCGAAACCACCCGACCGACGACCCATCACGATCCGGTCTATGTCGAGGAAGGGGTCACGCACTACTGCGTCGCCAACATGCCCGCCGCCTACGCGCGCACCGCCACCCAGGCCCTCACCAACTCGACCTGCCGCTACGTCGAACTCATCGCCGATTACGGACTCGAAGAAGCCTGCGCCCGGCAGCCCTCCATCAAAGGCGGCATCAACACGAAGAACGGCAAGCTCACCTGCAAGGCCGTCGCCGAGGCGCACGGAATGGAATGGGAACACTCCTCCGTAAGTGACAGATGAAGCGAACGGGAAAGTCAGTCGCAAGGCGGCGATCACAGCGGCGAGCCTCTTTGTGGCGGCGATCGCTCTGGAACTGATTCTCGGAGGGAAATAGCGCGCACCGCCGCTCAGCCCAACGCCTCAAGGATCGCATCCACGTCGTAGACGCAGCCGCCCCAGGTCCCTCCGCTCAATCTCTGCAACGCCGCCCATAGCCGTGTGTCGTCCGGTAACTGAGGATTCGGCGCCATATCGGCGCGCGAGGGACGCGCGGCCAGGATCGCGGCTCCCTCCTCCGCGTTGAATTCCCGCCCGCCTTCACCGACAAAATCCGCGCTGCCGGTGTTGGCGTGGCAATCGATCGCGATGCGAATCACATCGTCATCGCGCAGTTTGCCAATCGGGCCGCCCGCCAGTCCTTCCGGCCCTGCATGGCCGATACAGGCTCCCGTGGAAACACCGGAGAAACGCGCGTCGGTGATCAGCGCCACGCGCTTGCCAAAGGGCAGATACTTCAGCGCTGACGTCACCTGATAGGTTTCCTCCATGCCCGTCCCCATCGGCCCAATGCCCGTCAGGATCATCACGTCGCCCTCCTTGATTTTTCCATCCTTGATCGCAGCGATGGCGCCCTTCTCGCTCGTGTACACGCGCGCCGGCCCTTCCAGTCGAAACACGCCGGCGTCATCCACCACCGAGGGATCGATGGCCGTGCTCTTGATCACGGCGCCTTCCGGGAAAATATTGCCGCGCGGAAAGGTCACCGTGCTCGTCAGCCCGCGCTCCTTGGCCCGCGCTGGAGTCATGATGACTTCATCCGGATCGACCCCATCTTCCGCTTTTAATATTTCGCGAAAACGACGACGACGTTCCGAGTTCTCCCACCATTCCAGGCTCGCGCCGAGCGTGTCGCCACTGACGGTCAAGACGCTCAGATCCAGCAGGTCCAGCTCCCGCAAATGCAGCATGACTTCCGGAACGCCGCCCGCCAGGAACACCCGCACGGTCGGATGATGCACCGGGCCGTTGGGCAGGACGCTGACCAGACGAGGAACCTTGCGATTCACCTCAATCCAATCCTCCACTGTCGGCCTGCGTAATTTGGCCGCGTGAGCGATCGCCGGAATGTGCAGCAGTAAATTCGTCGATCCCCCGAACGCCGCATGGACGACCATCGCATTGCGAATCGCCGCATCGGTCACGATGTCCTTCGTCGCCAACCCGCGTTTCTCCAATTCCACGACCGCCCGCGCGGAACGGGTCGCCATGTCGGTCCAGACCGGCTCGCCCGACGGCGCGAGCGCGGAATGCGGCAAGGACAATCCCAACGCCTCGCCGACCACCTGCGCCGTCGCCGCCGTGCCCAGAAACTGGCACCCTCCGCCCGGCGAAGCGCAGGCCCGGCAGCCCGCTTCCGCCGCCTCCTGCAACGACATCAGCCCGTGCGAAAACCGCGCGCCAATCGTTTGCACGACCGCAGTGTCCTCGCCCTCTTCCGGCGGCAGGGTCACGCCGCCGGGCACGAGGATCGTGGGCAGATCGCGCATTCCAGCCAGCGCCATCATCATCGCGGGCAGCCCTTTGTCGCAGGTCGCCACGCCCACCACGCCCGAGCGCGTCGGCAGCGAGCGAATCAACCTCCGGAAAATGGTGGCTGCGTCATTGCGATAGGCCAGGCTGTCGAACATCCCTGGCGTGCCTTGCGTACGGCCGTCGCACGGGTCCGAGCAAAACCCCGCGAAGGGCAAAACCCCCAGACGCTTGAATTCCTCCGCCGCCGCCCGCGCCAGCAGGCCAATCTCAAAATGACCGGTGTGATAGCCCAGCGCGACCGGCGTCCCGTCCTCAGCGCGGATTCCACCCTGCGTGCTCAGGATCAAAAACTGCCGGCGACCGACCTCCGACGCGCGCCAGCCCATGCCCGCATTTTGCGTCATGCCAAAGATGTCGCCGCTCGGCCGCTCCCGCAGCATCTCAGCGGTCAAGGGCAGTTCGCCCGCCGGCCCGAAAGCCTTGGTGCGGACATTGAAGATCTCCTCGGAAATCCCGGACAAAATGGAATCGCGTTCGCTCATCGCCCGCGATTCAAGCGCCTGAACCCCGGGACAAAAAGGCAATTCGCAAACAGGCTGGCGGGCAAGACTCCCGGCTCGCCCTGCCTTCAAAATTCAAAGTGAATCGAAAGCCAGGCATACTCCGGGGAGCATACGCGCCCTCGCGTGTCGAATTCGGCGCCCCCGCCGTATTCTCCGGGCGCGGGGTTCGAACCGGATAAATTCCGGGTCGCTTTGCGCCCGAACTCATCGGCGGGGGCGCCAATGAGAGCACGCGAGGGCGCGTGCGCTCCCCAAAAGTTCACACACAATAATCGCCGCATCAGTCGAACTTTGAGAGTCTCTTCTGCAGAACCGGAGGGTTTCCCATTGGATCACTAACCCACAACGCGCCTCCCCAAGTCGCTTCAAGATTCAATGATGGCCCGCAACCCGTCTCCGGTCTAAACTCCCGACCATGCCGGACGACATTGAAAAATCCGATCCGCCCGATGAGAACGCGGAGAAGCCGCCGACTCCCGAGACGACGGCGTTAACGCCGAGCGACTCGCCAGCCGAGCGCGATCCCCTCGCCGGATTTCCCCAGTGGGCGCGCATTCTCAACCTCTACAAGTGGCCCATCGCTGCAATGTTCGGCTGCGTT
>JBLHKZ010000293.1:0-7127 GCA_047618185.1 Limisphaerales bacterium
CGTCGACCAGTGAGTAGATTGTCCAATCGCGGCCGACGCCGACGTTCTTGCCTGCGGCGTACTTGGTGCCGCGCTGGCGGATGATGATGCTGCCGGCGGTGACGAACTCGCCGCCAAATTTTTTAACTCCCAATCGCTGCGCGTTGCTGTCGCGTCCGTTGCGTGAGCTGCCCTGCCCTTTTTTATGTGCCATAACTTAACCTTTGATTTCCGTGATTTTGACGACCGTGAGCTCCTGGCGGTGGCCGACCTTGCGGCGCGTGGCCTTGCGGCGCTTCATTTTGAAGGCGATGAGCTTGGGGCCGCGCTTGTGCGCGACGACGTCGGCGGTGACGCTGGCGTCGTCGAGAATCGGCTTACCGATCTTGACGTCGCCCTCGGCGCTGACGAGGAGCACCTTGTCAAATGTGTGCGGTTGTCCCGCCTCGGTCGTGAGGCGTTCAATTTCAATCGTGTCGCCCTCGGCGACCCGATACTGTTTTCCACCTGTCTCTAATACGGCGTGCATAAGGATTTATCTTTCGAAAAGGTGGTAGATAACGCCAGAAGGCCCCATGGGTGTCAATCCCCGTTTCGAAGTTTTTTTCACATTCCCATTCGAGTTGCAAACCGGGCCAAGCTTCGCTTAAATGGTCGCCTATGAAACGCGTTTACACCTTGCTGGGCCTGCTTTCGTTTGCCTTCGCAACCTCATCCGAGGCGGCCCCTCAGAATGAGCTTTACGTCACGTTCTACCAGATGATTCAGCAGGCCGACACTCTGGCCGGCAAGAATCAGGAGCAGGCGGCGGTGGATCTTTACCGCTCGGCTCGCTCCGGCCTGCAAAAGCTCCAACAGGACAATCCCGACTGGAACAAGGGGATCGTTGATTTTCGATTGGGATACATCGCGGACAGGCTCGATCCGCTGGATTCCAGATACCCGGCGAGCAAACCGGCCCCGAAAGCGGCTCCCAAAACGAATAAGAAAGGGCCGTCGCCCGCGGTCCAGACACAGCTGGCGGCCATCAATGACGAGCTGATTCGAGAGCGCATGAAATCCGCCTCGCTCAACAACAAGTTGAAGGAGGCGCTCGCGGCCCGGCCCGCGGCGGTCGATCCCGGCGAGCTGGCCAGAGCGGAAAAGGCGTTGTCCGAAGCGCGGGGGCAGGCGTCGGCCGCGAATTCTCGCGTCGCGGAACTCGAGGGCGCCAGCAAGGATATGATCGATGCGAAGGAGGCCCGGCAGCTCAAGAAATCAATGGAGGATCGGGATCGCGAGTTGAGCCGGCGCCAGAAAGAGCTGGCCTCGGCCACGGCCGACAACGGGAAGCTGGCTGACGAATTGGAAGCGTTGGAGAGGAACGAACTGCCCTCCCTGCGAAGCGAGAACAACGCCTTGAAACGTCAGAATTCCGATTTGAGCAAGAAAGCCGGCGCCACGGACAAGTCCGAGAAGGCGGCTCAGCAGTTGAGCGTGCAGAACAAATTGTTGGCCAAGGAGCTCGCCGAGTTTCGTGATCGGAACCGGACGGCGGAGCGCAAGTTGGCCAAGATGATCGACAAGTCGGCTTTGACCCGCGCCGAGAGCGCGCTCGAAGACAAGGCCACCGACCTCAATCGCAAGAATGCGGCCATCCTGAAAATGCAGCGTGAGATCGACGCATTGGAGGCGCGCGTCAAGAACGCCGGCGAGAGCGGACGCTCCAGCTCGCAACGCCGGGAGAATTCGGCGTTGAAGAAGAAAGTTTCCGACCTGAACAAGAAGGCGAAAGAGGGGGATAAGGTCCCGGCTCTGGAGTCGGAGTTGAAGCGTCTTGCCGTGGGTGTAAGGGAGCAGTCCGACGCGCTCAAGAAACTACAGAAGGAAAATGAGAAGTTGAAGAAGTTGCTGACCGATCCGAATTTTAAGATCAACCAGTAAGTTTGCCGCCCTTCGTCCGGGCGTCGCCGAGGAACGAATTTCACGAGAACCCGCCTGTAAAAGGGCGGGTTTTTTGTTGGTCCACGAAAGTCCGGCCCGGGAGGGAAGCGCGGTTTAATCAGATTGCCAAGCGGAAGAATGTTTCGTTAGTGTCCCCGCATGAAACGCCTTGTTCCGTTAATTGCATCGATTCTCCTGTCTCTCACGCTCGGCGTGAGCGCCCAGCAAGCGCCCGATGAGCTGTTCGTGCGCTATTACACCCTGATCCAACAGGCCGACGCGTTGATGGAGCGCAATCAGGATCGCACCGCGATGAGCAACTACATGAATGCGCGCGACGGGCTCCAGCAGATGAAAAAGGCATATCCGACTTGGAACAAGGGCGTGGTCGATTTCCGACTGGATTACGTCAACGACAAGCTGAAGCCGCTGATCGCAAAATTCCCGCCCGACAAGGCCGGAGACGCCAAACCTTTTCCGCCGGCCACGGTCATCCGAGGCAATAAGGCCATCGCTTCGCAGATCGGCGCATTGAACAATGAGATCATCCGGCTACAGGCGCGCAACAAACAGCTGCAGATGGACATCGCCACCGCGAAGACCATCACCGCCGATCCTGCCGAGCTGACGCAGGCCAAGGCGCAGATCGAGCGGTTGGAAAAAGAGAAGGCCGGGTTGGACGCCTCGCTGTCCGCCAATCTTCAAAAGCTTGCCACGATGGTGGATCAGGCAGTTGTCGATGAGGTTCAGCGGGAATTGGCCGCGGCCAATCAGCGGGCGACAACGAGGGTCGATCCGGCGGTCCATCGCAGCGCCCAGGAGAAGCTGACCGCCAATGAAAAACGGCTGGCCGAACAAAGCGGCGCCGTCGCGAGATTGACGCAGGAAAACGTCGCGCTCAAGGGGCGGGTCAAGGGTCTGGGCGACAGCCCGCGCAATGCCCGCGCCCGGGAGGAAAACCGAGCGTTGAAGAATCAGGTCTCCGAATTGTCCCGAAAAGTCGCGGCGATTTCGAAGGTCGAGGCCCAGAACGAAACATTGACCAAGCGCATCGGAGTTCTTGAAGAGGAAAACACCGGCTTGAAGGCAGGTCTTCGCGCCGAGCAAAAGAAACTTTCGGACATGGCCCGGGCTGGCGACGGCGGACAGGCGAAGCAGCTGGCCAGCCTCACCAAGGAAAATCAGAAACTCGACGAACGGTTGCAGGCGCTGGTGAAGAATGACATTCCGGCGCTTGAGAGCGAGAACGACGCTTTGAAGAAACAGGTTCGAGCGCTGGATCGCTCGGCGGGCGGCGCTCTTCGCACGGAGAAACAGAATGCCTCCTTGCAGGAGGAGAACACGGGCTTGAAAAGCGCCAACAAGGAGCTGGAAGCCAGCCTCAAGGCCGAACGCAAAACGGTCGCTCAGTTGGCCAATCAATCCGATGAGCCGTTGCGGCGTGAACTGGCCGACGCCAATCAACGCCTGGCGCGACAATCCGGGGATCTGGCTCGCGCGGGCGAACGCGGCAAAGAACTCAGCTCCGAGAATTCGGCGCTGCGCGACACCCTCAAGCGCGACCAACGGAGCATGGCGAAGATGGTCGACGCGTCGGTCGCCCAAGAAGTCCGCCGGGAGCTCGAACAAACGAAACGAGATCACGCGAGTCAACTGAAGAGCGGGGGAGCCGACACGGCTTTGCAGAGCGAGCTTTCCGCCACACGAAATGAAATCAAGCGCAAGGACGCCGCCATCGCCGCCTTGCGCAAGGGGAACGAGAAACTTGAGGAAGCGCTCGCGGATCCCAATACGGCGGGCAGCGGCAAGCAGCTGAAGAGCTTGGAGAAGCAGCTGGCCGACGCAGAGAAGTCGCGCAAGAAGAACGAGGAGAGCGCCGCAAAACTCGCGAAGGAAAACGCCGATCTCAAACAGACGCGGAGCGAACTTGAGAAACGCTTGGAAGAAGCCCAGCTGGCGGGAGACGCCAAAGCCGCTGCGAAGCAGATGTCTCGGCTGGAGAAGGAACTGGCCGGCGTGCAGTCGGATCGCGACGAACTCGCGGCCCGGCGGAAGGCGCTTCAGGACGAGCGGGACGCGCTGTCCAAACAAGTTCGCGACGCCGAGCGCAACAATCCGTTCGAAGCGGAAATGAAGGCGCTGAAGAGCGCCAAACGCGCCACGGAAGCCAAGTTTTCCAGCCTGGATCGCGGCAACGCGCGACTCGCGAAGGAAAACGTCGATCTCAAACAGACGCGGAGCGAACTTGAGAAACGCCTGGAAGAAGCCCAGCTGGCTGGAGACGCCAAAGCCGCTGCGAAGCAGGTGTCTCGGCTGGAGAAGGAACTGGCCGGCGTGCAGTCGGATCGCGACGAACTCGCGGCCCGGCGGAAGGCGCTTCAGGACGAGCGGGACGCGCTGTCCAAACAAGTTCGCGACGCCGAGCGCAACAATTCGTTCGAAGCGGAAATGAAGGCGCTGAAGGGCGCCAAACGCGCCACGGAAGCCAAGTTTTCCAGCCTGGATCGCGGCAACGCGCGGCTCGCTAAACGAAACGAAGAGGTGGCGGCGCAGTTGGCCGACGTCAAGCTTGTCAGTCGCAAGGCTGACGCCAAACTGGCCGCGAAGGTCGAAAAGCTGGAGGCCGAGCGAGACGACCTGGCCAGGGAGTTGAAAGCGTCGACGAAGCAATTGAACGATCGCAAGGCGCGGCGGGAGGGCGTGAAGATCAGCGAGATGGCCGACGAGTTGGCGCAGGTCCGCGCCCGCCTGGACGTTCTGGATGCGCGTGCGGTTCCGTTCACCCCGGAGGAAAGCGCTCTCTTCGACAAGAAGCCCGCGGGCACGACTGATTTGAGCGATGGAGCGACACGCAAGGCTCGTCGCCAGTTGCCGGCGGCCGCCGGTGTGTTGGTCGCCGAAGCGCAGCGCGCTTTCGAGGCGCGCCGCTATTCCGACGCCGAAAAGAAATATCAGGAAGTCGTCAAGATGGATGACCGCAACGTTTCCGTGCTGGCCAATCTCGCCGCCGCGCAGATCGAGCAGGGCAATTTGAGCGAGGCCGATGCCAACCTTAAGAAGGCGCTCGCGGCCGATTCTGGCGACGCCTTCGCCCAGTATCAAATGGGTTACCTCAAATATCGTCAAAAGAAACTCGACGACGCTTTGAATCACCTGAGCCGGGCGGCGGAGTTGGAGCCCAAGAATGCCGAGGTGCATCATTATCTGGGCATCGTGCTCAGTGACAAGGGGCAGGTCGGCGCCGCCGAAACGCATTTGCGAAAGGCAATTCAGCTCCAACCGGGCAATGCCACCGCGCACCACAACCTGGCGGTGATCTACGTGACTCAGAAACCGCCCTTGCGGGAGTTGGCTCGCTGGCATTATCAGAAAGCCCGCGAAGGCGGCCACGCTGAGAGCCTCGAACTCGAGCGAATGATCAACGCGAAGTAGGTCGCCTTGCGGCCAACCGATTTGCTCCGCGCCGCTCTGGGCGCGCCGAAATCTTTCATCGATAATCGAGCCGCTCGGGCTCGGCCATGTTGCGGCAACATTCCGACACCATCACCCTCGCCACCCGGGAGCGCGGTTTCACGATGTTTACCCGTGAGGTCGACGCCGTAGTCCGCGAGTCCGGTATTGAGACCGGGCTGTGCACGCTTCATCTCCAGCACACCTCGGCTTCGCTCCTGATTCAGGAAAATGCCGATCCGACCGTGCGCAGTGATCTGGATCGTTTCTTCGCGCGCCTGGTCCCCGATGGCGATCGCATTTTCGAGCATACTTTTGAGGGTGAGGACGACATGCCCGCCCATGTGCGGACGGCGCTCACCGCGGTTAATCTCTCGATACCTGTCGTGTCCGGCGCCCTCGCGTTGGGGACATGGCAGGGGATTTATCTCTGGGAGCACCGAACCCATCCGCATCGTCGACGGGTGGTCGTGCATATTCTTGGGGAATAGTCCGTTTCGGGGAGATCTCCAATTTTTACCCGTTGGCGCTGGTCCGATTGAGGACTAAGCTCCCGCCACCATGTTGCATAAACTTGTCCAGAGACGGGCGGCGAAGTCTGGCTTCGCCGCCATTTTGACCGGATTGCTTTTGCCGGCTTCGCTTCAGGCCGAGACGGCCGCGCTCGAATTTGGCTTCACGGGGCCGGAGGTGTTTCCGATCGAGAGCCAGATCGCCAATCTTCGCTCGGCCGACATCAATGGGGATGGGCTCAACGATCTTGTGATCGTCAACAATCTCCGCTCGAAGATCACGCTGCTCTATAACCAATCCGGCACGACCAACATGACGGCGAGCCTGTATGCGCGGCCAAAGCTCGAGATCAATGAGTTGCCGCCTGACGCCCGCTTCCGCATCGAATCGATCGCGTCGGAAAAGCGCATCGCAAGTCTGGAAGTCGTGGATCTGAATAACGACGGCCGGCCGGACATCGCCTATTTTGGCGGCGACCCGCGCGAACTGGTCGTGCAATACAATCAAGGCAAGGACGGCTGGTCCGCTCACAAACGCTGGCCCCTCAAGTCAGCGCCGCTCAATCCCAACGGGCTCACGCACGGCGATCTCAACGGCGATAAGCTCACCGATCTCATCCTGTTGGGGGAGAATGTCTGTCACGTGTTTTATCAGAAAGCGGACCATACCTTTGGCGAAGGAGTGAAGGTTCCTTTCTCCGGCGAGATCAAGGCCTGCCAGATTCTCGATGTGAACGGCGACAAGCTGCAGGACATGCTGCTCGTGAATTGGGACAGCAAGAATCCTTTTCGCTTTCGTCTTCAGGGCGAGCAGGGGCGCCTGGGGCCGGAGATTCATTTTGCCCTCGCGCCGGTCCGGTCCTACTGGTCGGATGATTTGGATAATGACAGCCGAGCCGAGATCATGACCATCGCGGCGCACTCAGGCCGCGCGCAGATTTCGCACTTCGTTCAAAAAGAAGCGGAGGCATTGAGCGGTTCGTTGAAAAAAGGCCAATTCTCCGTGACTCCCTTGCGGCGCACCGGTAAAGCCAGCCGCGGCTCGGTGTGGGCGGACCTGGATGGCGACGGACGCACCGACCTGCTGGTCGCCGAGCCGGACAGCGGTCAGGTTTCGCTTTACCGGCAGGACGCCAGCGGCGAGCTGGGGCGACCGCGCTCCTTCCCCTCGTTGACCGGCATCAGTCAGCTCGCGGTCGCGGATTGGGACGCCGACGGGAAGCCGGAGATTTTTGTCCTCAGCGCGGATGAGCGCCAGTTGGG
>JBLHKZ010000294.1:0-7071 GCA_047618185.1 Limisphaerales bacterium
CTCGCCAACGCCGCCACCGCGCCGCGCCTGCGGATCAGACCTTCTTCTTGTCCGGGCCGCAGGAGGGGCAACCGCCGGAGCCGCAGTTGGAGGAGGACGAGGAGGAGCCGAAGCGGATGACGCCGCGGATGTACCACACGAGGTAGCCGACCGCCGTTCCGACGATCAGCGACACCAACGCGATTTCGATCCACCACCACATGGTCACATCAGTCTAATGCCAATTTGATAAACCGCCACCGCGCCGAGCCAGGCGAGGGCGGTCATGTAGAAAAAGGTGAATGCCGCCCATTTCCAGCTGGATTCCTTGGCCGTCACCGCAAGCGTGGAGCCGCACTGGGAACACAGGGCAAAGAAAACCATGATCGAGAAAACCACAGGTAGATTGAAAATGGGTTGTCCGGCGCGCGGCCCGTCGTCCCAGGTCTCGTTGTGTAGAGCTTCCTTCAGATCGCCAGATTCTTCATCAACATCGCCGCCGAGACTATAGATGATGCCGAGCGTGGACACGATTACCTCACGCGCTGGAAAGCTCGCGAGCACGCCGACGGTGATCTTCCAGTCGAAACCGGCGGGCGCGAAAATGGGTTGAATGGCTTTGCCCATGCGTCCCAACAGGCTTTGGTCGACGTAGGCTCCGTCGATCTGAGCCTGCAGTTGCGCCGACAGCTCCTCGCTGGCCTCGATGGCCGCTTGAGCGTCCTCCTCGCTGAGGTTGCCGGCCTGGGCGTGTTGGACGACGAAGGCCTGCGTTTCGTCGACGGCGAGGGACTCGGGGCGAGGAAAATAGAGCAATGCCCAGACGATGACTGTGATCGCCAGAATGACGGTGCCGGCTCGTTCGACAAACTCGCGCCCCGCTTCATACATGCGAAACAGGACATTCCGCATTCGCGGCGCCCGGTAGCTTGGCATTTCGAGAACGAAGGGCTGCGGCTTCGTCTTGATCAGGAAACGAGTGAAAACGAAGGCGAGCACAATCGCTACACCGAGGCCGACGAAATGCATGGCGAACAAGGTGACGCCGGCCCAGAAGGTTCCCAACGCCGGTTCTACGAACGCGCCGATCAGGAGGACGTAGACCGGGAGCCTTGCCGAACAACTCATCAACGGCGCGAGCAGGATGGTCGTCAGTCGCGCCTTGGGATCTTCAATTGTGCGGGTGGCCATGATGCCGGGCACGGCGCAGGCATAGCTGGAAAGCAGCGGCACAAAACTTTTGCCGTTGAGGCCGCACCAATGAAACACCTTGTCCATGAGGAAGGCGGCGCGCGCCATGTAGCCGGTGTCCTCCAACAGGGCGATGAAAAGAAAGAGGATGAGAATTTGTGGCAGGAAAATGACGAATGCGCCGACGCCTTCGATGACGCCGTCGTTCACCAGGCTTTGCAGCATCGGCATGTCGGCCAGCCAGGGACCCACCACTGATTGCGCCCCGACTTTCACCCATTCCACAAAGTCCATGAAAGGTCCCGCGCCGGCGTAGACGGCCTGGAACACAATGAACATCATCCCGACAAAAACGATCACGCCCCAGAAGCGATGCAGTAAAAGATTGTCGATCGATTCCGAGCCGCGCGGCAGGGATTCATCCGGCGCAGCGACCACGCCTTCGAGAATCTGTCCCAGATGCTTGTATTGAAACAAGGCTTCAGCGGCGTGGGGATTGACGCCGGCGTCCCAAAGCGGCTTGCGCGCCGCTTCGATCGCTTTGTGCGCCTCGTCGCGATTCCAGCCGATGCGATCAATGATCGGGGAGTCCGCGTCGAACAACAGTCGCCGGATTTCCAGTTCCTTTAATTGCGAGCGAATCTCGGCGGGGATCGCTTCGCGCAGTTCCTTTTCCGCCTGCTGCGCGCTTTCCGGCCATTCGATGCGCGTCATCTCCGGTTTCTCGGACAATGCCGCCGCGATGGCCGCGCGCAATTCGGGCAGGCCCTGGCCGGTGCGTCCGACGGTCGTAATGACGGGCGCGCTCAGGCGTTCGGACAGTTTTTCGATGTCGATCTTCAGGCCCTGTTTCATCGCCGCGTCCCACAGGTTCAGCGCGATGACGATCGGGATGCCCAACTCAGCGACCTGGGATGCAAGAAACAGATTGCGCTTGAGATTGGTGGCGTCGACCACGCAGACAATCGCTTCGGGCGACTCAGTGCCGTCGACATGTCCCGAGAGGACGTCGACGACGACGCGCTCATCGGGCGAGGCGGCGGCCAGACTGTAGGTTCCCGGCAGGTCGATCAGCTCGACTTCGCCGTGGCCGAGCTGCATGACGCCGGTCTTCTTCTCGACGGTGATGCCCGGATAATTGCCGACGCGCTGGCGCAGGCCGGTCAGGGAGTTGAAGAGAGAGGTTTTGCCGGTGTTCGGGTTTCCGAGCATGGCCACTCGCGCAAGCCGGCGCGGCGTTTCAGCGGCTTTCGACATGGCGGCTTATTCGACCTCGATCACGGCGGCTTCGGCGCGCCGGATGCTGATCTGCTGGCAGCTGAACTCAATCGCGATCGGATCGCCCAGGGGCGCGACTTGAACGACTTTCACGGCCATCCCTGGCAACAGACCGAGATTCATGAGCCGCTGATTTACAGCGTTTTCGGCCGGGATGGATTTCACTCTGGCGGTGGCGCCGATGGCGAGTTCACTGAGGTTGCTCATGACGGGTAAAGTGGGGTTAGCTGGCGCGCTTGAGAAAATGTTGGTTCAACACGGCGGGCGCGTCATCGGGCTTGAGCCGCTTGTGAATCGCCCGGTCGGGAAGGCAGACGAGGCAGGGGCATTTCTTGCAATTCTTCAGGCAGCCCGTCCGCTTCAGCTTAATCTGATCCGTCAGGCCGCGGTCGATGAGGGTTCGTTCAAGCGTCTCCCACAAATCTTTGCCGCCGCGTTTCCAGCAATTCTTCTTCGAGCAAATTGCGATGGATCCCTTCCGATGCCCGGTCTGGAAGGCAGAGGCGGTTGAGACAGGCTTGATCGATTTGGCCTTGAGGCGGATTTCGCTGGAGCCTTGCCGCCGACTTCGGATGCCTGAAATCGTTACCGGCACGCCGGGCTGCAGCAGAGCTGGCAGGGCTTTTCTGAGCGTTTTGGCGATTTTGACGCGCTGCTGGCCGTCATCGCACTCGATCAGCAGGCGCTTGGCTTCGCCGCTCTTCGATGACTCGAAACGCAGGAAACGACCAGTCAGCTCAAAGCGCTCTTTGAGCCTCGCGACAGGTTGTTCTTCGGCCAGTTTTACCATGGGGAATGAAACGTTATTGATACTGAGTCTCAAGAGCAATCGGATATTCAATTAAATTCGCTTTACGAACGGGCCGGATTGGGAAACATCGTCGGACACGAGAAGCGGCTAGGCGTGATTAGTCGGGAAACGAGGCGAAGATCGGCCGAAACTCGGCGACAGACATCGATAAGACGCGAACAGGCGAACATGACGGTCTTGGACATCATTCAAAAGAGCGGGGAGTTCCTCGAGCGCAAGGGCGTTGATTCGCCCCGTCTCCAGGTCGAATTGATTCTGGAGCAAGTCTTGAAAATGCCGCGACTTCAGCTGTACGTGAATTTTGAGCGGCCGATCACGGACAACGAGCTGGATCGCCTGCGCGATTACGTGAGGCGGCGGGGCACGCGCGAACCGCTCCAGCACATACTCGGGTCGACGTCGTTCTGTGGATTGGAAATTGAGGTGGGGCGGCAGGCGCTGATACCGCGCCCGGAGACCGAGATGCTCGCGGAGCGCGCCTGGAAGTTTCTGAATGCGCGCATCGGGTCAAACTCGCAACTTTCAACTCAGGAACAACCTTCAACCGTCCTTGAGCTGGGCGTCGGGAGCGGATGCATCAGCGTCGCGATCGCGGTAAATAGTCCGACGGCGCAGGTGACGGCGATCGATCTTTCAGACGAAGCGATTGAGCTGGCGGGGCGGAACGTGAGGCGTCACGAGCTGGCCGATCGCGTTCGGCTGCTGAAGAGCGACGGGTTCGGCCAACTGCCGCCGGGCGTTCAATACGATTTGATCGTTTCCAATCCGCCCTACATCCCGAGCGGCGAGATTGAGACCCTGCAGCCTGAAGTGCGCGATCACGATCCGCGCGCCGCGTTGGACGGCGGCGAAGACGGCCTGGATTTCTATCGGATGTTGGCCGAACAGGCGTCGGCCTGCCTGCGTCCGGGAGGCGCCATGATGCTGGAATTCGGGGACGGACAAGCGTCTGTGATCGGAACTATTTTTAAGGAC
The DNA here is from genome assembly GCA_047618185.1 of Limisphaerales bacterium. GTDB lineage: Bacteria > Verrucomicrobiota > Verrucomicrobiia > Limisphaerales > JAYPEY01 > JAYPEY01. The sequence goes on from JBLHKZ010000294.1 coordinate 4,235, forward strand.
ACTGGCTGGACGGTCGACGCGATTGTGCGGGATCTGGCGGATAAAGAGCGGTTCATCGTGCTGAGCCGATAAAGCAAATGCTCCGAGTCCACCGTAACGCCTCCTTTTGCGCCGCCGTTGATAAATATCCGTGTCATCCGCGCCATCCGCGGTTAAAAAAATGATCTGCAGCGCGCAGCGACCACAGACGACTGACAACAAAACAAAACCAGCATGGACAGTTTAATGATCAAGGGCGGGACGCCTCTCAAGGGAACGGTGGAAATCAGCGGGGCGAAGAACTCCGTGCTGCCGATTATGGCGGCGACGCTGCTGACATCGGAGCCCTGCGTGATTCACCGGATTCCGGATTTGAGCGACATGAATTTCATGACGCAGATCCTCGAGTCGTTGGGCGCGAAGGTGGAGCTCAAGGATGGCACGCTGCGCGTTCAGGCGAAGAAAATCAAAGGCGTCGGCGATTACGATCTGATTCGGAAGATGCGGGGCTCGATCTGCATTCTCGGCCCGCTGCTGGGTCGACTGCATCACGCCAAGGTTTCGTTGCCGGGCGGGTGCGTGATCGGCGCGAGGCCGATTGATCTTCACCTGAAGGGGATGAGGGCGTTGGGCACGAAGATTTCTATCAAGGCCGGGTATGTGATCGCCAAGGCGGACAAGCTGAAAGGCGCGGAGGTTTTTCTGGGAGGCCGCAGCGGTCCGACCGTTCTGGGCACGGCCAATCTGATGATGGCGGCCTCGTTGGCCGAGGGCGTGACCATTATTCACAGCGCGGCCTGCGAGCCGGAGGTCGTGGATCTGGCGGAGTTTTTGATTGCCATGGGCGCGAAGATTCAAGGCGCGGGCAGCCCCACGATCACGATCACCGGTGTGAAGGAATTGCACGGCGCCGAGCACGAAGTGATTCCTGATCGGATTGAAACCGCGACGTTCATGATCGCTGCGGCGGCGACGAACGGCGATGTGACGATCAAGGGCGCGCGGCTGGAGCACCTGCAGGCGGTGGTCGACAAGCTTGAAGAAGCGGGAGTCATCATTGAGCGCAACGGGCCGGAGATACGTGTGCGCCGCAAGCGGAAGTTGAAACCGATCGACGTGACGACTCAGCCATTCGCTGGATTTCCCACGGACGTTCAGGCGCAGATGTGCGTGCTGATGGCGATCACGCCGGGCATTGGCATCATCACGGAGCGCATTTTTGAAAGCCGCTTCATGCACGTCAGTGAACTGTCGCGGCTGGGCGCGGATATTTCGATTGAAGGCCCCAGCGCGATTGTCAAAGGCGGCGCGCCGCTCAGTGGAGCCCCGGTTATGGCGAGTGATTTGCGTGCGTCGGCGGCGCTGGTGATCGCCGGACTCGTGGCCGAGGGCACGACCCAGGTGCATCGCATTTACCACCTTGACCGTGGGTACGAGAAGATCGACGACAAGCTTCGCAAGCTCGGCGCGAAGATTGAACGAGTGCCGGGGGAGTAGGAGCTTGGGAGTTGTTCCGAAACAGGTTTTAGAGGACCTATTCGCACGCCCCACTCAGTCGGACGTCCCGCGATTCAGTTTCCTCAGAGTCTCGTACTTCAGCTTCACCTCGCGGGAGTTCATGCGGGCGATGCGCCAGCCTTGCCCGCCGTCGAGGAATCCGCCTTTGAGCACATAGCAGCGGAACCATCGGAAGGCTGAGCGCGTGATGGGCGTGAGCGGACCTGCTCGGCGTCCGGCTTCCTGTTGAGTTTCGGCCCAGAGGCGTGCGTATTTCTCACAACGCGCCCAATGATCGGCGGCGTCCTTGAAGGAAAAGTGATGGAGCTCTCCTCGCAAATCGCGGATCGCGCCTTCGACTTCCAGCCGTTCATGCACCTTGCCGCCCGCGAATTTCGCTGTTGAACGTTGAAACAAGCGAACGAGTCGATCCGGATACCAGTCCCCGTGGCGAATCCACTTGCCCTCGTAGAGAACACATCGAGGCATGGAAAAGCCCGCGATGGCGGAGGGCGTTTCGGCTGACTTGATTGCCCGGATCTCGGCGATCAAATCCGGCGATAGCTCCTCATCCGCGTCGAGCACGAAGACCCAATCGTTTTCCGCCAGCGAGAGCGCCTTGTTCTTCTGGCCGACGTAGCCGAGCCAATCCTGATGATGCCAGTTCGCTCCAAACTCCCGGGCGATGCTTTCGGTCCGGTCCTCGCTGCCGGAATCGACGATGACGATCTCGTCGGCGAGGTCGGCGCAGCTCTTCAACGCGCGCGGAAGGTTATCCTCCTCATTGAGCGTGATGAGGCAGAACGAGAGCTTCACGCGCCCACTCCGTTTTTCGTCGCGGCCAGTTCGAGGATCTTCATGGTCTCCTCGACATTGCGTTCGAGCTCCAGCTCCGCGGTGTCGATGCGCTCCATGGTCATGCGGCGTGAGGACCAGTGGCAGATCGAAAACACCAACCCGCCGATGTCGGCGGGGTCGTCGAGCACGGAGCCGTTCACGTCTTCCTGGATCAGCTCGGAGGCTCCATTTTGTCGCGTGGTGATGACGGGCAGTCCGGCGGCGAGCGCTTCAAAGACAACGTTGGAGCAGGGTTCGTAGATCGGTGGAAAGACAAACAGATCGGCGGCGGCGTAGGCGTCCTCGACGTCGTTCATGGGGCCGGCGAAGATGACGTTCTCGGGCGCTCCGGCGGGTTTGCGGCCCTTGCCGACAACCAGCAGACGGACGCGTTTGCGGGGGACGTTGGGCAGTTCATCGGCCTCCACCACCACTTCCCTGCTGAGCTCTCCGAGCTTGTTGTCCCGCTGCATGCCTTCCAATCCGGCGGCGGCCTTGATCAGGTATCGCAATCCCTTGCGCTC
>JBLHKZ010000295.1:0-7014 GCA_047618185.1 Limisphaerales bacterium
ATTTCGACATATCCACCGCCGCCTCCGAAGACACAGCTCTCTTCGACACAGGCTCACCTCCCAAGGGGGCTTAAGCATAAGCGAAAAATGCGTCCATGGTTGACGCTTCGCGTTTCTCCAATGCATTTGAACAGGAGCAAACAAAGAGAACAAAGGTCCATCTTCTCTGTTTCCTCCGTTATCCCCTGTTCGATTTCCGGAATTCCGGGCATTCAACACTTTGCGTTATTCTTCAACCAAACTCATGCGTAAGCCCTGCTCACTTCCCCCTTGTAATTACTTCCCACAGTCTCCCAAGCAAACAGCTATTCAGCGCGAATCACTCGTCCCAGGGAGCCTTGGGATACGATCCGAGGGGCGTCACCGCCTTGCTCAACGGACTCGGACCGCCCGTCGTCAGCGGAGCTCCCCCCAGCGTTCGCGGAAAGGAAACCCGTTGGGAACTGAACGGAGATTGCTTTGAGGCGGCTCGTCCACTGCCTTGCCGAGCCGCGGAGGGCCGACTCCTGTCCCTTTGCCGATTGCGTTCAAAAAAAGCCCGGCTGGCCGCGTCTTGCCGCGTTCTCGCGAAGAATCCTGAAGCAGCCAGGTAATCGCCGAATCGATCACGCGAATCATAGCGCAGGTTATTTGCATAATTTACAGAATCGCGTTCACGCGGATCCGGCTGTTGATTGATCGTGATGAACTGATTGGATTCATTAAATACGATCGAGGGCGTCTCGCGGACGGTCGGAGAATCGCGAAACGCGTCGTTTGCCGACGGTTCCGACGAACGCCCTTCGGCTTCGATCGACTGCGCCGCCAGATTCCGAGACGCGCCCTCCCCGTTCGTAACGCCTGTTTCCGGCAGGAATGACTCCAACTTCGCCAGCTCGATCTGGACGGAAGCCAGTCGCGCCAACTCCTCGTGGTCCGCAGTCAGCGACTCAACGGCTCGTTGAGCTTCGGCATCACCCTGTTTGGCGGCCATTTGGTACCATTTTAAAGCTTCTTCCGAATCCCGCACCACACCCAGCCCTTCGTAGTGCATCCATCCCACCTGCTTCTGCGACTCTAAATGTCCGCGTTCGGCCGCGGCCTTGAACCAGCGAAGCGACTCCCGATAGTCCGTCACGCGATCGGCGTCAGGATACGCGGCAAACCCCAGCTCGAATTGCGCGTCCCGGTCGCCTTGACTGGCGTCCGCACGGAGATTTATCAGGCGCTCTTCGGCAGATGGCGTTTGGGGAGCGACCGGATTCTCGGCCTCGGCGCGAGCTTCCGGCGCAGCGGAAACGACTCTGATATCAACCTCATCTTCTTCAGCAAGATCACCATTAGCGAAGTATGGACGGAAGCCATCGGTCTTTGGCGATGGGGTATTCAGCGGTTCGCGGAAAACCAGGAAAGCAAAGGCCAACACCGCAACATATGAAAACGCGAGCGCGATGATTGCGAGGGACGGCGTATATCGCCCTTTCCAGGATTCCCGGGCGGCAAAGGGTTGTGAAACGCTCGACGGCGCAGATTCTGAATCGCGCTCAACCGGTTCACAATAGGGGCAAACCGATAATTTGGAGCCGATCGTCGCTCCGCATTTTTGACAGTCGATTAACGCCATAATGTGAATGTAATCCCCAATCAATCGGCAGACTAGCAATTAAGCCTTCCGTCAACCAGTCCGACGTTTGACGCAATCCAGTTCATTTAAACAATTCAAGGCGCCGAGCTCACCGACGCCAATCACACGGGACCTCAACGCTGAATCGAAAATTCGCTCAATCGGCGCGAAGCATCCGACTGCTCCAGGCGCTCAAGATCATCGATCACCAGATTCGTTGGCGCAACAGAGTCGAGCGCGCCTTTTACGAACTGCTTCACTCGTTCGGCGACAGTTTGACCGACAATCCGATTGTCGATGTTTCCGGCATGAACGGTCTGCACCCAGGAGACATCGTCAATCTCGACCACCGGCAAGTCCCCCCGCGCTTGCCGATGATCGCCGCCAGTGTAAAACATCCGTTGCGCCGTCGGATGCATGATTCCATAGAACGGCCCCTGGTAGCGCTCGCGGAATTTTCGCTCCCACATATCCCCGCTTTCCCAGTCCAACACGATGCCGCGCGAAAGATTGATCAACCCAGCGCCTCCCGCCAACTGATCGGTCGCAGCGACAATCTTTTCGAGACAGCTCGCCGCCAACGCGTCATCACTATCCAGCCTCACCGTGACAAATCGTTCCCGGCCCCGACGCACATTCTCCAGCAAACCCGGCTCCGTGACTCCGACGCCAGCCCGCGCCGGCACGACGGTAACCGTCCCGCCCGGCAAACTCAGTTCCTCAAAGCGCGATCGAACGAGCGGGCAAACATCAGGATCCGACAGAACCACCCAGTCAAAATTTGAAGCCGTCTGCGCGCGCAATGACGGCAGAGTTATTCTCCGCAACAATTCAAACCGCTCATCAATCCAATCCAGAGATGGCGTCTCCCCTCGCCACCGCATGCTGAATCGGGTCTTCACGATGACGGCGGGCGGAAGTTCTTCAGTCATCGGAACGCAGCTTGCGCCAAATCCAACAGCTTGAAAATACTCGTCTGTGATTCCGCTAAATTACTTTGAACTTTTCCCGCCGAATCGCCGAACTCAAGGAGTTCGCCTGAACCCGGAACCTCCGTGAGCGTTCGCGCAACGCGACGCAGCGGCCGAGATCAGCGCAATGCCCGTTCCACAGTCGCGCGAATGTCGCCGAGATCGACCCCGCCCCGATCCTTTGAGAACGCCCGTGGGATCAGCCGCCACTCCTCGACGAATGAAGCCGACTGGCCTGACTTGAGCCGCTCCCCCGGCCCAGCGACCCAAAGCGTTGTTTCGTCATGCCGCCGATGCCACGACTTCCCCCCCGGCCACGCAAGGCAATTGAAGCCGGGGCCCGTGTCAAAACCCTATAGTTCAGCGCAAAAAATAATTGATCGCCAAACACTTTCACGACCCGCTTCCGAGCGCTAGTCTCTTCGCCGGATGGTTTATCTCATCGCAATCCTGGTGTTCGCCACAGTCGCGACGCTCATCATCAAGTCCGGCCCGCCGGGCCGTTCTGGCTCGGGCGCAAGACCAAAACAGACGCCGCCCGGCAACAAGCTCGACAGCTCCATGAAGGAGTTGGCCGACAAGGCGCGAGCCCTCGCCAAAAAGGAGTATAGGCTCGACCTGACCAACGATCGCGCCTCCATCGAAGATCTGGAGAACAAGATTCTGCAAGACTTCCACCACAATCAGCTGATCTCGGCCTATCCGGAGGAGGAACTGGCCGCAACCAGCCAACTCTGGGGCGCTTACGTCGGCGAAGTTTTGCGGCGAATTCGTCCCGGCGTTTGGCAGACAAAATCAAGACACGAAGGCCGCCGCCCCATGCCCTTCGTGCTCGACCGAAACGCCGAAGTGTTCCCCTGCACCTGGGTCTACCGTCGAATCAAGCACGGCCCGACCTATTGCCTGCACGACAAAGCCGTCGAGTTCGCGGACAACCGCGACAATCCCCGCTATGCCCTATTGGGAATCGAGTAGGGCCAGTTCGTAAATGCTCAGCGGAAATTCGGCCCCGCCAACAAAAAGCCCCGCAAGCAAACGCTCACGGGGCCTTTCAGAAAATAGATCAGTAAAGTTAGCCCTTCTTCTTTTTCTTGCCCTTGACCGTGACGACCTTCGCGCCCTTGGCCGCGTCATGCCCGGTCGCGCCATCCACGCTCGAGACGACTTTGTCGACCGCCTTCACGCAGGCTCCACAACAAAGGTGCAGTCCGGGGACTTTTCGATCCGTGATCTTTTTGTCCTTCGCCTTGCGAGCCCGAATCACGAGCTTCTTACTGTTGGACGTGCCGTGGTCGCCCGCGCGGCCAATCGCGGCCAACGCCTTCTTAGCCGTGTCATCATCGTTCGCTTTGACGGTCACCGAACCATCGTCCTTGTCGCATTCGACGGACGCGCCTTCGACTTTCTTGGCGGCGGCGAACTGAAGCTCGAGGCACTCGACGATCAGGAATTAGCAGAGGTTTGGGCAGGTCAAAAGCAGATCGAACACCTTGCCGAACACAACTGGCAGGATGCCTGCGTTACGTGCGGCCGGCGCCGCTTTTTTTTTACGCCATTCTAATTTCTACGTTTTTTGACATGCGCCCTCGCTCAATTCAGCTTCAGCAACTCCTTGGCCGTCCACGGCGCTTCGCGAGCGCCGAAGGTCTTTCGCGCCGCCGCCACATCAGCCGGTGTAACTGGATCGGCGGCATGTTCCCACTCGCGTCGAACATAGGTGAGAATTGCGGCGATATGCTCGTCCTGAAATCCCTGGATCCCCGGCATAGTCATGTCGTAGATCCGCCCATGCACCTCGATGGGGCCGGTGATTCCGTGCAGCACAATGCCCACACCGCGTTTCGGATTGCCCAGAAGAAACGGCGAATCCAGTAAGGGCGGAGCTTTCCCCTCCTCTCCCAGCCCGTTGGGCTGATGGCAGGAGGCGCAGATGCCCAAATAGAGTTCCTTGCCGGTGGTGAAAAGTTTCTTTTCCGAATCGGTCAACGGACGCGGCGGTGGCGGCGGCGCGGCGACGGAGCCCCAGGTGATGAACTTGTCCAGCTTCGCCAGTTTCTCCCGCGTCTGTTTGTCGGAGATTTTCGCCAGCGCGGCGTATGCCACCGGTTGCTGAGCGTAGTGGACCGGCTTGGCTTTGCGTCCCTTCTTGCCCGGAGCCGCGACATCAGCCACCCCGTCCAGAATCGACTTCAACCGCCACCTGGCCGTTTCTTCCTGTGCCGCCGCCAATCGCAACAATTGATCGATGCGGTAGGCGTTTTTCTGACGCGCAACACAGCCGGCCAGTTCTCGGATCAAAGTCTTAACGGGTTTACTTTCATCGGCGAAGGTCGGATCGGCCAACGCTCGTTGCAGAAACTCCAATTCGCGATTTCCCAATCCCGAAATGATTCCGTCGCGCACGATCTCATCTTCTCCGAATTCCACCGCCAGTCGGCGCAGAATGACATCCGCCGCGGCGCGCGTGATCCCGCTCACCGACAAGGCAATCTGGCGAAGGACTCCAATCTCGGTATTCGCTTCGATCATGAAATCAATCGAATCCAACAGCCCGACGCGCGCCATCTGCTCTTCCTCATCGGCGATGGCTTCGTTGATCAAGACTTCCGCCAACCGTATCCCGGTTTCGCGAACCTTGGAGCGCTTATCAGCAAGGGCCTTTTCGATGGTCCCAGTGTCGAGCGCGCCCAGCCCTTCCAACGTCCAGAGGGCATGCATCCGTGTCGCGGGGAACTCGCTCTCGGCCGCGAGTTTGCGCAGAGCCGGCGCGATCGATTTGTCGCCCGCGTCGATCAGCAGCCTCTGGGCGGTGTCGCGCTGCCAGCCTCCAGGGTGCTCCAACATCGCCGTCAATTGTTCGCCGGATTTGTTTGCGAATCCCGGCCGCGCGCGTGTCCGTTTGGACTGATGCGTGACGCGGTAGATGCGCCCCAGTCCAACGGGCTTGTCCAAGCCGCGCTCCAGGATTTGTTTGCGCAGAAATGACGTCACATAAACCCGGTGCTGCAAGATGCCGCGATACATGTCCACGATCATCAAGTCGCCCTCCGGCGTATTGTACAGATTAACCGGACGAAAACGCTCGTCAGTCGACGTCAGCCATTCAGATTTCTCGTAGGCGTTCTCCCCCGTGACGGAACCGTCCTTGAACGAAATCTTCTGCCGGCGAATCATGTTGCCCGAGGGTTCCGGCACGAATGCGTCGCCGAGTGCGTCCTTGGGATAGGCGTCGCCGCGATAGATCACGGGGCCGCTCACGCCGGTGAAGGTCGCCAGATGTCCGTCACGCAGCATGTTCGTTTGATAGCCTCGGTTGATGCCCGGGTTCACTCGCCCGGTCCAAACTTCTCGCGAACCATATCCCGGTCTATTCACGCCCGCCTTGGTGGTGAAGTTCGGATTGCGAACCAGATAATTGCCGGGAACGAGATCCACATAGATTGGATTCGAATTGTTGTTGTAATAGAGCCGGCCAAAATCGTCCTGAGTGATCCCCCACTGTCCGCGAAATATATCCTTCTCGAGCATCCATTCACCGCCGACGAAGCGCAGGCGTTTCGTGCTCTTGGCGTTGTAGAGCCAGTTGTCCATGCCGCGCATCAGACCGTTGTCGGTGTGTTCGACCGGACCTTGCCGGCCGTAGTTGTCCACGATTACGACTTTTTTATCGCAGCGCAGGTCGCCGTCGGTGTCCTGGCAGAACCACAAATTGGGCGGCTCGCCGACCAATACCCCGCCTTTCACGTGAGCGATCGCCCGCGGCATTTGCAACCCATTGAGAAACTCCGTGCGCTTGTCCATCCGGCCGTCCCCGTCGATATCCTCCAGCACGGCGATCACGCCATTGCGGACATCCTCACCCGTTCCATCGACATTGGGCATGAAGCCTCGCATCTCCACCACCCACAGCCGACCGTCCGGATCGATCGACATGGCGACCGGATCCACAACCAACGGTTCGGCGGCGACAATCGAGATCTCATAGCCAGGCTGAAGTTTGAATGACTTGAGCGCCTCTTCGGGACTCAGCGCCGGCGCCTGTGGAACATCCATGTCGCGCCAGACCTCGGGCATGGTGACGCCTTTCTTGTCTCCGCTTTGGGCGTGAGCGGCGACGCCGAAAGTGAGCAGGTAAACCGCGCTAAAAAATAGTAAGATTGTCTTTCGCATAGGAATTGATGCCGGAATTCGAGCCGCACGGAATTAATTGAATCGTCATCGCCGCGCAACTTTTTTTTGAAGAACGACCCCGGTGAAACCAAGGATCTCGCGAAGAGAGAATCGCGCCGCCTGAACAAAATGGCCTCCACACTGCGAAGCCTGCATGGAGAGGTTCAGAGGGAAGGCCCCGAATGGCCCGCCTGGAACTGGCCCCGCTACGAAAGCAAACGCATCGAATGGCCGCCCTACCGTGAGGTGGACCCCGATCTCCGGCCACCG
>JBLHKZ010000296.1:0-6975 GCA_047618185.1 Limisphaerales bacterium
CCGACGCCCTGATTCGTTCCGCCTCCGGCGTGTTCGTCTACGTCGTCGAAAATCCTAAGAAAGAAGGCGAGTTGCCCGGAGCGCGACGGGTCCCAGTGGAGATCGCCTTCGAACGGGACAATCAAGCCTACGTCAAAGTTTCATCCGACGCCTTTACCGACGGCGATCACATCATCGTCGAAGGCAACGAACGCCTGATGCCCGGTCAGTCGCTGATGGTCAAATCGCGGGAGGAAGCGATGAGCCCGCCCTCACCCGAGCCCGCACAATGAAGCTGATCGAGTATTGCATCCGCCAGCCGATCTCGGTCGCGGTGGGAATCGGTCTGGCGATCATGGCGGGCGTCATGGCCTTCACCAGCGTCCCCGTGCAGATGAAACCCGAGGTCGATTCCGTGGTGATCTCGGTGACCACGCGATGGGAAAGCGCATCGGCGGAGGAAATAGAAAGCGACATTGTCGAGGAACAGGAAAAGGTTTTGGGCGACGTCACCAAGCTGGTTTCCATGACCAGCAACAGCCAGGCTGGCCAGGGCAACATCCGACTCGAATTCGCCACCGGCACGGATATCGAGGCCGCGAAGGCGGAAGTCCTGCAGAAGCTCGACGAAGTCCCGGGCTATCCCGAAGCCGTGCTGCAACCTGTCGTCGAGGACATCGATCCCGAATCCGTCGACTTCATCGCGTGGGTGGGATTATCGGCCACTGACACCGACTTCGACACCACCACGCTTTACGATTTCATGGAACGCCGCATGAAGCCGCGTTTCGAACGCCTGGAGGGCGTGGCGCAGGTCGGCATTCGCGGCGGGCGACAATCGGAAATGCAAATCCGCGTGGACGCACGCGCCCTGGCTGAGCGCGGCATCACCTGGAATCAGCTGAGCGAAGCCATCCGCAACTCCAACCAGAACTTCTCTGCCGGCAAGCTCAACGAAGGCAAGCGCGACATTCGCGTGCGCGCCACCGGACGATTCGAAACGCCTGAGTCCGTGATGAAGATGATCATCCGGCGCGATGCGGCGGGGCCGGTCTACATTCGCGACGTGGCGACAGTCATCGAGACCCACAAGGAAAAAACGGATTGGGCCCGGGCGCGGGGCAGCCAGATGCCCTTCTTCAATTTCCTGCTTCAACGCGGCGGAAATCTGATCGCGACCATGGACAGTATCAAAGCCGAGATTGCCGCGATGAACGCCCCGGGCGGCCTGCTCGAAGAACGCGCCCGCGAACTCGGGCTCAACGGAAAACTGGAGTTGGTCCAGGTCTACGACGCGACCACCTACGTCGAGGACGCGATCGATCTGGTGCAAAGCAACATCGTCATCGGCGGCATTCTGGCCACCCTGACGCTGCTTTTCTTTCTGCGGTCGTTCCGAACGGTCGGCATCATCGGCGTGGCCATCCCCATCTCCGTGATCGGCGCCGTCGTCGTCCTCGTGGCGCTGGGCCGTTCCGTCAACATCATTTCCCTGGCCGGCATGGCCTTCGCCGTCGGCATGGTCGTCGACAACGCCATTGTCGTGATCGAGAATATTTTCCGTCATCTTGAGAGGGGCAAGCCGCCCCGGCAAGCGGCGGCGGATGGAGCCGGTGAAGTCGCCGGCGCGGTCGTCGCGTCGACCGTCACCACCATGGCGGTCTTTCTTCCGATCCTGTTGATTCAGGAAACTGCGGGCCAACTGTTCAAGGATATCGCCTACGCAATCATGGCGGCGGTCGCCCTCAGTCTCGTGGTGTCGTTAACCGTGATTCCCACAGCCGCCGCGCGCTTCCTCAAGCAGGGCGAAGGCATGCCCAAGGGCCGCAAACGAGCCGGCTTTCATCCCCTGGCATTTCTCCGACGCATGGTCAACACCCTGCCCGATCTCACGGCCCGCCTCGTCACTTTTATCAATCGCAGTTGGCTGATGCGCGGCGCGGTTATCCTCGTCTTCACGCTGGGCACGGTCATCGGCATCAAGCTCCTGATGCCTCCGCTCGACTACCTGCCCAAGGGAAATCGCAACATCGTCTTCGGCCTGCTGATCCCTCCCCCCGGCTACAATCTCGATCAACTCACGAAGATGGGCGAGCGTATCGAATCGCAGATCCGACCGGTCTGGGACGCAGCGCCCGATCAATTCGCTGTCGAAGCCATTCTTCGCGGCGACACGCCCAAGGAGGATCGACGAACCAAGGTTCCCGCATTTCCCGGCGGACCGCCCACGGTCCTGCCTCCGCCGATCGAGAACTACTTTCTGGTCAGCTTTGAAGGCCGCATGTTTCACGGAGCCATCTCGACCGACAAACGCCGCGTTGCCGATTTGATTCCCCTGATGAACAGCGCCGCCAGCGGCCACAACGCGCCCGACGCGATCGCCTTCGCCTTTCAAATGCCCCTCTTCCGCGTCGGCGGCAATACCGGCTCCGCGATTAAGATCGATCTGAAGGGACGCGATCTCGATGAAGTGATCGCTTCCGCGCAGGCGCTCATGGGCGGACTGATCGGCAAGTTCGGCCCCTACAGCGTGAACCCCGATCCCGCAAATTTCGCCATGCCCTCCACCGAGATTCGAATCGTTCCGTTGGATCGCGCCTTGCTCAAGGTCGGTCTGACCCGACGCGATGTCGGACTGGCAGTTCAGGCACATGGCGACGGCATTCTGTTCTTTCGCGACTACGAGCAAGAAGGCGAGTTGCGAGATCTCAAAGTTATCAGCCAGGACGCTTCGGGCTCGAATCCGATCGACGGCATTCTCAACGCTCCAATCGCCACCGGCGCCGGAGCCATCGTCGATCTGCGCACGCTGGCGACGGTCGAGCGTGTGCGCGGCCCCAATGAAATCCGCCACGTGGATCGATCACGCGCAGTGACGCTGCAATTTACACCCCCGGCCGGCATGCCTCTGGAAACTGCCATCGACGACGTTCACGCTCTCGTGGCGCAGCTGCGCGAAGGCGGCGGCATCAAACCCGGATTGGAAGTCGGGCTGGCCGGATCGGCGGGCAAGCTGAATGAAATCAAACAGGCGCTACTCGGCAAAGGCGGATTCCTGGGCGCCGTCGCCAGCTCACTGTTCCTCGCCTTCTTCGTCGTCTATCTCGTGCTGGTCGTCCTATTTCAAAGCTGGAGTTCGCCGGTCGTAATCATGCTCACCGTGCCGCTGGCGACCTTTGGCGGCTTCCTCGGCCTGTATGCCGTTCATGTCTGGAGCAACTACGATCCCTACATGCCGGTTCAGAATCTCGACATGCTCAGCATTCTCGGATTCATCATCCTCGCGGGCGTGGTGGTGAACAACGCCATCCTGATCATCCACCAGACTCTGAACTTTCTCAAAAATCCGGTGGGCGAGGCGGCGAATCCGCAGGAGGCAATCGTCGCTTCCGTGCGCACTCGCGTGCGGCCTATCCTGATGAGTTCGCTGACTTCCGTCGGCGGTATGATTCCGCTGGTGTTGATGCCCGGCGCGGGATCGGAACTCTATCGCGGCCTCGGGGCGGTGGTCGTCGGCGGGCTGCTTGTGTCGACCGTCTTCACCCTCATTCTCGTGCCGGCGGTGCTCAGCGTGGTCTACTCCGCCCTCGACCCGCGCAAAGGATTGAACATCGACGAAGCGAACGGCGCTGTCGCTCCCTCCACAACCGCCTGACCCATGTCGAATTTGTTCAACAAATCGCGCATCGCCGGCTGGCTGGACCAATCAAAACGCCACGTTTCGCTCAGGAAATTGAATGCTCAGGTCTCCAAAGCGGCAGAGGACAGCCGCACTCCAGGACCTGTCGGACTACGGACGAGCCTACGATTGCGCGATAGCGTCCTGGAGTGCGGCTGTCCTCTGCCGCTTTTTCTTATTCCCCAGTTATTTCGGAAACTTCCAAGCGGCTCACGAGATATGCTGAAGCGCTCCGTCGGGCTTATTGGCATTTTGGTTTTGACCGGCTGCGCGTCATTCACGGAGCGACGCAGCCCCGCTCAAGATGAAGGAGTCCCGGCGGCTCCAGCGTCATTCGCGCAAAGCAACGCGACGACAAGCCCCTCAGCGGCTTCCAGCTCCGAGCCATGGTGGCGCGTTTTCAAGGACCCGGCTTTGGATTCTCTGATCGAACGCCTGAACGACGCAAACCCGGATATCGAAGCCGCCCTGGCCCGGATAGATCAAAGTTTCGCGATCCTTGGCATTACCCGCGGCGCGTTGCTGCCGACCGTCCTCGGAGACGCCTCCGCCGGACGACGCCGCGATTCAGTTAACAATCTTCTCTTCCCCATCGCGACGCCCGAATATGCGCGCTACCGCATCGGCGTCGGAGCCTCCTGGGAAATCGATCTTTGGGGACGCGTTCGCGGCGGCGTCAAACGCGACCGACTTACGGCCGAATCCTCTGAACTCCAATTCAAGGCTCTCCTGCTCTCCCTCCAGGCCAATCTCGCGCGACAGTATTTCGCCATCCAATCCGCTGAAGCCGAATTGGGAATCCTGCGCGAGGCCGTCGTCATTCGCGAAGAGAACCTGAAGCTCCAGCAGTCGCGCCTCCAACTCGGATCCGGGGTGGAAGTCGACGTGGCGCGGGCGCGCGTCGAAGCGCTCAACGCGAAAGCCTCGGAGGAAGCCGCCGTCCGAAGCCTCGGCAAACTGCGGCACGCAATCGCCGCATTGGTCGGCGTCGCGCCCTCTGAGTTCAAAGACAGCCTTGCCAACAAGAACGGCGCCAAACCGATGGCGCAAACAGTTCCGGCAGGCGTGCCTTCCTCCCTGCTCGAACGCCGCGCCGACTTGCGGGCGGCGGATCGAACCCTGCGCGCAGCCGCCATTCAGGTCGGCGTTCGCAAATCGGATTTCCTCCCCACGATCACGCTCACGGGAAGCGGCGGCCTGGCGAGCCTCAAAGCCAGCAGCCTATTTTCGACCGACAGCGGCCTGTTTGACATCGGCCCACAGATCGACGTGCCAATCTTTCAGGCCGGCACAAGGAAGTCGGCCGTCGCCCAGGCTCAGGCCCAATGGCGCGAAGCCGCGGCCAACTATCGCGGAGCCCTGCTGACCGCCGTGCGCGAAGTCGACGACGCCCTGCTCGACATCAAGAGTCTCAAGAGCGAATCCACGGTGCGCCACGCAGCCGTGAACGCCGCGACTCAAGCCGCTCAAGCCGCGACGAGACGCCATGACAGCGGGCTGGCCAGCTACTTCGAAGTCCTCGACGCCGAACGCGAACGCCTCCAGGCGAGACTCATGGAAAACATCCTTCTCGGCGAGCAACAGGCCGCGGCCGTCAGCCTGATCCAGGCGCTCGGCGGAAGCTGGTAAATCGATAATCAGGCGGCGTTTCCAAATCGAATCGAGAACGATGGAGAGTCTCAATGGATCCGAAAGTCGTGAGAATCGGACCGGGCGCACGATTCTCCAGCCGAAACAACGAGCGCGTTATTTCGCGCTCTTCTTCGGCGCTGACTTCTTCGCGCGGGGTTTTCGGACGGGCGGGACTGGAGGCGACGTCGGACGCGGATCGATGGCATCGAAGAATCTCATATTCTTTCCGACTCGGTTGTAATCGCCCAGATCCTCCCGCATCGCTTCCGCTCGTGCCAGCAGGCGACGAACGACCTCCGGGTTTCCTTTGGCGACATTGGTCGTCTCACCGATGTCACTTTCCAGATCCACGAGAAACGGCTCTTCGAATCCGATCCGATCCGCCGGCGCGATATGCGCATTCCTGCTGAAGGGCGCCGCTCCGATCGGCTCCTTTTCCCGCGGCAGGTGCAGTTTCCATTGTCCCTGCCTCACTGCCTGAAGATGCACGCGCAGATAATAGAAAAACGCTTTATCCAGGTCAGCCTTCTCAAAGTCCCCATGAAACAGATGCCGAATGTCCTCCCCATCGATTACCCGATCGTTCGGCTTCTCGCCTCCCGCCAACGCCGCGAAGGTCGGTAGGATATCGAGTGTGCTGGCGAGCTTGTCGCAGGTCGTCCCAACCGGCACGCGCCCCGGCCCCCAAAGTATTGTAGGAACACGCACGCCACCCTCGAAGGTGGACACCTTTCCGCTGCGCAGCGGTCCGGCCGATCCGCCATGATCGCCGGGCAGATGCCCGTCCGCATGATCCTTGTTCTTGATCAACCAAGGGCCGTTGTCGCTCGTGAACAGCATGTAGGTATTGTCCGCCACGCCCATCTCACGAACGGCGTCCAGGATGCGCCCCACATTGAAATCGATCTCTTCAATCACATCGCCGTACAAACCTCGTTTACTCTCGCCCTTGAATTGCGACGACGCATCCAGTCGCGTGTGCGGCATGGTGTGCGGCAGGTATACGAAGAAGGGGCGATCCTGGTTCTTCCGCATGAAACCGATCGCTTCATCCGTGTAGCGCCGCGTCAGTGTCGCCATGTCCGACTTGGGCTCGATCAGCTTCTCGTTTCGATACAGATTGGCGATGCGGTCGTTGCTCGTCGGCGTGCCATAGAAATAGTCAAAGCCCTGGCGCGTGGGAAACAAGTCCATGAAGAAGCCGGCCTGCGCGTGTTTGGCCAGATCCCACTTACCGAAACAGCCGGTCGCATAACCCTTCGTCTTCAAGATCTCGGCGATCGTGATCTCATCGCTGTGCAAAATCGGGTGGACGTTCTTGATGTTTCCGCGTTCCGCGACGCGAAGCGGATAACACCCCGTCATCAACGCCGCGCGAGAAGGACCGCAAACAGGCTGTGCGTAGAAGCTGGTAAACTTCATCCCCTCCTCCGCCATCCGATCCAGCCGCGGCGTGCGAATATCCGGGGAACCGAAACAACCCACATCCTGATAACCCTGGTCGTCAGTGAAAATAATGACGAGATTCGGCGGACGTTCCGCGGCGGAGGCCGGACTTCCGAGAACGAAGACCAGCAGAAGAAGCGCTATTCGTTTTTTCATTTTAGCCAGAGTTCAAAAACAAGTTCCGGAACGCACGTCGATTCTGCCGGCAGTTCCAGTTCAAAGAAACCACAAGATCCAGA
>JBLHKZ010000297.1:0-6969 GCA_047618185.1 Limisphaerales bacterium
ACTCACGTTCGACAATGGGGAAGGCGTTCATCGCGGTGACGCCTCAGAGCTCGCGGAGCATTGAGCAGATGATGGAGCCGGCCAGCGACGCGCCCAGAAACAGGCCGGTGTAGGCCAGTTTCAGACCGAGAAAGGCTTGGTGACGAACCGGATTCACGGGTGGGACAATCTCGTGTGTGCGGAACTGACGTTGGATGTAGTTAATTTGGAGAGCGATGAAAAGGGCGTTCATCGCGAGTCCGGCGTCGAAACCAAAATGGTAGCCGATCACCGTCGTGAAGGGCGCGCCGACGCAAAACATCACGACGAGGGGGCGATGTAAGAAGGTCTCGCCGGCCTCGCTCAACGCCTGCCGGTGCAGACGAATCGTCAGGATCGCCATCGCGGCTCCAGCGATGGGAATCAGCCCGATCCATGCGAAAGTCAGACAGCGCAATGAGCGTTGGATGATTCGTCGGCGAACCGCCGGAGCGAGCGCTTCCTCCGAGGTTTCTAAGGTTGGAGCTTGCATTGTTTACCCGCCAAAGATCCGGCGCAGCTCGGCGTCATTCACGACTCCTGTCTCGCGGAGAGCGTTCGCGGCTTCGCGCAAGGGGCGCTTCGGCTTGATGGCTCCGGCGCCCGACGCGGAAAGCGTTTGTTTGAATCTATCGTCGGACTTGACGATCTCGGCGATGGGAACTCGACCCCGATAACCGGTTTGCAGGCAGACGTCACACCCGTCGCCGCCGCAATCGGCGCACAGCCGTCGCATGAGGCGCTGATTGACGACGAGCTCGATCGAGCTGATGGCGGCGAATTGATCCGGACACATGGCGAGCAGACGTTCGAAGACTCCCTTGCAAGAGCCGGCGTGCAGCGTGGAAATAACCAGGTGGCCGGTGAGCGAGGCGCGCACAGCGATGTTGGCCGTTTCGTCGTCGCGGATCTCGCCAATGACCAGAACCTGCGGATCCTGGCGCAGCAGATGGCGGGCTGCCTTGGCGAAATCCAGACCGAGCGCTTCGTTGACCTCTGTCTGCATGATGCCGGGAATGACTTGTTCGGCGGGGTCCTCAATGGTGATCACATGACGGTCGCCTTGCTCGGCGAGATGCTGGAGGCAGGCGTAGATCGTCGTGGTCTTGCCGCTCCCGGCCGGGCCGGTGAGCAGGAGCAGCCCGGATGGGCGCGCGAGGAATTGCTCCAGTTCAGCGCGGACTTCCGGGGCGAAACCGAGTTCGTCCAGGGTGGGCATCGATTCCGTGAACATTCGCAGCACGATCTTTTCCCCGGTGATGGTCGGGTAGGTCGCCACACGGATGTCGTGTCGCGACCCGACTTCGGCGTGCTCGATGCGGCCGTCCTGCGGGAGGGATTCCTGATAGGTCTTGAGCCGGGCGAGATACTTGATGCGGCCAAAGACCCGATCGGCGATGTCTTCAGGAAGCTCGCTGGCGGGAGTCATCATGCCGTCCATGCGAAAGGATACGCTGGCCTTGCCGTTGAGCATCTGCAGGTGGATGTCGCTCACGTCCGCTTTCTCCGCGCGGGCGATCAATTCTTCCAAAGCCTTCGGCGCTGATTTCTCGTCGGCCATACTGATAGGACAGAGGCTCCCATCGGATCGTCACGAAAACAAGTTTGTCTTCGGCGTCTTTGCGCGGTTGTGAACGGGAGGAAGCCGAGGCTAGACTGCGGCGCATGGACAAAGCCTACTGGAACCGGATGGGGCGGGCCTATGACGACGAGATTTTTGACGTCCGGGCGAATGATCGGAACGGGACGGTTGGGCGCGCCGTCGACGCGCTTGCGAACCGGAAGGAAGCCGCGTTCGACTTCGGCTGCGGGACGGGAAAGTTTTCAGGGTTTCTGGCGACTCGATTTCGCAAGGTCGATGCGCTGGATATTTCGGAGAGTTGCCTGAATGAGGCCCGCGCCGCTTGCGGGGAGCATTCGAATATTGTCTTTCAACAAGCGGATCTCTCGGCGGCGAAGACAACGTTTCCAGCCGCTCGATTCGGTTTGTGCGTCAATGTGCTGCTCAGTGAGTCTCATCGTCGAAGGCAGGGCATTCTTAAATTCATGGAGCGGCACATTCGTCGGGGCGGGCATTTGGCGATCGTGGTTCCTGCATTGGAATCGGTTCTATTGACCAGCGCGCGCCGGATTCAGTGGAATCTGAAGGATGGACTGAGCTATCGCTCCGCCGCGAAAGGAGATGAGAGCCACCTCGCCGCGAAAGGAGCCTCGATCTCGCACGGGCTGATCACGATCGCCGGCGTGCCCACCAAGCACTACCTGAAAGAAGAACTGGAGATGACGTTGGGAGAGTTCTCCTTCGAAATGCAATCGGCCGAGAAGGTGGAGTACGAGTGGTCGAGCGAGTTTACAGAGCCGCCGGAATGGATGCGGGAACCTTACCCATGGGACTGGTTGGCGGTCGCAAAACGAGTGTAGAGCGGCGGGGCTCCGATGGCCCGTCGTGGCGCTCGATGCGGCTTGATTGCGTGGGCTCGCGCGATCATGTTTTTGTTCTCCAGCAAATCCCATGAATCGAATTGTGAATATCGTTAATGACAGCCGCAGACAGTTTCTAGCGAGCATAGGCTTACTGGCCGCTGGAAGCGCCGCTGGATTACCAGAATCGTGCGCGGCCGCTGATGCCATTGGGACCGCCGACACGAAACGGGAGGAGTCGGAACAAGACGGCACGAAGTTTGAAACGGGCTCGGAGATCACGCCGACGACGATCGCCGAGGCGGAAAAGATTATTGGGATTTCTTTCACCGAGTCTGAACGCGTCCAGTTGGCGCAATCGGCGCGGGGCCAGCGAGCCCGTTATGCGCAGCGACGCTCCGCCGGATTCCTGCCCAACGGCCTTTCGCCGGCCGCGATGTTCGATCCCTTGTTGCCAGGTATGTCCCTGCCTGCCGGACCGAGCGCCATCCGTTTAACAGAGCGCGCTGATGAAGCGCTGCCGAAGAACGATGAGGACATCGCGTTCGCGCCTTTGACGTCGCTTTCCAGATGGTTGCGAAATCGCACGTTGACCAGCGAGCGACTGACCGGGATCTACCTCGATCGCCTCAAGCGATTCGACGCTCGATTGCATTGCGTCGTGACGCTGACCGAGGCGCTGGCCATGAAGCAGGCGAAGCGCGCCGATCGGGAGATTGCCGCGGGCGTCTATCGTGGCCCGCTCCACGGCATTCCCTGGGGCGCCAAGGATTTATTCGAGACGAAGAATATTCGGACGACCTGGGGGGCGATGCCCTACAAGGATCGCATTGGCGCCGAGGACGCGTATGTCGTGCGGAAGCTGGAGGAGGGGGGAGCCGTGCTGGCGGCGAAGCTGACCCTGGGGGCTCTGGCGATGGGCGATGTCTGGTTTGAGGATGTGACGCGCAATCCATTCAACCCGAAGCAAGGTTCGAGCGGTTCGAGCGCGGGGCCGGCTTCGGCGACGGCGGCGGGGTTGGTCGGATTTGCGCTGGGAACGGAGACCCTTGGGTCGATTGTTTCGCCCTGCATGCGGTGTGGGACGACCGGGCTGCGGCCGACCTTTGGACGAGTTGCGCGGACCGGCGCGATGGCTTTGTGCTGGTCGATGGACAAGATCGGCCCGATCTGTCGAACGGTGGAGGATGCCGCGTTGGTGTTGGCGGCGATCAACGGTTCGGATGAGGGCGACCCTTCCTCGGTGGATGCGCCGTTTCGCTATGACGCGACGGCTGCGCTTGGGAAACTGCGCGTGGGATATTCACCGACCTGGTTTGAGCGGGGCGCATCGGAGTTGGATCGCAAGGCGTTGGCGGCGTTGAAAGCGTTGGGTGTGAAGTTGGTTGAAGTCACATTGCCGGATGAACCCGTGCATGCTTTGCGCACGATCTTGCGAGTCGAAGCGGCCGCCGCATTCGAAGAGTTGACGCTGTCGGATCGGGACGACTTGCTCGTGCGGCAGAATAGCGGCGCCTGGCCGAGCAGTTTTCGGGCGGGATGGCTCGTGCCGGCGATTGAGCTGATGCAGGCGGATCGATTGCGGAGGCGCGTGATGGAAAAAATGGCCGCCGTATTCGCCGATGTGGATATGCTGATGAGTCCCAGTTTTGCGGCGAATCTGTTGACCACGACGAATTTCACCGGGCATCCATCGCTGACGCTTCGCAGCGGATTTCGTGAGAATGGAACGCCCGACGGCGTCACGCTTTGGGGACGTTTGTTTGAGGAAGGCTCCTTGTGTCGCGTCGGCTCGGCGCTGGAGAAGTCATTGAACGTCTGGAGCCGGAGACCCAACCTGGTGGCATAGTCGATGGCGGAATCAAAGGGAGTTGTGAAGGGCGAGGCAGACAAGATCATCGACATGCATGTGCACGTCGTCGGTAACGGGAGCGGCGGCACGGGGTGTTGGATCCGGTCGTCATTCTGGCGCGGTCCGATGCAGAGCTTTATGTGTCGGCACATCGGCCTTTCCGTGAAGGCGTTGAAGGGCGACCTGGATCGTTTATTTGTGGAGAAGCTGTTGGAGTGGGTCCGGGACTCCTCGCTGGACGCCGCGGTGATTCTGGCTCACGAGCAGGTTTACCATGAAGACGGGGCCCTGATGAAGGGCAAGGGCACGACCTATGTGCCGAACGATTTTGTGTTGGATCTGGCGGATCGACATGAGGAGTTTTTGCCGGCCGTTTCGATTCACCCCGCGCGCAAAGATGCGCTGGAGGAGTTGGATCGCTGTCTCGAACGCGGGGCGGTGATGATGAAGTGCCTGCCGAATTGCCAGAACATCGATTGCAACGATCGGCGTTACACAAAGTTTTGGGAGCGGATGGCCGAGGCGGGCTTGCCGCTGCTCGCGCATACGGGAGGAGAACACACGGTTCAGGTGGTGCGGGCGGAATTCGCCAATCCCGAGACGATGACTCTTCCCTTGGAATGCGGGGTCAATCTCATCGCCGCGCATGCCGCGACAAAAAGCGGCCTTTTTGATCCGCAATATTTCCCCCGGCTGGTTCGCCTGATGGAGCGATTTGAGAATCTGTATTTCGACAACAGCGCGTTCAATACGCCGTTTCGCGCGAGCGTGTTGAAAGCCTGCCTGCAACCCGGCGTGGTGGAGCGCGCGGTGCATGGCAGCGATTATCCGGTCCCCATTTTCGGCCATTGGGCGTGGCTGCGCGGCTCTGTCGACTGGAAGACCTTTCGTGAGCTTGAGCGCAATCCCAATGTGCTGGAGCGAGATTATCAGTTGAAGCGCGCGATGGGGTTTCCGGCGGAGTCATTCACCCGGATCAACCAATTGCTGCGCGGGGTGAAGCGGTGATGCGGAGGTCCTCCCGGATTTTTGGTTGCTCTCTGATGGATGCCGTTGGAGCATGCGGCCCGTTGTTTTGTTACGACCACTGCGTTTGCGAAGCTGGAATCCATGAAATATCGTTGGTCCATTGCGCCTGCACAGCCGGAACTCGCCCGGCATTTGGCGAAAACTCATGCCGTCTCTCCGCTCCTGGCGCAGTGTCTGATCAATCGCGGATTTAGCGAGCCTGAGGAAACTTCGACCTTTCTTTCCCCTCGACTCAAACAGCTGGCCGATCCGTTCCTGCTGCCGAATATGCGGGCGGCCATCGATCGCCTTTGGCTCGCGCGGGAGAATGACGAGAAGGTGGTGGTTTTTGGCGACTACGATGTGGATGGCGTGACCTCGACGACCTTGTTGACCGAGGTGTTGCGCGAGTTGGGTTGGTCCGTGCAGTCCTACCTTCCGCATCGGATGGACGAGGGCTACGGATTGAGTCAGGACGGCGTGGATAATTGTCTGGCCAAGTATCCGACCTCGCTGTTGCTGGCCGTCGATTGCGGATCGACCGCGGTCGAGTCGATCGCCTCGTTGAAGAAGCGCGGCACGGACGTCATTGTGCTTGATCACCATCAAGTGTCGTCGCCGGCGCCGGAAGCGGTGGCGTTGGTCAATCCGCAACTGTCGAATGGCGACCAGTCGAATTTTCAGGAGCTTTGTTCCGCGGGCCTTGCTTTCAAGCTCGCGCATGCCCTGGTCAAGGACGGGCGAGAAAAGGGTTTTCCGGAAGCGTTGGAGTTCGACGTTCGGCCTCTGTTGGATCTCGTGGCTCTGGGCACGGTTGCCGATCTGGTGCCGCTGATCGGTGAGAATCGAATCATGGTGCCGGAGGGGTTGCGTCGACTGGAAACGACCCAACGGCCGGGACTCGTGGCATTGAAGGAAGTTGCCCAGGTGACGCCGCCGCTGGGAACGTATCACGTCGGTTTTCAATTGGGGCCTCGGCTGAATGCGGCGGGCCGGATGGAGAACGCCGAAGTGGCTTTGCGCCTTTTGCTTTCCAAAAGCCCATCGGAAGCCGAGCCGATGGCGCAGGCGCTGGAATCGCAGAATCGTGAGCGGCAGCAGATTGATCGCAGCATCGCGGAGCAGGTGACTGGCGCGGTCAGGGCGAAGTTCGATCCCGAGCGCGACTACGTGATTGTCGAGGGGCAGATGCTTTGGCACATCGGGGTCGTGGGGATCGTAGCCTCGCGCGTCCTGCGGGAATTCTATCGGCCGACGATTGTGCTGGGCGGCGATGGCGACACTTGGCGCGGATCCGGACGCAGCATCGAAGGATTCGATCTGGCGGCCGCCTTGCGAGAGTGCGACGACCTGCTGATCCGGCATGGCGGTCACGCGATGGCGGCCGGGCTGACAATTGATCCGGCGAAGCTCGACGAATTTCGAGTGCGCATTAATGAAATCGCCCGCATGCGCATTCGCCCGGAGCTGCTTCAGCCCGAGCTTCGGCTCGACGCGGAAACGGAGCTGGCTCAGTTGACCGTTGAACGGCTTGATGAATTGAGCCGAATCGAGCCGACCGGGCAGGGGAATCCGGCTATTTCGCTCGTGACGCGCGGGGTTGCGTTGGCGGAGCCGCCGCGCCGCATCGGCAAGGAAAACAAGCACGTGAAGCTGATTGTGACGGACGG
>JBLHKZ010000298.1:0-6956 GCA_047618185.1 Limisphaerales bacterium
TCACCGGATTGGTGGACGATTTCTACCGCCGCGTCTGCGATGACCCCGATCTGGCTCCCTTCTTCGAGCATGCTTCAATGGAAAAGCTGGTGAGGATGCAGAACGAGTTCTTTTGCGCCGCGCTTGGCGGCCCCATCGAATACAGCGGCCCCGACCTGGCCCACGCCCATCACGGCCGCGGCATCGGACGCATCGAGTTCGGTCGATTCGTGGAGCACCTGCTGGGAACGTTGCAAAGCCGGGGCATCAGCGACCAGGACGCAAAGGACATCATTCAGAGCATCAATACCTACGAGGAGGAAATCACTTCCGACGCCTCCGAGGACGGCTGAGCAGGGCGCCAGGCCTTTTCCCCCAGGACTCCGAAAGTTCGTTGGTCAGCTTTCCGCCTTCGCCTTGCTCGGAGGCTCCTTGAAGAACAAAGCGAAGATTACAAGCACACCGACCGCCAGCCACGCCGGCGTCAGCCAGATGCTCTGCCAATTGTGTGTGATGGCGCCATCCGCGCCAGTGATCGTGTGCGTCGCCAGCGCCTTGCCTGCCAGCATCGTTCCCACAAACGCGCCCACACCCCAGAGAATAAAGGCGATGAATCCCTGACAGGCCCCGCGGATTCGCGGATTGGCTTCATCATCGACGTAGAGCTGTCCCGCGATAAACAAGAAGTCGTAGCAAACGCCGTGCAAGAGAATCGCCGCAAAGATCAGGGGCGCCTGCATGGCCACAAAACCAACGCTTCCGGCAAGCGCGAAATAGCGGAGAATCCACGCGAGAATCCCAAGGAAGATCGTTTTCTTGTACCCCATTGTCCGCAGCATGACTGGCAGCATAAACATAAAGACGATGTCTGAAATCTGCGCGAGCGTCATCTTGCCGGCGATGCCCTCCCACTTCAGCTCCGTGAGGTAGATCGACATCATCACAAAATAGAAATAAAGCGGAATGCAGATGAGAAACATGCAAAGGATAAAAATGGCGAACGACCGTTTCTTGAGCAAAGCCAGCGCATCGAATCCCAGCAATTCACCAATGCTGACATCCGCTCCCGTCTTCTGAGGCGGTGTATGCGGCAGCATCAGGGAAAAGATCGCGAGCGCTATCGAAACGCCGCCGGCCAAATAGAATTGTATGGAAGACTGTTCGCCCTTGAGAAGACTGAGCGTCACGCCGCCTCCGATCCAACCGACAGCCGACCAAAGTTTCACTCGTGGAAAAGCCGTCTTGGCGTCCTTGAGGTGATGCAACGCCAGGGAATTGCCCAGCGCCAGCGTGGGAGCAAAGAGCGCGCAATAGAGTATGAGCGTCGGATAGAACGTCTTGAACGTAGTGACTTCGGGCAAGGCGCACAGAGCGACGCCTCCCGCAAGCGACAGCGCCGCCAACATTTTTTCAGAGGGAAAATAGCGATCGGCGATCAGTCCCACGAAGAACGGCGATATCATCGAACCAATGGCGAACGCTCCATACGCGGCGCCAATCTCCTGCCCGCCAAACTTAAGCCCGTTGGCGAGATAGGTCCCCAGGCTGACATACCAACTTCCCCAGATGAAGTATTGGAGGAAGTTGAAGAGAGACAGTTTGAATTTAAGTTGGCGCTGCATGACGGGTTCTGGATTCGACGGTGACCGTAGGTAAAGCCGGGCTACGCGGGAAGCGCAAAGTCGCGATTACCGTCAATAATCCTGATTTGCCGATGGCCCGAGCGAAGTCGGCGCCCCGACACCCGCGGTCCTGACATGCGACGTTGCTAACCCGGGTGGCCGTAGCTAGAATCACGCCCACCGTGACCGGAGTGGGCAAGTTGAAATCAGCAGGCATCAAGGCAATGTCGCTTTGTTCCCGAATCTTATGAGCGACGCGCCCCACAGCCCAGACGCCCCCGCAACGTCGCTGGAAGGCAATGACCCCCGCTTTCTTGCCTTCATGCAGAATTCCCCGGCCGTTGCCTGGATCAAGGATGACAAGTTCCAATATCGCTACATCAATCATGCGTTCGAGGTGCTCTTCAACCGCACGACCGCCGAGATCATCGGCAAGGAGGACTATGACCTCATGCCCGGGGAAAATGCGGACCAGACTCGGGCCAATGACGCGTCCGTCCTGGCAAGCGACGAAGCAACCGAGATCATCGAAGCAGTCCCCGGCGCCGACGGAGTGGTGAAGCATTGGCTCGTCAAGAAGTTCCCCTTCGGCGGCGAGAAAGGGGAAACCTGGACGGGCGGCATGGCCTTCGACATCACTGCGCGCATCGAAGCGGAGGAGTCGTTGCGCCAGAGCGACAAACGATTTCGCGCCTTCATGGACAACACGCGGACCATCGCCTGGGTCAAAGACGACCAGTTGAAAATCCAATTCATCAATCACGCCTACGAGGAGGTGTTCAATTGCTCGAGAGCCTCGACGATCGGCAAAACCAGCCACGACATACTGCCTGCGGAATTCGCGAATCGAACCCATGCCAAAGACTTGCAAGTCCTGAAGTCAGGCGAACCAACGGAACTCGTCGAGGAGATCCCCACATTCGACGGACGTCTACGTCACTGGTTGGTCTCCAAATTCCCCTTCCCTGGGCCCGACGGAAAAACCTGGCTGGGAGGCGCCGCCGTGGAAATCACCGAACGCGCCGTGACCGAACAACGGTTGCAGGATTCCCAGGCGCTCTACGCGTCGCTCGTGGCCACAATTCCCATGAACGTGTTCCGCAAGGACCTGGAAGGCCGCATCACCTTCATGAGCCCGCAATACTGCGAAGAACTCGGCCTGACGTCGGAGGAAATTATTGGGAAGACCGACTTTGACATCTTCCCCAAAGAACTGGCGGAAAAATACCGCGAAGACGATCGGCGCGTGATCGAAGCCGAGGAAACCATCGAACTGGTCGAAGAATACGAATCCGCCGTCGACTCCCGATCCTTCGTGCAAACCCTCAAGACGCCCGTGCACGACGCCAGCGGCAAGGTCATCGGCATGCAGGGCGTTTTCTGGGATATCACCGAAAAGAAACTGGCCGAGGAGGAGCTCCGCAAGGCACACCAGCGCCAGGATCTCCACATCCGGCAAACGCCGCTCGGAGTCATCGAATGGGATCCCGATTTCCGCGTCGCGGATTGGAATCCGTCCGCCGAGCGCATCTTCGGCTACACCCGGTCCGAGGCCCTAGGCCAACACGCGTCCTTTATCATTCCCGAATCCGCCCGCAAACAGGTCAACGAGATTTGGACCAACCTCTTCAAGAAATCCGGCGGTTTAAGAAGCACAAATGAAAACCTGCACAAGTCTGGCAGGATCATCCAGTGCGACTGGCACAACACTCCGCTCATTCAGGCCAACGGCAAAGTCATCGGCGTCACCGCCCTCGTCACTGACATCACCGACCTCACGGAGGCCGAGGCCGAACGCAAACGAATGGAGGAGAAACTCCAAGAAACCCAAAAACTCGAAAGTCTGGGAGTGCTGGCCGGCGGCATCGCCCACGACTTTAACAATCTCCTGACCGGAGTGCTCGGCAACGCCAGCCTCGCTCGCATGCAGCTGCCTCCAGATTCCTCGATCCTTCGCTACATTGACCAGATCGAACAGGCCTCCACCCGCGCCGCCGATCTCTGCTCTCAGATGCTCGCCTACTCAGGCAAGGGCCGCTTCGTGATCGAGCACATCGATCTCAACCTCCTGCTCCACGACACGACGCATCTGCTTGAGCTTTCCGTGAGCAAACGGGCCGCCCTGAAATTTAATCACACGCCCAACCTTCCGCCGATCATGGCCGACGCGACCCAGCTGCGCCAGATCGTCATGAATCTGGTCATCAACGCATCGGAAGCCATCGGCGACAAGAACGGCGTCATCACTCTCGCCACCCGACTTCAACAGGTGGATCGCGACTACCTCGAATTGGCGCAACACGGCGAGGAATTGCAGCCGGGCAACTATGTCATCCTCGAGGTCAGCGACAACGGCTGCGGAATGGATCTGATGACCCAGGCGAAAATCTTCGATCCCTTCTTCACGACCAAGTTCACCGGTCGCGGGCTGGGACTCGCCGCCGTCCTCGGCATCGTCCGCGGTCATTCGGGCGCCCTGAAGGTCTACAGCGAACCCGGCGAGGGCACGACCTTCAAGCTGCTCCTTCCCTGCGCCGAAGGATCGGCCACGACGGCGGAACTGGATGGAGCCGATAAACCCCAGATCGCCTACGACGGGCGCGTCCTGATCGTGGACGACGAGGAAACCGTGCGCATTGTCGCCGGCGAAATGCTCACCGCTTTCGGCTTCGAAGTCACGACCGCGAACGACGGGGTGGAGGGCCTGAAACGATTCCGCGAATTGAGCGACCCGATTCGACTGGTCCTGCTCGACCTCACCATGCCCAATATGGATGGCGAGGAGACCTTTCGCGAAATTCGCCGCATCAACAAAGACGCGCGAGTGCTGCTGATGAGCGGCTTCAACGAGCAGGAGGCCATCAACCGATTCGCAGGAAAAGGCCTTGCGGGCTTTATTCAAAAGCCCTTTAAGGCCGACAGTCTTCGAGCGAAAATTCAGGAAGCGCTCAGCTCTTCGCCGGATTAATCAGGCCGCGCTTCAGATGAATTTTCTCAGCCCCGGCTGGGCGATCGCCGGCGGCGCGTGCTCGCCGCTTTCCCAGTTCAAATCCTTCGGAAACAAGTCCTCCTTCGAATTCAGCGCCATCTCCCACGTCACCTGCGCTCCGGTGTAGGCGGCCATCCGGCCCATGATGCCCATCAGCGTGCTGGTGCACATCCGATCGCCGTCGTTCAACGGCTTGCCCGCGCGAATGGCCGCGTACATTTCGTTGTGCTCGACCTGATACATGTTTGGCTTCGGCCCCTCATAGCGCCATTTGTCCTCGCCGTTAAAGATTTTCAACTGACCGCGCGAGATTTCCGCCGTGCCGGTCGCGCCGATGATGTAGTCGTTGTTTTCGCCATGACATTTGTCCTGTTGCCGGCACCCCAGGAATCCGCGCACGCCGTCCTTGTAGAGATAGTTCACTTCGCAGTGATCGAAAATATTCCCCGCGTTGTTCGGGATCTGCCGACCTCCGACCGCCACACAGCTCAAGGGCGGAACGTCGTTCATCACCCACGCAATCTTGTCCACGCTGTGAATCGCCTGCTCGACCAGCCCGTCGCCTCCGAGATACGTGAAATTATACCAGTTGCGCACCTGCCACTCGATGTCGCTCCAGGATGGATCGCGAGCGTCGTCCGCCGGCATCGATTTCACAGGCCCGGTGTAATAGGTCGCGTAAATAGCCCGTACGTCGCCAATCTGCCCCTCCGCGATACGTCGATAAAATTCCCGGCGGGCATAGTCGTAACGCCAGCAATATCCAGCCACGACCGAGATGTTCTTTTTCTTCGCTTCCTCGACCGAAGCCATCACCTGCCGCAGCCCCGGCGCGTCCGTGGCCATCGGTTTTTCCAGGAAGATATGCTTACCCGCCTCCACCGCCGCCTTGAACTGCATCGGACGAAAGCCCGGAGGCGTAGTCAAAATCACGACGTCGACGCCGCTGTCCAGGACCTTTTCATAGGCGTCCAGACCGACGAATTGTCGCTTCGGATCCACCTTAAGCTGCTCGGGATCCACTCCGGCCGTGTTCGCCAGGGTCTGCAAGGAACTATCCATCTTCTCCTGAAACACATCGCCCATCGACCACAGCTCGACGTTGCTATCAGCCTTCAACGCCTGCGACGCCGCGCCTGTGCCGCGACCGCCGCAGCCGATGAAGCCGATCTTCAGTTTGCGGCTGTCGGGCTCGCCGAGCGTGATGGAAGGAAATGCGATCGCGCCGGCGGCGACGGCTGACGAAGTCTTGATGAAGTCTCTGCGAGACGGATTGGAGTCAGATGGGCTTTTCATAGAGTGGTCGGAGATTTCTCAAACAAACCGCAATCCACAAGCGAAAATTCATAGCCTTTATTGCCCAAATCCAAATCCCTTGACGCCCATTTTTGAGCGCCGCTTACTGCCCCCGTGGCGAATCCCAACGGTCAAGATCCAGTGCAATCTCGTGCGACCCTGCCAATCCTGGTGTTTGCCATGCTTGCGTTGGCAAATGTCGCATCGGCCGCTGATAAGGATCTCTGGTCGCTAAAATCCTCGTCCCGGCCAACGCCGCCCGCCGTTGCCTCAGACCACTGGGTCCGCAATCCCATTGACCGCTTCATTCTCGCAATTCTGGAGACCCGCAACCTCGCTCACTCACTCGAAGCGGATCGGCGGACATTGATCCGTCGACTCAGCTTTGATCTTCACGGCCTGCCTCCCACCCCGGAGCGGATCGAACGATTTGTGGTCGATCCAGATCCGATGGCCTACGAGAAACTCGTGAACGAATTTCTCGACTCGCCGCACTTCGGCGAACGCTGGGCCCGTCATTGGCTGGACATCGCCCATTACGCCGACACCCACGGCTTCGAACGCGACAAGCGGCGCGACAACGCCTGGCCCTATCGCGACTATGTCATTCGCGCCTTCAACGACGACAAACCCTACGACCATTTCATCCGCGAGCAAATCGCCGGCGACGTAATCGCGCCCGACGATCGGGACGCCGTTATTGCGACCGGCTTTCTGGCCGCCGGACCGTGGGACTATGTCGGACAGGTTGAGACCAAGAGCCCCGTCCTGCGCCGCGCCGCGCGGGCCGACGATCTCGACGACATCGTCACCCAGGTGATGACCGCAACCGTCGCCATGACCGTCAACTGCGCCCGTTGTCACGACCACAAGCTCGATCCCATCAGCCAGCGTGAGTACTACAATCTTTGGTCCGTCTTTGCCGGCGTCAAGCGCGACGAGCGCGACATCAGCGCCACCGAGGCTAAGCGCTTCGTCGATCGCAAACAGGACCTCGAGGCCCGGTTGAGCAAGGCCCGATTCGCCGTCGCGAAGCTCCAGAATGCCGGCATCGATCTTGCGGACATCGT
>JBLHKZ010000299.1:0-6935 GCA_047618185.1 Limisphaerales bacterium
GCTTCCGCTCCCCAAGATCGCGCGCAAGGTCTTGACCGCTTCGGCGGTCGCCAATTCGGTTTCGTGGATCAGACCAAGCTGGTTTTCAAATTTCGGAGCCCGCGCCAGAGCAAGATCCAATTGTTCGTCAATCGGAGCCCCGTTCTTACGCAGTCCCCGAATCGCCTTCGAAACGGCGTTCAGTATATCGAGGCCGGTTTCAGCCCGCGCATCAACCAGCAGCCGAAGACTTTCAGCCGAGACATTCTGATCGCCGCGACTTCCCAGCCGATGAATGGCCACCAAACGAACTCGCTCAAACGGATCCTTCAGCCCGCTTTGAATGGCGTTATCCCAGTCCCCGCCCGCTGTTTCAACGCGCGCCAACGCCTCGGTGACATCCGCGTCAATGGTCTGCCCTCCCACAGCCGCCTGAAGCGCAAAATAGTTCAAAACACGGTCGCCCTGATTGCGCCTGAGCGCCTGCGGATCGGACGCGAACAATTTTTCCAGAGCCGTTCCCGCGCGGACCCTCTGTTTTGAATCGGAGCTGGAAAGGGCGCGAATCAACGTGGGAACTTCCGCGCGCGTCGGCAATACAGGACCTTTCACCGCATGCTTTTCCGCCAACGCCGGGGAGACTCTCGCCAACGCTACGTGGGCCTCCTTTTGAAGAATCATAGCCTGGTCTGGGATGACGGGGGGGGCGTCTCTGCATAAACGCGAAATTCGGTTGGGGAAAACTCGAAGTCATCAGCGTCCGGTTGGTCACTCCCTCGATCAGTATCGGAATTCCGTCGGTAAACGTCTTGTCGATGCCTGCAAGCATCACCGCGGCCTGAAACTGCAGGCGAAAATCCGGATCTTTTAGCAGCGCCGCAAAGAACGCCGTTTTCTCGTGGGGGTCTCCCCTCAGCGCCACGTATTGAATCGCATAAAATCCCTGAAATCGGGTGTTGGGATCTTGAATGCCAAGCGCCGCGGCCATCAGCTCGGGCGCATGAAAATCGAGAGCCGAATCCGGAAGCTTCCGAAGATGCGACAACGTGACCGTCTGCAAATAGGAGACAGCCCGCGGCGGTCGCGTCCTGGTTTGAATGAAATCCGGAAGCTTGGAATGGATATTCCGATAGGACTCGCTGACCCAGGTTTCACGTTTTCGAAGATTCTGAATGAGAAAGGGAACGCAGTCTGGCCCCATATCCTCGAATACGGCCTCAGCCACCTGCCTGGTTTTCTGCGATCCAAAATGGCCCTTCTCGCCATAAAACCACTCTTCGACCGTCTTGCCTTGATACACGGGAAGATCGCCGTTGTCATCGACGAAAAACACCCACCCAAATCCGACGACAAGGAACATGCCGATCGCGGTCAGAATCGGCCTGCTTCTGATTCTGGCTACCAACGCGCAAACGAGTGACTTAAGTCGTTTCAACTTTCAGTCCTATCTAATGGTGTCATTTCCCGGCTTTCCGACTCTTGATCACAGTCTTCAGATAAGTCCGCAAGGCTTGCGCGAGCGAAGCGATCTCCTCACGGAACGGCTGAAGAAACTTCGCGATTTGTTGTTCGCAGTCTGCCATTGGCTTTCTCCTCTTCGATTTTCAACCAGCCAGGCGCCCTTTAAAACACCAGAGCTACAGGCTCAGGATTTGCCGTCCAGATATTTCCACGCTCCCTTGTAGCGTTTAAATCTCGATCGTTCGTGAAGCTGTTGGGGCTCTCCGTTCGAAAAATAGTCGGCGATGAATTCGACCTTTCCGGTGGCGTCGTCTTTGCCGCCCTTGACCGTCTCGACGATGGTCAGAAAGCTCCAGTTCGCCTGATGCAGAGTGCGGTTCAATTCCTTCAGCAATTCCGGCTCTCGCGTGTCGGGATGGGTCGTCTCGACCAGATAGTCAGCCAGGCGGAAGAAGTAGGCGCTGAATCGGGAACGCATCAGTTTCTCGGCCGTCCCTGGTTTTGCCTTGCCGTAGTGAAAGGGCATGCAGCATTCCGCGTAGGTCAGCCGGCTCTTGCAGGGGCACAGGGATTCTTCCCGTTCCCTCGGCGCCCGTTCAGCTTTCTTTCTCATCAGATGATTGTCCCCCGAAGCGGGACGCAAATCGAATCAATTTCCTGAAGCGATCTCGGCTGGGGCGTATCTCCAACAACAGAAACATGGGACACCGAGGACGGCATCCCTCTCAACAACGGAGACGAACGCCGTCCTCGGTGTCCCTCGGCGGCCACAGCGAACATACTCGTTCGGAATATCATTATTCCCGGACGAGCTTCGAAAGCGCCACTCTGGCCAGGTAGATAGCTGTGTGCCGGCGCCGGAATCCGTGCCATTTTAAAGCGGAGTCTTGAGAATTTTCATAGCGACATTGTTTAGAGCGCCGAAACCCCTCCCAGGAGGCGCGACTGTTGCCCCTTGTGCAGTTCCCCTCCTCGGAGGGCCGGGGGTGGGTTCCGCTTCATTGCAATATCGATTCCCAAAATCTGAACTCCGTCCAGCCAGCGCTACAATGTTGAATTCCGATCGCCGAACCCGTTACATCCAATCGCATGCGCCATTCTCCACTCCGCTTCCTCATTTGCGGCCTGATCTTCGGCTCGTTCGCCGCTCCAGCAACGGCGACCGACAAGCCCAACATCCTTTTCATTCTCGCCGACGACATGGGCTACGGCGACCTGGGCTTCACCGGTAGCCAACTTCTGAAAACGCCGCATCTGGATGCGCTGGCAAAATCGGGCGTATTCTGCAGCCAGGGCTACGTCGCCAGTCCGGTTTGCTCCCCCTCGCGCGCGGGGCTCATCACGGGGCGCGATCCGCGGCGCTTTGGCTACGAGGGAAATATGAATCAGGCGGCGTCGAATTACGCAACCCGTCCTGAACTGCTGGGATTGCCGCCCGGCGAACACACGCTGGGCGATCATCTGCGCGCGGCGGGCTACGCCACCGGACTCATCGGCAAATGGCATCTGGGCATCGGCGCGGGATTCCATCCGAACGAAAGGGGCTTCGACTACTTCTGCGGCATGCAGGGCGGTGGCCACGGCTATTTCCCCGATCCAAGGAAGAACAAGCTGGATCGAAACGGCGAGCCCCTGACGGAATTCTCCACCCCTTACCTGACGGACTTTTTCACCGATGAGGCGCTGAGCTGGATCAAACGACAGAACGATGAAACCAAACCCTGGTTCCTCTTTCTTTCCTACAACGCGCCCCACGGCCCGATGCATGCGACCGAGGAGGATCTGGCCCGGTTCAGCCATATCGAGGACAAGAAGCGACGGACCTATGCCGCCATGATGTTCGCCCTGGACCGCGGCGTCGGACGCGTCCGGGATCTATTGAAGGAGAGCGACCAAACGAAGAACACGCTGATCGTTTTTTTCTCGGACAACGGAGGCGCGACCTCCAACGCCAGTTGGAACGGCCCTCTTTCGGGCGTCAAAGGCTGCCTGCGCGAAGGCGGCGTGCGCGTGCCGATGTTCTGGAGTTGGCCGGGCGTTCTGCCGGCCGGCAAGAGCTACGACAGCCCGGCATCCAGCCTTGATCTGTTGCCGACGTTTCTCGCCGCTGCGGGAGCCGAGCCGCTGCCCCTGCGCAAGCCGCTGTCTCACGAGGACAAGCGAATGTTTAACCAAGGCGTCGAACGCTTCGGCGCCTACGACGGCATCAACCTGCTGCCCCACTTGAAAGGCGAGCAAAAGCCGGCGGAGCGCACCCTGTTCTGGCGACTCCAGGGCCAGACCGCCATTCGCCACGGCGACGACAAACTGATCCGCCTTTCTCACCGCCCGGCACAGCTGTTTCAACCCGGAACGGACCTCGCCGAAGCGAGGGATCTTGCCGACGATGACGCGGACAAATTCAGAGATCTGTTTCGTCAACTGGGCGAGTGGGAGGCAGGCTTGCCGACCGTCCCGCTCTGGGGCTCCTCGCCTTACTGGATCGGGCAAAGCGCGAAGCATTACGACGAATGGCTGCCTCGCCCGGAACCGCGTTGAGAACATGCCGCGACGCATCCCGCGATTCGGAACAAGCTGACTAATTCTCGTCAGACTCCGCGCCGCAGTCTTCGAGGCATTCCGTCAGTTCCCCGACGACTTGTTTCGCAAACGGCGCGGTGAACATGAGGCTGTGATATCCGGGCAGATTGACGACATTCAGACGCCCTCCGCAATATTGCTCCCAGCCCAGATCCAGGCTCCTGGTCTGCTCCGGATGAAAATGAATAGCGCAGCGAAACAAGGTTGCGTCGCCAGCCAACGTTCGCGGTCGCCAGGTTCTAAGAGCGGCCAGGTCGCGCTGGTAAATCTTGTCCAGCAACTCCTCTTTGGGCCGCTTCTTACGAGCCTTGAGAACACGGAACAAGGCCTTCCATTTCCCGGCGGCGCGCTTTCTCAAATAGGCCGACTTCTCGTTTCCTTCCAGGCCGGCGAGGACGGCCGCATGCAAGCGGGCCTTTTGCGCCATCCGATAGAAAAATCGCCGCGACCTCCTCCAGGGATTCCAACCACCAGACAAAGCGGCGTTCCCGATGCCGGGTCCGTAGCTGTCGAACAGGCCGAGAAAAGCAACCCGCCGACCGCGTTCGCTCAATTCGCACGCGACCTCCCAGGCGACCGATCCGCCAAAGGAAAATCCACCGAGATGAATCGCGCCCTCTGGCTGAAAATTCTGAATCTCACTCACGTAGCCCACGGCCAACTCCCGCACGCTTTCATCAAAACTCGACGGACCGCTCAACCCGGGCGGACGCAGGCCAAAAAGCGGCTGATCGACTCCCATCAATGCGGGCAAGTCCCGGTAAATAACGCCGTCTCCTCCGGCCTGCGGAATGAGATAAAGCGGCGGCCGAACGCCTTGAGTCTGCAGCGCAACAAGCCCCTCGCCCAATCCGGCTGAGCCGCCAATCGAATGCGCCAGTTTTTCAATGGTCGGCGAGTCAACCAACAACGCTGGCGGGAGCGCGCAACCAAATGCAGACTCAATCTCATCGAACAAACTCGCCGCCCTCAGAGAGTCTCCACCGAGATCGAAAAAGTTCTCACACCGACCGACCGAAGTCCGGTGCAGGAGTTTCTTCCAGATCTCCGCCAGCGCGATCTCGACTTCTCCCTGCGGAGCCTCGCCCGAGTCTTCGCCGACGGATAGGACGAGCGAAGGCTCGGGCAGCGCCCTTCGATCGATTTTGCCGGTGGCGGTCAACGGCAACTCATCCAGCATCACGAACCTGGTTGGAATCATGTAGCCAGGCAGCTTGGGTTCGAGGAAGCGACGCAGCTCTGCCGCCGTGGCCGAGGATTTCCCCTCCATCACGACATAGGCCGCGAGCTCATGATCGCCTCCGTCGCCCTCGCGCCCGACCACGACAGCCTGCTTGACCCGGCTGAAGTCCAGCAGAGCCTCCTGAACCTCGCCAACTTCGACTCGAAACCCACGCACCTTAACCTGAAAATCCTTTCGTCCGAGGTGCATCAGACTGCCGTCTGGCAAGAAATGTCCCAGGACGCCGGTGCGATAGATTCGCTTGCGCGAATCCCGCGGGCATTGCTTGAAGGCGGCCGCGGTCAGCTCAGGCTGCCCCCAATAACCCGCCGCAAGAAATTCACCGCGCGCCGCGATTTCTCCGGTCTGCCCGTTGGCCACTTGCTCGCCATCCTTGTCCAGAATCAACGCCTCAACGTCATCAACCGGCCACCCAACCGGGAGACAGGCGGTCTCCAGCTCCGTGTCCTTGTCAGCAAAGTACGTGCTGATCGTCCCCACCTCGGTGGTTCCCAATCCATTGATAAACAGAGCGTCCGAGGGAAACGTCTTTTTGAACAACTCCAACTCCCTTGCAAGTATTGGCTCACCGCCAAGTCGAACAATCCGAATCGCGTCGAGGCGTTCGTCGCCTCGCAGCGATTGAATTAAATGGCGGTATACTGTCGGCACGGTCTGAATCCCGGTAATTCGCCGTTCGCCCAAAAACGCCGCAAGCTTGGCCACGCCTCTCTCGCGAGCGTTGTAGGGAACGATCACGGCTCCAGAAAACAGCGCGCCGAAAAGTGTTCGCATCCCCCCGACGACACCGGCCGAAGACAGCTGCAGCAATCGATCCTCCACACCAAGACGATGCTCGTTGATGTAGTGACGGTTATTGCGGAGCACGGTCCTATGCGTGTGAATCACACCGTTGGGTCGCCCCGTCGAACCTGAAGTGTACAGCAGACAAGCCGGCGTTTCAGGTTTCAGAGCGATTCGCGGATTACGGCAGGAAGGCCCCTCAGGAAGTGAGTCGAGATTGACGACCCGCCGCTTGCCACCCGCAAGCTCCTTCGCGGCCGCCAGATTTGCCGCGTCTGTCACAATCAATCTTGCTCCAGTGTCCTCCAATATGCGGCCTGCCCTTTCCGTCCGGATGAATGCCGGATCCAACGGAACGTAGATCTTGCCCGCTTTTAGAACGCCCAAAATCGCGACGATCACTTCCACGCTTTGATCTCGAACCAGCAGACACGCTGTCTCCGACGCGTCGCCGCAATCATCCAAAATCCTATGCGCCAGTCGATTGGCCCGTTCGTTCAGCTCTTCATGGACGATTGATTGATCGTCGTCGTGAATCGCCACACGGTCGCCGAACGACGAGAGTTTCTCCTCAAACACTTCCGGAATGCTCCGCTCCACGTCGGCCCTTTCGAATCGGACGAAAGGATTCGTCGGCCTCGGGCGCTTCCCTGCCAGCGCCGCACCTTCAGCCAGACTGGCTTCTGAAACTGTCGTTTCGATCATACGTCGGGACTTTACTACCCACGATTTGATAAATTTAAAAGCCGAACGTCGAGACAACCCGGACTCTCGAATCTCTCAACGCCGTCATGCGCCATCATCCCTTTCGATGTCATCAAAGCTGTGCCATCGTCTCGGCTGTGGTTGAGGCGATCATAAAAAAACCGAAAGATGCGATCGCGTTATT
>JBLHKZ010000300.1:0-6867 GCA_047618185.1 Limisphaerales bacterium
CCGGTGGTGGTCTCCTCGGAAACGCCTTTAAGATCGGCGACGACATCGTGCCAGCGCGTCGGGGTCTCAGCGTGAACCTCCTTGAGCAGATCTTTGATGACCTTCTCCTCGTGGTTGCCGGACGGGGAGTTGACCCAATCGTCGCCGTTCTCGAGTTCGTAGCCTTTGTGGATGAGCAGAGTGGCATCGCCGCCGTCGTCGACGATCAGCTCCGGTCCTTTGCCATCGGCGTGAATGAGCGCCTTGTAGGTGCACCACCAGTATTCCTCGAGCGTCTCGCCCTTCCAGGCGAACACCGGAATGCCGGCTTTGGCGATGGCGGCGGCGGCATGGTCCTGGGTGGAGTAGATGTTGCAGCTGGCCCAGCGAACGGAGGCGCCGAGGTCTACGAGCGTCTCGATCAGGACGGCGGTCTGGATCGTCATGTGCAGCGATCCGGTGACGCGGACGCCGGCGAGCGGTTTGGCCGCGGCGTGTTGCTGACGAATCGACATCAGGCCGGGCATTTCGTACTCGGCGATGTTGAGTTCCTTGCGGCCGAATTCGGCGAGGGCAAGGTCTTTGATTTTGTATTCGACGTCTGTCGAGACGTCGGTCTGGGGGGCTTCTTCTGTGGTGGTGTTCATTTTGTTACGAGTTGAGAGTATTTTTGAGTTGAGAGTCGGTTACTTCAGCGCCTTGCGCAGGGCGGCGGCTTTGTTGGTCTTTTCCCAAGTGATGGCGTCTAGATCGTCCACTTTTCCGAAATGTCCATAGTTCGTGGTCTTCGAAAAGATGGGGCGGAGCAGATTGAGCTGTTTGACGATGTCGGCGGGCTTGAAGCTGAAGACTTCCTGAACGGCCTGGGTGATTTTCTCATCGCTGACCTGGCCCGTGCCGAAGGTGTCGACGGCGACGGAAACCGGATCGGGGAAGCCGATCGCGTAGGCGAATTGGATTTCGGCTTTGGTGGCGACGCCGGACGCGACAATATTCTTGGCGACGTAGCGGCCCATGTAGGCTGCGCTGCGATCGACCTTGGAGGGGTCCTTGCCGCTGAAGGCTCCGCCGCCGTGGCGACCCATGCCGCCGTAGGTGTCGACGATGATCTTGCGGCCGGTGAGGCCCGCGTCGCCCTGCGGTCCGCCGACGACGAATCGGCCGGTCGGGTTGATGAGAAACTGGGTGTCCTTTTTAAGCAGGCTCTTGGGAAGCGTTGTCTTGACGACCTTGCTGATGATGAAATCGCGGAGGGTCTTGTGCGTCACATCTTCGGCGTGCTGGGTGGATATGACCACGCTGGTGATGCGAACGGGTTTGCCGTTCTTGTATTCCACGGAGACCTGGCTCTTGGCGTCGGGACGGAGCCACTTGGCGCCGCCGGCCTTGCGGATCTTCGTCAGCGCGCGTCCGAGATGATGGGCGAACATGATCGGCGCCGGCATCAATTCGTCGGTCTCGTCGCAGGCGAAGCCGAACATCAGGCCCTGATCTCCCGCGCCCTGTTCGGCGGTGTCCTTGCCTTCGGCGGCGGCGGCGTCAACGCCCTGAGCGATGTCGCCGCTCTGGGTCGTTAGAAAGTTACTGAAAAAGACTTTGTCTGCGTGGAAGACATCATCGTCGTTCACGTAGCCGATTCCGCGAATGGCGTCGCGGACGACCTCCTCGTGATTGAATTTGGCCTTCGTGGTGACTTCGCCGCCAATGATGGCCTGGTTGCTCTTGACGAAGGTTTCGCAGGCAACGCGGCTCTTACGGTCCTGCTCGAGGCAGGCGTCGAGGATCGCGTCTGAAATCGTGTCGCAAACTTTGTCCGGGTGACCTTCGCCAACGGACTCCGATGAAAAAATGCAATTGTTGTTCATGAAATTTTAATAGACAGCCAGTCGTTGCTTTAATACATATTCACGTATCAAGATAAGATGATATGTTCGTTTTAGTTGGCGTCAATCCCTTTTTCGGGGAAAAGCTGAAGGAAGTCTGAGAAAGTCTTAAATCATGCCCCAAACACTGAAATATCTGCGCGCGCTCGCTGATCCGACCCGGTTGCGCATTGTGGCGCTGCTGGAGGGGGGGGCACTTTCTGTCAACGAGTTACAGGAAATCACCGGCATGGGGCAGTCGCGAATCTCGACGCATCTTGCAGTGTTGGTGGAAACCGGATTGCTGGAATCGGAGCGAAAGGGGAAGCGGACTTTTTATGAACGGCGGGGCGACGCGGACTCGGCGGCGAAGAGTTTCATTCAAGTGGCGGTTACGGGCGCGAAGGAGCTGCCCGAGTATGAGGCCGATCGGGTGAATCTTCGGCGCGTGTTGGGCGAACGACAGCATCAGGAACAGGCGTATTTCAATCAGGTCGCCGGGCGATTCGATCGCAGTTACGGACCGGGGCGATCCTGGCAGGCCTTCGGCCATTTACTGCTGCGCGCGTTGCCGCCGATCGAAGTCGCGGATCTGGGATCGGGAGAAGGCCTGCTCAGCGAATTACTGGCCCGGCGTTGTAAGCGGGTCATCGCGGTGGACAACTCGGACAAGATGGTGGCCTTCGGCGCGAAGAAGGCAAAGAAGAACGGGCTCAAGAATCTGGAGTTTCGGCTGGGCGATCTGGAGTCGCCGCCGATTGATCCGCGCAGCGTGGACCTGGTGATTTTGAGTCAGGCTCTGCATCACGCGGAGAGTCCGGAGACGACGCTCAAGTCCGCGGCGAGGATCTTGCGCAAGGGAGGCCAGATCATGATTCTGGATCTGTTGGAGCATAAATTTGAGCAGGCGCGCGAACTCTATGGCGACCGTTGGCTGGGATTCGCCAAGAGCGATTTGCAGCGCTGGTTGGAAGAGGCGGGTTTCGAGGAAATCGAGATCGCAGTGGTCGCGCGCGAGGATCAGCCCCCGCATTTCGAGACGCTTCTGGCGGGCGGAATCCGCGGGTAGGCATCCACGGAATTCTTTTTTAACCGCGGATGTCGCGGAGGACTCGGATGGGAATTAGCCAGGACGGCTGAAGCGCGCCGATCGTTCAGGCGCGTTTCTTTACGGCCTTTGCGGGCGCCTTTTTTCGGGGCGTGGCCTTGGCTTTCACCTTCGCTTTGGTTTTCACCTTTGCCTTCGCCTTTGTTGCGCCGGCCTTGGGCGATGGTTTCTTTGGCGTTCTGGCGCCTGCAGGACTTGTCCCGCTCCTGCCGCCCTGAAGGAAGTCGAGGTAGAATTCCAGCTTTGCCTTCATCTCGTTGCGGGGAACGATAGCGTCGATCAATCCGGCGTCCTTGAGGAATTCAGAAGTCTGGAAACCCGGGGGCAATTCCGCCTGGGTGGTGTCCTTGATGACGCGGGCGCCGGCGAAGCCGATGGAGGCGCCGGGCTCGGCGATGATGAGATCTCCGACGGAGGCGTAGCTCGCCATGACGCCGGCGTAGGTTGGGTTCGTGAGCACGCTGATGTAGGGGAGTTTCGCTTTGGCGTGGTAGGCGAGGGCGGCACAGGTCTTGGCCATCTGCATGAGGCTGAACATGCCTTCGTACATCCGCGCGCCGCCGCTGGCCGAGATGACGATCACCGGCAGTTTTCTGCGCGTGCCCGCTTCAATTGCCCGGGTGATTTTCTCGCCGACGACCGCTCCC
Organism: Limisphaerales bacterium; assembly: GCA_047618185.1. Classification (GTDB taxonomy): domain Bacteria; phylum Verrucomicrobiota; class Verrucomicrobiia; order Limisphaerales; family JAYPEY01; genus JAYPEY01. Next base: position 3,597 of record JBLHKZ010000300.1, read on the forward strand.
ATGGAGCCGCCGATGAAACGAAAATTCATGATGGCCAGGGAAATCGCGTGTTTGCCGATGCGGGCCAGGCCCGTCGTGACGGCGTCATTGAGGCCGGTCTTCTTGCGGCTGGCGATCAGCTTGGATTTGTAGGACGCGACACCGGTGAATTCGAGCGTGTCGACGCTGGTCATCTCGGCGTGGAATTCCTCGAACGAATCCGGTTCGACGAGCGATTGGAGACGTTCCCGACCGGTAATGTAGAAGTGCTTGCCGCAGACGTGGCAGACTTTGAGGTTTTCCTCGAGCTCTCGCTCGTAAAGCATCGTGTCGCACTGGTCGCACTTCTGCCAAAGCCCTTTGGGGATGTCTCTCTTCTTGGAAGCGCCGTCGCCGAGTTTGGGCTTCTTGATGAAACTGGTCTCAGTGTCGGACTCGGGCGGCGTGACGCCGGGCGCGCGGTCATCGTGCGCGTCGTCGTCCGGGCCGCCCATGTCGGGAGTCCCATTTTTTCTCGGATTTTTTTTGTCAGGCATAGCAGCGCTTCCCGACGACCCTACGCGAATCGGCGGAAGGCGGCATTAAATCGTCGACCGCTATCGCTAGCAACCGGTTTTTTGACCCGTTCGCGTTTCGGGGGAAGGCAGTCCCATGCAATTCAGCGCCCGAGGGGGCGAGCGATCGTTTTGAATTATTATTGAAAAGTCCGGGCTGACCGGGATGATGCCGCGACCTGACACCATGAGTTCTGAAGATTATCAATATGGCCGCCAAAGCAACGTTTGGCTGATCGCCGGCGTAGTTTCAGTTCTGGCGGTGGTCGGACTGTTCGCGCTTCTCAAGAAGCAAACCGCGCTGCCGGAAACCACGAAGGAGAGCCTGGTTGTCTATTGCGCGGCGGGGATTCGCAAGCCGGTCGAGGAGACGGCCAAACAGTACGAAGCGGAGTTCGATGTCACGATCCGGCTCGACTACGGCTCTAGCGGCGAAATGGAGGGCAAGCTGGCGCTCGATCTGGAGAGCGGAACGACGCGCGCGGACCTTTACATTCCTGCCGATAAGAGTTTTGCCGATCGCGCCAAAGGCAAGGGACTGACTCGGGAGTCGATTCCGCTGGCGAAGTTCCGACTGGTCCTCGCCGTCAAGCCGGATTCGACGCATGATTTTAAAAGCATCGACGGGCTGTTGGAAAGCGGTGTTGATTTTGTTGTTTGCGACGAACTGGCCGGTGTCGGAAAGAAGACCAAGAAAGTGCTTACGGGGATTGGGAAATGGGAGGCGATCCACGAGCGCAAAAAGGTGAGCTATGCGCGCGTGCCTGAGGCTGCCAGCGCGGTGAAGACCTCGGACAGCGTCGCGGCGGGATTTCTCTGGGATTCGACCGCGAAACAATTTGGCCTGAAAATTTTGGAGATGCCGGAGCTCAATCCGGGGCGGGCGACGATCACCGCCAATGTAACGGAGGGCACGACGAAAGCGACGCAGGCGCTGCACTTCGCGCGATATCTTGCCGCGCCGGAGAAAGGCCAGCCCTCGTTCAAGAAGCATCATTTCACGCCGATCAATGGCGACTCGTGGGAGGACGTTCCTGAGATCGTCGCCTACTGCGGCGGGGTCAATCGCAACGCTCTGAAGGACACGTTCGCCGAATTTGAAAAACGCGAGGGCTGCGTGGTCAAGACGACTTATGCGGGGTGCGGCACGATCGTGGGCAACATCGAAGCCGGTGAGTTTGCCATGCCGGACGCCTTCATGACTTGCGATGTCACCTACATGGACATGGTTCAGAAAGATTTTCTCGCCCCCCAGGACGTATCCAGCACGAGGGTCGTGATGCTCGTTCGCAAGGGCAATCCGAAGGGGATCAACTCGCTCAAGGATCTGACGAAGGATGGGGTGTCGGTCGGCACGACGGGGCCGCGGCACAGCACGCTCGGCGCGCTCAGCTGGCAGATGTTCGAGCAGGTCGGCGTCAAGGCCGAGCTCGAGCAAAAGAAATCCGTGATCGTCACATCGCCGACCGCGCATGAATTGATTCTGAAGATGGAAGGACACACGAAGCTGGACGTCGCCCTGGTCTATGAGGCGAATTGCCAGCATCTCACGGATAATTTCGAGTTGGTGCATATCGACCTGCCGCGCGCTCGGGCCGTGCAGAACGTCGCGGTCGGCAAGGCGACGAAATTTCCCAACCTGACGGCGCGTCTGATGGACACGATTCTCTCGACGCAGTCGAAGGAGAGATTCGAGGGCAATGGTTTTTCCTGGGAGGCGAAGGACGATTCGAAAACGGAGAACGCGAAGTCGGAATCGTCCGGCGGTTGAAGGGACGCCGTCCTCGGCATTCCAGACTTTTCGAGAATTTGAGGCGCCCGCGCCCGCGGACTTTGCAAGTTCGAGGTTGTCGGGGAGGCGGTCTATCACCTAGAAACGTCGTTCGCTTTTGATCTGCGGTTTATGGCGTCGAATCCTCAACCGAATCCCCCGTCGTCAGGCGGCGCATTTCGCGCCCGCTCGGACACTCCGTTTATTCTGGGACTTTGTCTGCTTGGCGGAGCCTACGTCCTGATGATCGTCCTGATGATCGCGGCGGATGTGGCCTTTACCGACAAGGAGTCCATCATGGCGGCGCTGGCCACGCCGGAGATTCAGTATTCGATCAAGCTGAGCCTGATCAGTTGCACTATTTCCACGCTGTTGTCGGTTTGGGTCGCCGTGCCGATCGGTTATTTGATGTCGCGTTTTGAGTTTCGCGGGAAAAGTTTAATCGACGCCATTCTCGACATCCCGATCGTGCTGCCTCCGCTGGTGATCGGGATCAGTCTTTTGATTCTTTTCAACTATCCGCCTTTTCGATGGGTGAGCGATCAGGTGGTGTTCGAGGTGCCGGCGGTCATTCTCGCGCAATTCATGGTCGCCTGCGCCTTCGCGGTTCGCACCATGCGGGTGACTTTCGATCAGATTTCACATCGGTTTGAAGATGTAGCCATGACCCTGGGATGCAGCCGCAGTCAGGCGTTTTGGAAGGTGATCATCCCGCAGGCGAAACATGGAGTTTTGGCGGCGGCGACTCTGGCATGGGCTCGGTCGCTGGGCGAGTTTGGTCCGATTCTGGTTTTTGCCGGGTCGACGCGAATGCGCACCGAGGTCTTGCCGACATCGGTTTATCTGGAAATGCAGGCCGGCAACACGAAGGGGATGTTGGCGGTCGCGTTGATCATGATTGCCGCCGCGACATTGGTGTTGATCGCCGCGCGACTTTTTGGAATGAAGAGGCTCAACGCATGATCGC
>JBLHKZ010000301.1:0-6858 GCA_047618185.1 Limisphaerales bacterium
TGAGGTGCGCGATGGACTCGACGCCGCTGCCGGTGTAGTCGAGATACGCGACCGTTTTGGGATCGAGGATGCGAAAGGAATCGAATCCTTTGGGCGAAAGGTTGACCCGGCCTTCGCCGCTGAGCGGCGCCGACGCCACAAAGAACATCTTTTGATCGAGAATGAAGCGTTGCAGCCGCTCGTCGAGTTGGTCGTAGAGTTTGGCCATGAGTTGGAATTGTTCAGGTTATTGCTGCCGGAGTCGAATGACCCGGTCGGCCGCCTGATCGGCGGCCGTGCCGTGGGTCACCATGACGACCGTGCCACCGTCAGTCTGGAATTTCTTCAGATGCTTCACTGCTTCGTCCGCGTTCTCCGGGTCGAGATTTCCGGTCGGTTCGTCGGCGAGAATCAGTTTGGGGGAGGTGATCAGGGCGCGCGCGATGGCGGCGCGTTGTCGTTCGCCGGCGCTGAGTTCCGAGGGCTTGTGTCCGATGCGATGCGACAGGCCCATTTCATCGATCAGCTTCTCCGCCTTTTGCAGCGCCGCGGTCGCTTCCAGTTCACGCGCGGCAATGAGAATGTTGTCCAGCACGGAGAGGTAGGCGACGAGGTGGAACATCTGAAACACGAAGCCGATTTCGGTGGAGCGGAGTCGCGCCCGCGCGCCGGGGCTGAGGGAATAGAGGTCGCGTCCGTTCAACTCCACCGTGCCGGCGGTCGGCCGCAGCATCGCGCCCATCATCAAAAGCAGCGTGGATTTGCCGCTGCCGCTGGGTCCGACAATCGAGACGAACTCGCCCTTCTCGATTTCGCAGTCGAACTCAGGCAGCGCGATCACCTCGCCGCGTTTGGTGGCGTAGCTCCTGGAAACTTTTTGCAGACGAATCATGACCGCGGATTTCCTGAAATACATTTAACCACGGATTGCGCGGATAACACGGATGGGACCGGACAGGAAGAACAGTTGTTAGCGCTCCGGCGAAGCGCCTTTTCCTTATCCGGTTCCATCCGTGCAATCCGTGGTTGAAAAAAATGTCTTCGCATATCGGCGGTTCAGTTGTCCTGGCGCAGGGAATCGGCGGGATCGCGGGCGACGGAGATCATGGTTGGCAGGAAGCTGCAGAGCGCGGCGAACAGGGGCGCTCCAAGGAGCAGCCAGCCGAGCAGGGTGTAGTCGAGCTTCAGACTCTTCGCCGTGAGCTTGAACATTTCGGGGCCGTATTTCAGGGCGACGCCGCTTCCGATTCCGAAACCGACGGCGGCTCCGATGAGGCCAAGGAGGATCGCTTTTCCGAGAAACAGTCCGGCCACGCTGCCGCCGCCGTAACCCAGCGCGCGCAGGATGCCGACCTCTTCCACCCGCTCGCGCACGTTCAGGAACGCGAGGGCGCCAATCCAGATTCCGCAAGCCAGCACGACCAGCGGCATGATTAGCGCGAAATAGTCCTCCATCATGGTTCGTTGCTTCTCCCGCGCCAGCGCGATGGCCTGCATCTTGACGACCGTGGCTTCGGGCAGGACATCTGCGAGTTGTTCGCGCAGCACGGTCAATGTGTCTTTGTCGGGATGCCGGCAGTAGCAATCGAGGGCGCGGATTTCGTTGATCTTTCCCGGCAAATTCAGAATGGCTTGCGCGTCCTTGAGATGGACTGAGACGCGTAGGTCATCGATCGATCCGGCTTCGGCGAGGGTGTTGGCGACGGTTAGCTTCTTGCCTGCGATGGTGATGGTATCGCCTTTTTTTAGGTCGCGGCTGCGGGCGAGTTCATAGCCGAGAAATGCCTCGCCCTCCTTGATGTTGTAGACCATCGAAGGTTTCTTGCGACCCGGGGGGGCGACTTCGGCGGACATGCCGGTGAGCAGCGCGGGGCGGCCGTCCCAGTCAATCCGCCGCTCCAGCGTGGCCGTCAGGTGCGAGTAGAACAGTCCTTTGACATGCTCAAATTCGTAGACCCATTCCTCGGGCATTAATTCGTCGGAGTAGCCCTGATTCCAGAAGTCGTCCATGACGGTTTTCTTGGATATGATGCGCAGGTTCTGGCCCATGTCGCGAAGGTTGCGCTTGGTCTCGCGCTGGGAGGCTTCGCCGGTCGTGAAGAAGATGACGACAAAGCTGGCCGCGGTCGCCACGGCGATCAGGGTGAGCAAAGCGTTGCCCTTGCGATGCGCGATCTCCTTCAGGATGAGGGGAATGACTTTCATGGCGGGGCGAGGGTGGTGCGCTCCAAGCTCCAGGTCCGTCGTCCGTGGTCCGCCGGGCGTTGATCGGTCTGAGGGATGAGCTGGGAAGTATGAACGTCCAAAAGCGGCAGAGGACAGCCGCACTCCAAGACGCTGCCGCGCAATCCCAGGCCCGTTCGTGTTCCGACAGGTCTTGGAGTGCGGCTGTCCTCTGCCGCTTTCGAGAACGTGCGTCGCCAGGGTGAATCGTTGAGTATAGGCGATTGCCGGGTTTCGGGATTGAACCAAGAATCCTTCGGAGATTGTGACGCAGCGCTGCTCATCTTTCCTGATCAACCGCTCGAACGCCCGCGGAACAGGACGAACACGCCCGCGAACACAACGAACACCGCGACCATGCCGAGAAACATCATCATGTGGCGGAGGCGCTTTTTGCTGTCATTTGTTTCTTCGGGCGCGATCGGCTCGCCTTTGGATTCATCGATTTCGTAAAGCTTTGTGACGGCGGCGACGGCAGGCTGTTGGTCTGACGCCGCTGGCGTTGAATTTGTGGAGTCAGAAGCGGTTGTCGCGTCAGCGGGTGGGACTGTCTCCGAGGCCGCTGCGCTGATTTCTGAATAGCCGGCGAGCAGGGTGTCGATGTCGGCCTGGGCGACTTTGATCTTCGCGCCCTGGCCGGCGCCGCCTTTGGAGAGAATCTGGCTCATCTCCATTTTGATGGCCGGGCTTTCGGGATCGAAGCCAAGGTGTTTCGCGACCTGGCTTTGAATGTCGTCTCCCCATTTAAGCGGGATCATGCCGCCCTGCATCCAGCTGCGGTCGAGTCCGCATTCGCAACTGAGGCCGATGGTGTTCAAAACGGCGTGAACGGTTTGGTCGTTGAGCTGCGCGCCCTTGAGGGTCTTGCCGATCTTGCGGCCTCGTCCGTAAAGCATCGCGATCTGGGCGCCGGGTTCGTTGACATCGATGCCCATGCCCCAGAGCGTTATGCCTTCGCGCGACGCCTCTTTGCGGGACAGAACATGGAGGACGGGAGGAGTTTTAATCTCCTTCTCAAGCTTCTCGTCACGGATCAACTTGGCGATGGCGGCGATGGATTTGTCCGCCGCCGCGCGGGCTTTGTGATTCTCCGCCGCATCGTCGCCTTCGAGCAGAATGACGGCGCCGTAAGTGTTGAGAACGGATTCCATGACCTTGTCGCGCCAGGGAGATTCGTAGATTGACTCGAAAGCGGTCCAGAGCGATTCGGCGCTGTTGCTTTTTGAATCATCGAGCAGGGTTAACGGAATCGACCTGCCGTCCGGCGAAACCAGCGCCGCGATCGGTCGCTCCGCGTTCGCAGCCGGATACATGAGGCTGGGGTGGTTGTCCTGATGGCTGACGTGCACGACCTCCGGTTCGATGTTTGAATCCAGGAGGGCGGCGATGGAAATGTCTCCGATCTGGGAGATCAGTTCCTTGGGAGTGTTCCGATCCACGTAGCAGTAAAGTCGGTAGGGCTTGGAGCCCAGATCGACGAAGCCGACGTCGCGGACGTTAAAGCGGCAGGCGAGGGAAGTTGTCACACCGCAAAATAGAAATGCCAGCGCGGCGCCGCGAAGTATGGCCTGACGATACAACATTATTCAGTTTCTCTGCTGGCGAACGCGCGGTTCAAAGTAGAACGGAATTCATTCCGTTTTCTGCCGCCGTGTTAGGCGACGGGCGCTTGATTTGGATTTGTGATGGACGTCATTGCTCCGGCCTATTCCGCTCAGTCGATGATGTTCAGTTTGGTCACCTTCGTGGGCGGGATGTCCTCGCGGATGATTTCGATGAATTGCATGGCCGGCGCTTTGTCGGACGTGATTGAGAAGAGGCCGACTTCCAGCGTCCCGGTCACTTTGACGCCGCTGAATTCTTTGACGACTGCCTTGCCGGCTTTGCCCGCCGCCATGAAGGGATCGACGTTTCCGGCGACAGATTTTCCGTTCAGCAGGATGTCGAAAATGCGTGTGCCCGCTTTGTCGCCGGCCTCGGCCACAAATCCCATGCGGACCTTGTAGACGCCTTCTTTGCCGTCGTCGAGCAGGGGAATCTTCATGCTCTGCAAGCCGGTCAGCGCGGAGGTGTAGAGCCAGGATCGTTTGTCGCCCGCGATGGTGACGCCGCGGAAGTCGCGCCGCTCGACGATGCTGTCCTTGTTCTCGCCGAGATCGAATTTCACGCCGTAATTCCTGAAGGTGCCCTGGCCGACGGAAGTGACGGGGCGGGGGTAGCCAAACCAAAGCGTTCCATTGGGATCGCGCATGTCGCCCGGGGCGCCGAGGTTGATGGCCATGTGAGAGACAGGCAGGGTCGGTTGATCGGAGATGAAGACGGTCCACTCGCCGGGCTCTTTCTGGGGCTTGTGCTTGAGCGCGATGGTGGTGCGCAACGAGTAGGAGCAGGTGCAGCCGGCGCTGGATTCCTGCATGGTCAGCAGGCCGTTTGCAGGGATCATGCTGTTCCAACAACCCGGACGCGTGCCTCCGAAAAGTTGCAGTCCGGTGTCTTTTTCGACGTTCACCAGCGCGGCCGAATAGGAGCGATAGAAAATGCTGTTGGGCGCGGCGGTGACAATGCCGCAGCTGTGGCCGGGACGGAGAAACTCCCAGGGAACCTGCGCGCCGGTGATGGGATGCGTGCGATTCTTGATGGTCCCGTCCGCGAGATTTGCCGCGCGCGGCTCGATGAACAGGGTCTGGTTCATGATCAGCGGGCGGCGGCGATAGTTGAGCGGCTTCGACCAGAGGAAACTGCCGCCTTCGCCGTCCATGACGGTGACGCGCCGCCATTCGAGGTCGCCTTTGACGAAGGCGGATTGGTCGTGATTGCTGTAGTGGCCAAAGAACAACAACTTGCCGTCGGCATAGGCGCCGCCGAGCTTATTGCCGCCGGAGCCGCTGAGATCGACGGGCTTGGACCAGATCTGTTTGCCGGTCCTGGCGTCGAGCGCGACCACGCGGCGATAGTCTTTCTTGTCCTCGGGCAGCTTGTCCTCGTCGTGCGGTTTGTAGACGTCGGTTTCGATCAGGGCCTTGCGTTCGGCCTTCGCCGCCTTCCTGTCTTCGGCAGTCAGGTCGTCCTGCACGAAGAAGATCTTGCCGTCGCCAATGGCGATGCTGATTTGCGGGATCTTCGTGCTCTCGTGTTTCCAGAGCAGTTTGCCGGTCTTTGCGTCGTAGGCGAAGAGCGAGTCGCTGATCATCATCCGGTCATCGACTGCTGAAGGTTTGTGGTCGGGCAACCAGCCGGGGAACTTTGTGCTGTATTTCCAATGGTAGCCGTCGCGCTTGAATTCGGAGCGGGCGTTGAAATCGGGCCTGGCGTATTTCTTCTTGAAATAGGTGACTAGGGAATCCTGACTGCCTCGCGCTTTGAATTTCTTGAAGAATTCGGGGATCTGGTCGTCCGCCTTCCATTCGCCGTTTTCAACCATGTCATTCCACATCGAGCCGTATTCGGCTTTCAGGGGAATCGCCGATGATCCGTAGAGCGTGTCCTTGGTCGCGGAGATGTAGCCCCAGCGTCGGGCCTGGCCGCTGGAATGCGGAGGGACGGCGAATTCGCGAACGGTCTTGCCGGTCTGGGCGTCGAGTTGCAGGGCGCTGTCGATGGCGCCAACAAATAAATGGTCGTCGGTCGCGGAAAGGTTGCTGCCATCGACATCAACTCGGCTGCGGACGGCTCCCTTGATATCGCGCTTCCAGAGAAAGGTTCCGTTGTAGGCGTCGTAGCCCATGACGACTTCCATGCCCTGGACGAGCAGGCGACCGTTGATGGCGATGGGGCTGACGGAGCGCGCGTGGCGGTCGAGCATGTGCTCGGAGCCGGGCTCGCCGAACCAGAGCACGCCCATGGGGCCCTTGACGAGCTCGTCGGGCGAGGAGCCGGTGTTGCCGCCGTTGCCGTAGAGTCCGGACCAGGAGCCGGATTTTTCCAGTTTCGGGCGGGTGTATTTGATGGTGGGTAATTTGCCGTCGGTCACTTCACTCGGCCATTTGCCGTCGCCGAGATTGGGCGCCGCAGCCGTCTTGTCGGAATGCGCAAATATAGCGACGCCTCCGGCGGGTCGGAGAATTCGCTCGAGTTCAGTTTTCGAGGCGGACGTTGATCCGCCAGTCGCGACGCGGTCGCTGACGATGAGATTGGCGAAGTAGTCGGGCAGTTCGCCATAGGACCAACCTTCGATCACGACGCGAGAACCGTAGAGGCCGGCCGCTTCAAGGCGATAACGCGCGACGCGGCGCTTTTCCGGATCGTGCTCGATGCCGATAATTTGCAACTCGCTCAATTCGGCCAGATGTCGCGCGAGGTTTCCTGTGCCCGCGTCGATGACCAGGCAGAAGCCCTTGGTAACTCCCGATTGTTTTAGGATCTCCTCCGCAGCCTGCTTATAGCCGGCCGGCTCCAGGCCGGTTCCTTCGCGAACGTCATTTACGATCCGAGGCTGCCCGACCGGCTTGGAGCCGAAACAGTAAATCGCGCCGGTCGTCGAACTGACGAACAGCCGGTCATCGCCGACCGAGGTTCCAATGACCTGGCCATCGATCTTCGCCTGCCACTCGGATTTGCCGGTCGTTGCGTCGATCGATTGAATAACGCCTTTGCCGCCGGAGATGACGGTGTTGCCGGCCAATGCGATCGTGGTCAATCCCGAGTGGGCAAACTTCC
>JBLHKZ010000302.1:0-6761 GCA_047618185.1 Limisphaerales bacterium
GGTCAACAAGGTCAACAAGGTCAACAAGGTCAACAAGGTCAACAAGGTCAACAAGGTCAACAAGGTCAACAAGGTCAACAAGGTCAACAAGGTCAACAAGGTCAACAAGGTCAACAAGGTCAACAAGGCCAGCCGAGCGGTGAGGCCGGGGCTTCACCTTCAGAATCGAAATGGAAGGCCCGCACACTCGATCGACTCGACGCATCGATGAACCCTTCAACTCAAAAGGGCGGTGACCAGGGCCAACAGCAGAAGCAGCAGGGCCAACAGAATCAAAAGGGCCAGCAAGGAAAGCAGGGCGACCAAAGCGGTCAGCCGGGACAGGATGGCAAAGCTCAACAGGCCGCCCAGGAGGCGATGGACAACGCGCAGCAGGCACAGCAGGCGCAAATGGCTCAGTCCCGCCAGGGGGGCAAAGTGCCCGGTCAAAAACAACAGGAGTCTCAGGAGGGCAACGGCGCCGGCGCCCCGATGATCGCCGAGGACGGCCCCGAGGGCCAGTTGCCCGGAATGGTGCATCTCGATGACGACGCCTGGGCCAGGCTTCCGCCCAAGATCGCCGAAGGATTGTCGGCGCCGAGGGAGGAGATCAACGGCGAGTACCGCGCGATGGTCGAAACCTATTTCAAGGTGCTTGGGCAAAAGGCCAACCGCGACAAGTGAGGCGTTTCGCGTTTCTAGTTCAAGGAGTGACTTAAACGCGCCTTTCGCTCGAAGGACCACGACATAAATGAAAACACGGATCGCCACTTTTCTTCTGCTTCTTGCATGCTGCGCGCAAACCATCGTCGCACAGCCTGTGCGGGATGCTGTCGACACTTCGGTCTCCAAGGGCGTTTCCTTCCTGCTCGCGCAGCAGAGACCCGACGGCTCCTTCGTCGACAAGCGGGGCCGCGACCAGCATCACACGGTCATGACTGCGCTCGCGCTGATGTCCATGGCATCGGTAGGCAATCTCCCTTCGGATCAGACGATCGAGGGCGAGTCGATGCGGAAAGCCATCGACTTTCTTGTGCGCGAAGACCGCCAGGACTCGGAAGGATATTTCGGCCGCAAGGACGGTTCGCGAATGTACGGGCACGGCATCATCACGCTGGCGTTGTCCGAGATGCTCGGCATGGGAGTCAACAAGCGGCAGGACGGCATCGTTCGCCAACGCTGCGTGAAGGCTGTCGAACTGATTCTTCGCTCGCAGCGTGTTCGCAAACATTCGGTAAAATACGATGGCGGCTGGCGCTACACCCCAACGTCCGGCGACGCGGATCTATCGGTGACCGTCTGGCAAACCATGGCGCTGCGTTCCGCCAAGAACGCCGGCATGCCCGTGCCCAAGCAGGCGATCGACGCGGCGGTGGCGTATTTGAAGCGCAGCTACAAATCCAATCGTGACGCGTCCGGCAAGCCGATCGACATGAAGAGCGGCTTTGGCTATCAGCCGGGCCGCGGTCCCGAGTATGCGACCGCGGCGGCGGGACTGCTGGCCTTGCAGGTCTGCGGAGAATACGAGGCGCCCGAAGTGATCGGCGTGACCGATTGGCTGCTGGACATGACCCATGGAGCCGACGCCCGCGGCCAGGCGCGCAATCGGGTCAACTACAACAGTAAGTGGTTCTTTTACGGCACTTACTATTACGCCCAGGGAATGCAGAAGCGCGGCAAGGACTACGCGGAGAAGGCGAAGCAATTCACCCGCGGCCTGTTGCTCCCGCAGCAGCAGAACGACGGCTCCTGGGTCAGCGGCGACAGCCAGGAACGCAGCGCCGGCCGCGTCTACAGCACGAGCATGGCGATCCTCTGCCTGTCAGTGAAGTATCACTACCTGCCGATTTTTCAGTACTGAGTCGGCGGGCGTAAATCGGCTTCCGGCGCCATTTCCTCGACCAGATGGGGGACACGATTCGTTTGGAACTCCTCGAAAGTCGTTCCGGGAACCCAGGCCTCTTCGCGGCGATTGACGTACAACGCGCGGGGCAGCAGTTCGACTTCATGTCCGGGAAAAGGGCGAAGCGTGACCGTCCCGGGCAGGAAAGTCAGGTCCTGGAAGAAGCACTCTCCGAACGGAAGCTCGAAGGGCACATGTTGCGGAGCTTCGAAAGTCACCGTCGCTGGTTGAAAATTCGTCGGCGCCGCTTCCTCGGCGAACACGATGCGGACATCGGAGATCCCCAGACCCGGCTGATTGACGACCAGGGTCGGCCGACCGTTCGCATCGGTTTCGTAGCCGACCGTCCAGGGGCCCTTGCGCGAGCGCATGTGTTCAATGCCATAGAACGCCACGAGATAGATCGCGACGGTCGCCGCGAACACTTTCGGCAGACCTTTGGGAAATCCTTCAAACGCTTTCATGTTTCGCGGAGAGTCCGCGACCGGATTGCCTTGTGTCAAGAAGCGGAGCGCCGTTGAGAGACTTTGGCAGCGTTATTTTTTCCCCTTGCCGCGCTGTTTGGCGTAGTGGGCTCGAATTTCTTCAATCGTGGCGTAGCCGTCGCCGTCCTTGTCGACCGCCTTGAAGATCTCCGTTTTCCAGAATTCTGCCTTGGACAGTTTACTGTCGCCGTTTCGATCGGCGTTCGTGAAGGCTTTCTTGATTGAAGGCCTTTTCCCGGTCGATTGCGCCGACCTGGGTTTCAGTTTCCCGCCGGGTTCGGCATTGCGTCGGTCCTGCCGGATCCATCGAGGCTTCTCCATTTTTCCGTCCCAATTGGCATACGCGCTTTGCAGCTCCTTGAGCTTCTCCGGTTCGCGCTTCGCGAGATCGTTTTGTTCGCCGATGTCCTTGGCGAGGTTGAAGAGCATCGCCGGTAGTCCGCGGGTCTTAACGAGTTTCCAATTGCCGACGCGCGCGGCGTGTTGGGCTCCGGCCCGCCAAAACAGGCCATCGTGCGGCGCGCTTGAATTCTTGCCGCTCAGAAATGGGAGCAAATCTTTCCCGTCGATAGGTCGCTCCGGAGGCAGTTTGACGCCGGCGGCGGCCAGGGCGGTGGCATGTGCGTCAAAGCCCATCACGGGTTTGCGATAGGTCATGCCGGCCCGGATCTTGCCGGGCCACTGAATCGCGAAGGGTATTCGAATGCCGCCCTCGAACATCTGCCCTTTGAAGCCGCGCAAGGGATCGTTGCGCGAAGTCGTCTCGTGCGTCGGTCCGCCATTGTCGCTGTAGAAAAAGACCAGCGTGTTCTCCTCCTCGCCGAGTTCACGAAGCCGACTCATCACGCGACCGATGGCGTCATCGAGCGCCGACAACATCCCCGCGTAGGTCTTGCGAGCCGGGTCCTTGATTCTCGAAAAACGGCTTTCGTATTCCTTCGTGGCCTCCAACGGCAGGTGTACGGCATTGAAAGAGAAGAAAAGAAAGAAGGGTTTTTCCGCGCCGTCGTGTTTCCGGACGCGATCGATGAACCGGACCGAATCCCGAGCAAAGGCGTCGGTGAGATATTCGGTTTCGTCATTGAAGGGCTCTCCATTGCGGTACAGCTGATTGTTCTGTTTCGGCCCGACCGGATAGAAGCTGCGGGCGCCGCTGAGAAAGCCGTAGAAGGTGTCGAACCCGCGCTCGTGCGGACGCAGCCCTTCATTGAATCCGACGTGCCACTTGCCGACCATGCAAGTCGCGTAGCCCGCCGCGTTTAGCCGCTCGGCGAGCATGGGCACATCGCGCGGGACTCCAAAATTGGCCGCGGCGTAGTCTTCCGGCCCGGAGTTGTTTTCAAAGCCAAACCGATGCTGATACATGCCGCTCAACAGACCCGCCCGCGACGGCGAGCAGATGGGATGGTTCGCGTAGCCGTCGGTAAACCGCGCGCCCTTGTTGGCGATCGAATCGATATGCGGCGTGGGAATGTCCTTGCAGCCGTAGACGCCGACATCCGCATAGCCCAGATCGTCCGCCAGGAAGACAATGATGTTGGGCCTGTCCTGAGCTTGTCCTGGGCCTGCCGAAGCGGCCTGTCGAAGGGGCCTGGAGGCGGCGAGACCATTGCCAACGCAGCCAGCCAGTAAACAAAGTGTGAGAACAACAAATATCTTTTTCATTTTACCACGGATAACACGGATGGTTTCGTAACGCCTGACGGCGTTTTTTGAACAGGAGGAAACAGAGCTGACGGAGGCGAGCCTTCTGCTCTGTTCTCTCCTGTTCAGTTTTCCTATCCGAGCTATCCGCGTAATCCGTGGTTAAAAGCTATTTGCGGTTTCCCTGCGGGATTGATTCGCCGCGGGAAAGCGCCTGTAGATTCTGGTAGGTGCGCGTCATGAGATCGAGCGCTTTGGGATCGAGCTCGACTTCCTGCACGCTCTCGATCAACTCAAGGCGACTCTGGATCACTCGGGGATCCGAAGGCACGGGCTGGTCGTTGACGCGGGGCATACCGCCGCCGTCCAGACTGGCGATGGCAAAATAACGATTCCAACCGTCGTCCTTGCTCCCGCTCCCGACCAGCGTGCGAAACATCTCGTTGGCTTGCGGATTCGTTCCGAAATGCTGCATACCCATGCTGACCAGCCGCGCCCGCTCCAGGCCGCCCTCAAGTCGAGGATCGTTGTAGGCCTGGAGGACGACCGCCATCGCCTGCTCGCCGAGTGTTGATTCGAGATAGGCGGCGATCGACTGGTCGAGCCGGCCTTCGGCGTTGATCAATTGCTTCCGCGCTTCGGCGATAAAGGACCGATCGCCAAAGTGGTTGAGAACGGTGAAGAGATAGCTTCGAGCAAGGCGGTCGTCTCTTGAGCCGCCAGGAATGGAAACGGGATGGGTCAACAGATCCGAGGCTACGGCCACCGCAAGCTCGTGATATTTTCCTTTCTCAATTTTTTCCAGCCAGGCGGTGAGCCAGGCCACCTCAACGCCGCGCACGGCGGCGCGAAGCGTCTCGGCCAGCAGGAGCTCCGCCTCGGGACCGCCGATGCGATAGGCGACCTCCATCAGCCCCAGTCGCAGCGAGGGGGGATTGAGAAAGGTCCCGTCGGGAAGCTTCATGCGCACGCTTCTGAAAAACTCGGTGGTTCGGTCTCCGGCGATCTCCCGCTTCTTCGCCTCCCCCGGTTTCAGGGAAACCGCCTGCCTGGCCAGTTCCTTCTCTTCGTCCTCCGCCGATCGTCCGTATTGGACGTCCTGGTTAACCGCGAGAAAGCCTTTGATCGCAGGCAAGGATGGCTGGCCGATCTCGGCCAGTCCCTCAAACTTGTGAATGATTTCACGCTGCCAGACTTCCCGGGCCATGCCGCGTTGAGATTTCAGAGCAATCAGCTCATTAATCAATAACTGTGGATCGCGCTTTTCAGCGACACGGACTTCGACTTCGCGCGTCACTTCTTCCACACGAGGCGTTCGGTTGCGCGCCTTTCTCAGGTCGTTTTCCAATCCCTCCCTGGTTTTCCTCCAGGCGTCCTGCATCGCGGCTTTCTCGGCCGCATGCTCGGCGGCGCGTTGACTGGAAACGAATACATAGGCGCCCGCGAAGGCGAGCGTCGCGACCAACACAATGGCTATCAGAGTTTTCATTATTTCTCCTGTTGCGAACGTTTTTCCGACTCTTCCGAAATTAGCGTGACATCGACGATCTGCAAGCCGGCGTCCCCGTCAAAGGTCACCGTCCAGCAGTCGATCAGTTCCAGGCCGACCGGCGAATCGAAGAATTTCCGCTCATTCGGGTCTGGCTTGAAATTCTTCACCGGCAGCTCGACATCGAACCACTCGCCGGCGTCAGCTTTGGTCTCAATCGTTTCCTCGACGATGTACTTACCCGCAAATCCGCCCTTCGGCCGATGCGTGGTCAATCCAAAGTGAACCGTCTTGGCCTCATCAATCCGGCCACGAATGCGCAATCGAGCGTCAGCGTTCAACTGCACGGGCGGGCGGTCTCCCGCTGCGACCTTCAACGCCGTCACATGCAGCACGATGCGGCCATCGGGTTTCTTCCAATGTTTCGGCGTTTTCCAGAACATCGGCGCCGCCTTCAGACCGCCGGGATAACCGATGCTGCCCGCCTCCCATTTGCCATAGCCGATATCCTCCGGCATGGAGCCGTGCCAAACCACGACATGATCGAGGCGCCGGTGTGTCTTGAACTCTGTCTGTTCCTCCATCGAAGCGACGACCTGATGATCGGCGGGCACGTCCTGAACGCTGCCGTCCACCAGCCGGGTGACCTGCACGCTGCCTTCGTTGACGGTAAGCTGCGTGGAGAATGGTTCGGCGACGACGTTGAACTGAGTGCCCACGACCTCCGCGCGCGCCGTCGGCGTGTAGATAATCATGGGCTTGCCCGCCGGTTGCGGTTCCACGTCTGCGGAAATAATTCCTCGGCGAAGTCGGATTTCCTTCTGGCGGAAATCTGCGATGGTGACCATCGATTGCCCGGAAATAGTGATTTGCGAACCGTCGTTCATTTCCAGTCGAGCCCAGGTGTCCGAGCCGAGCGACTCGAGAGTCCCGCCGCCCAATTGCGCGCCCGCTTCGAGAGAATCCACCACCCGTCCGCCATCGCCGGTCCAGCGCAGCAGGCCCTCCACTTCCGCGACACGCATGATCGTCGCGTCCGGCTTTTTCAGTTGCAGAAACAAGCTGCCCGCCAGCAACGCAAAGGCCGCCGCAATCCCGACGGCCCATCGGAAGGCCGACGTTGAATTACGGCGCGAGGGTCGCGGACGATCCATCGCTTCCCGCGCGGCGGCTGAGCGCTCGCCAAATTCGGCGAAGACCCGCACATCGTCGTCGATCAGTTCGGCGATATTGTCCGACTTGAGGCTCAAAGCAATCGACG
>JBLHKZ010000303.1:0-6749 GCA_047618185.1 Limisphaerales bacterium
CTCCGAAGTTCCTGCTAATGACGCAGCGCTGCACTGGTATCAGACTCGTCACCGTTCGATCCCGAACGTGCGTCAGGGCATGATTCTGGACAGCGTTGGAACACTCGTCATGACCGAACGTCCCGACTTCTGGGAAGGCTATCAGGGCCACTGGGTTGGTTGGACCGACAACGCCTTCTGGAGCAGTGGATACCGTTGGAGCTTCGGCAATCTTGACGGCGAAGGCTGGGTCGAGTTCATGCCGCGCTATCACTCCGGCCGCATGAACTACCTGTTCGCCGACGGTCACGTCGAAACACTGGAACAGAGCGCTACAACACAGCAGCCCTGGCACAACCAGAACCCTGGAAGACAGGAGCAGACCTTGATGTGGTCGATCCGAGCGGGCGACTGATCGGTTTGACGCCTTTGCAAAAGCTGCGGGATGGCGTTGCCATTCCGCAGCTTTTTTTGTCATTACATCGCGACGCGGGCGCCGGATTGGAGGATTAGCAAATGGAATTTCGCGTCAATCAATCGGAAGCGCAGCCAAGGGACTGGCGGGCCTGGCACGGCGGCCTTCGAGCGCTCTCCGGATTGTTGCTCAGCGCGGTTCTTCTTTTTGCGGTGGAAGCAGGCGCCGCTACGGCCGTTCGCCTGATTGTGAATTCCAAGGATGGCGTCGGATTTACGCCGCTTGATGCGTCGCGAATCGGGATCCATGCTGGGTCTCCCGTGGCCGGGGCGAAGGGCGCTCCAGATCAGGCGATCAACGCCGGATTGGCGACCGGAGATATCGACGCCGACGGATTTCCCGATCTCTTCCTGTGCGGGATCGATGGCGACAATCGACTCTATCGAAATCTTGGAGGTTGGCGGTTTGAGGATGTCACGGGCAGCAGCCGGCTGGCGTTGGACGGTCTAGTTCTGCGCGGCGCGATTATTGCAGATGTCAACGGCGACGCAGCGCCCGATCTCATTACCCTTTCGCTGGAGGACGAGAGCGCGTTGTTTCTGAACGATGGGCGTGGACGGTTTTCCGCCTCTGATTTGATTCCGTGGAAACGTTCGAACATTGCCGGCGATGTCTCGGGCGCGTTGGCCGATATTGATGGCGATGGCGATCTGGATCTTTACGTGACTCGTTATCTTCGGGCGCGGCTGCAACACACCGTGCCGCCTGAAATCTATCGACAAATGACGCAACGGGAAATCCAGAAACGAAAAGCGGGTGAATCATTGGATCCGCGGTTTGAGGAGTTTTTTGAGGTGTTGGAAGTCGCCGGCGCCGCCGGGGTTGAATACGTGGTGGAACAAAAAGGGGCGAGCGACGCGCTCTACCTGAACGAGGGAGCCAAAGGGTTTCGACTCGTTGACGATACGTCCGATCGGTTTCGGGATCGGGAGACTGGCGTGTTGGGGTTGCCGCGCGACTGGGGCCTTGGAGTTCAATTTCGAGATGTCGATAACGACGGCGATCCGGATTTGTACGTTAGCAACGATTTCTATTCGCCTGATCGATTCTGGATCAACGACGGCAAAGGCTTTTTCATATCGGCGGCGCCGGAGGCGCTCCGGCGCACATCCAATTTCGCCATGGGAATGGATTTTGCGGACATCAATCTGGATGGCCATTTGGATCTGTTTACCGCGGATATGCTGAGTCGGCGCCATGATCGCCGAAAGACCCAAATGGGAGACATGCGGCCCACGCCGTTGTCGATCGGCGAGATCTTCAATCGGCCGCAGATCATGCAGAATACGCTTTCGCTGAATCGCGGCGACGGCACGTTTGTAGAGATCGCGCAATTTGCCGGATTGAAGGCCTCAGAATGGTCCTGGTCGGCCGCCTTTATGGATGTCGATCTGGATGGCTTCGACGACTTGCTCGTCACGACTGGAATGGTTCGCGACTACATGGATTCGGACACGCTCCGAAAACTCGATAAACTGGGCGCATTGACCGAGGCGGAGTTCGATAAATTCAAGAATGAGTTTCCACCCTTGCCGACCTCGAATTTCATTTTTCGAAACCGAGGGGATCTGCGCTTTGAAGACAAGAGCAGAGAATGGGGATTCGGACGGGAGGCTGTATCAGGAGGGCTCGCCCTGGCGGATTTTGACAAAGACGGGGATCTGGATGTCGCGATCAACAACATGGACGGAGCTCCGGAAATCTACCGCAATGACGTAAGCGCGCCGAGAGTGGCGGTGCGTCTGCGGGGGCTTGCGCCAAACACCCAGGCCCTTGGGGCGAAAATATCGCTTGAAGGCGGCCCTGGGCGACAATCGCGCGAGGTGATTGGGGGAGGACGCTATGCCTCGGGCAGCGACGTCTTGCAGGTCTTTTCCTCGGGCAAGAGCGAATCAAAGCTGAGGCTCGTCGTCGCCTGGCGCAATGGACGGCGATCGATTGTCGAAAACGTCAAAGCCAATCACTACTACGAGATCCATGAATCTGATTCTCAACCTGCGCCCGTAATCGCGGCGGCGAAGCTCAAGCCCTGGTTCGAAGACGTAAGCGACCGTCTTCGGCATCGCCATTACGAGACGCCTTTTGACGACTTTGCGCGTCAGCCCCTGCTGCCCAACCGATTGAGCCAGCTGGGGCCGGGCGTCGGCTGGATCGATCTGGAGGGCGATGGCGATCTGGATCTGCTGATCGGGGCGGGCGCCGGCGGGCAAATGTCCGCCTACGTCAACGATGGTCGCGGCAATTTTGAGGCGAATCACGCGCCTCAGATTCCAGTGGATCAGAGCGGGCTGGCGGCGTGGAGCAAGGGGCGTTCGTTGGTGGGGATTTCCAATTACGAAACGGGATCGGAGGAGCACGCCAGCGCGCAGGTTTTTAATTTGTCGGACGGCAAGGAGTGGAGCTTCGGCCAGAGCCTCAAAGGCGCGGCCTCGACCACCGGACCGTTGGCGACCGGGGACATCGATGGCGACGGGGACCTGGATCTCTTCGTGGGTGGCCGGTCAATTCCAGGACGCTATCCGCAGGCTTCGGCTTCCCGAGTCTTCCTCAATCAAGGGGGCAAATTGAAGCTGGATCCGGGCAACGAGAAGTTGCTGGCAAATATCGGACTGGTCAGCGGCGCGGTCATGGGGGATTTGGATGGCGACGGAGATTTGGATCTGACGTTGGCTTGTGAGTGGGGACCGGTCCGAATCTTGCGGAATGAAAAGGGAATTTTCCAGGATGCGACCCAGGCCGGCGGAATGAGCACACGCAGCGGTTGGTGGAACGGAGTCACGCTGGGCGATTTCGATGGCGACGGCCGACTCGACATAGCCGCGAGCAATTGGGGGAAGAACAGCAAATACGAGCATAGTTACAGCATTTTTCAACCGCTGCGGATCTACCACCACGATTTCGATTCGGACGGGCGGTACGATGTGGTCGAGGCGCATTTCGACAAGCAGATGAACTGCCTGGTTCCGGAACGCGGGTTCTCGTGCAGCAGTCGGGCGATGCCCTTCATCCGGACAGGGATACCCAATTTCCGCTCCTTTGCGACCAGCGCGTTGGAGAATATCTACGGTTCGTGGTTCCAACAGGCGCAAGTCGTGGAGGCCAACACGTTGGCGCACACGGTATTTTTGAATCGAGGCGAGCGCTTCGAGGCAAGGGAGTTGCCGGCCTGGTCGCAGCTGTCGCCGGGTTTTGGAATCAGCGCGGGAGATCTGGATGGCGACGGCAACGAAGATCTGTTTCTGGCTCAGAATTTCTTTGCGGTTCAGATTGAAACCCCGCGTAACGATGGCGGGCGCGGGCTGCTGCTCCGAGGCGATGGGACTGGGAGCTTTGAGCCGGTCAAGGGGCAACACAGCGGCATCACGGTTTATGGCGAGCAGCGTGGCAGCGCGCTGGGAGATTTTGATGGAGACGGCCGCGTGGACATCGTGGTCGCACAAAATGGAGCTGAAACTAAACTTTATCGCAATCTTCACGCGCGACCCGGACTGCGCGTAAGCCTCGCCGGCCCCCCTGGAAACGAGCAAGGAATCGGCGCGGTTCTTCGACTGGAATATGCCGACGGGACGTTCGGCCCGGCGAGGACGTTGATGGGTGGATCGGGGCACTGGTCGCAGGAAAGTCTGATAACCGTCCTGGCGTTGCACCAAGAGCCCAAATCGCTGCGGGTCGCCTGGCCGGGAGGCGGGAGCTCGGTCGTGAAGATTCCGAAAGGGGCGGAGCGGATAACGGCGCGCTATAACGGCTCGAAGGATTGACCTGCGCGTGATTCGGCTTTTTTATCCACACACACTCGCATAGCTTCGGAGTTGGTGTTACCCAAATTAAAATTCGCGTTAATTGCGTTCGCCTTCGCGGCGTCGGGCCATGTCGTGATGGGACAGGCGCAGGCTCCGCCGGGTTTTCTGAGCGATGAGCGAGTGGCGACTGGGCGCGCGTATGCGCAAACGGTGTGCGCCACCTGCCACTTGGAGCCCAAGCCGGATCTCTTCTCCCGTGAAACCTGGAAAACAGGGCCGATCCCGTGGATGGCGTTTGTCATGGGGCTGGCGCCGGAATTGTTCAGAGGAGATCCGGAGCACAAGGCGATTCTAGAATCGGGAGCGGTCCTGACGCAGCCGCCATTGTCGACCGAGGAGTTTGGAAAGATCTTCGCCTACTACTACAAAATGGCGCCGGAAAAGAACCCGGCTCTTCCGTCGCGTCCGGCCTTGAAACGAACTTTGCCTGGATTCACGCCCAAGCCCCTCGCTTATCGACAACGCGAACCGATGGCGTCGGCCGTGCGATTCGATCAACGATCCGGGATGTTGCTCGTCGGCGACGGATTGAGTCACACCATCGATCTTGTCGATTTGAAGGGAAACACAGTTCAAAGCACATTGGCCGCGAGGTTTCCCGTCAAGATTGATCCGACGGACGAGGGAGTTTTTGTGACGTGTATCGGTGATTTCTTCCCTTCGCAAAACGCCACGGGGAAGATTCTATTTTTCCCTCGCAAGGAAGGGCGGTTGGCGCCTGCAAGGACAGTTCTTGAGAACCTGCACCGTCCCTCCGGCGCGCGATTTGCGGATCTCAATGGAGATGGCATCCAGGATATACTGGTGTCGATGTTCGGTTATTACACGGGTCGCCTCGCCTGGTTTGAAGGCTCGAAGGAAGGCAAATTCCTGGAGCATGAAATCTACCCGAAGCCTGGGACTGTGCTGGCAGAGATTCGCGATCTGGACGGCGATGGAGATCTCGATGTGGTCGCATTGGTCGCGCAAGCCATCGAGGGCCTGTTCTTCTTTATCAATGACGGGCGCGGCGAATTTACCGAACGGCTAATTTTTCAGCGGCATCCCGCGTTCGGTCACACACACTTTGAATTGGTCGATTTCGACCAGGATGGAGACATGGACGTGGTGACGGCGAACGGCGACATCGGTGATATCCCATCGCCGCCCCGGCATTTCCATGGGGTGCGAATCTATCTGAACGACGGAAGCCTGAATTTTAAGGAGCGCTATTTCTTTCCAATGCACGGCGCCACAAAGGCCGTGCCGAAGGATTTTGACGGCGACGGCGACTTCGATCTGGCCGTGACCTCCTACTACCCAAACTTTGCCAAAACTCCCGAAGAGGGATTCATCTATCTGGAGAATCAGGGCGATTGGAAGTTTGTTCCCCACGTCTTTGAAGGCGCGTCGGCGGGGCGTTGGATTGCGATGGAAGTTGCGGATATCGATTCGGATGGCGATGAGGACATCGTGCTCGGATCGGTCAGGAGGGGGCCGGGAAGAACGGCGTATGTCCCGGCAGAATTGAACCAGCGATGGCTTTCCGAGGGCGTTTCCTTGCTCCTGCTGGAAAACCAGTCTTCCAAGCGAAAGTAGAAAATGACCGCAGGCGCGGAAGGAGTTGATCTGTTCCCTCTGTATGTAGGACATCCGCAGCGTAAAGGGCCTTCCTATCACCCAAAGAGGCTACTTTGTCCCGGATCTAAACTCGGTTATTCTTTTCTGGACGAACAGCGAGCGAATTGTGGATTGCGCAGCCTCTGAATGAACGGATGTCGAATAAATTGCGGCGCGGCGACCGTGGCCGGGCGTCGAAGTTGGTGGTTGTTTTTTCTGACGCTGCTCCTGGGGGGCGCCGCTCCCGGGCTGACAGCGGAGTCGCTTCGCGATGTTCGCTCGACCCCGCTGGGAGAAATTTCGGGAACTTCAGGATTTACGATTCTTCCGGCGCTGACGACTGGCTTGAAACTCCCAAAACTTCGTGTCGGCACTCCGATTCCCATCGTGAATTGTGGACTCGCCGCGGGTGACATCAATGGCGATGGTCTGCCCGATCTCTATTTATCTTCCTATGACGGACAGCGGAGGCTCTTTCGGAATCTGGGGAATTGGAAGTTCGAGGATGTGAGTGAGGGCAGCCTGCCGTCCCTGGAGCTGAAGCAAAGCACGGGCGCCTGTTTCGCCGACGTCGATGGCGATGGAGATCTTGATCTAATTGCGACTTCGCTATCGTCGGGAGAATGGCTTTTCCTGAATGACGGAACCGGGCGGTTCCTCGACGAACGTCGGCTTTCATCCGCGGCCAGCTCGGAACGTGGAGGCGCGGTGAGTTGCGCGTTGGCGGACGTTGACGGGGATGGCGACCTGGATCTCTACCTGCCGCGTTACCGCAAACGCTTCGCGCGAGAATCGATTCGCCCAGAGAAATTCAGGGAAATTGTCGGCGAGCAGATGCGGCGATTTCGTGAGGGATTGCCGTTGGATTCGGAGTTTGAAAAAGAATTTATGCTTCG
>JBLHKZ010000304.1:0-6617 GCA_047618185.1 Limisphaerales bacterium
GGCGGTTTTCGTTCGCCTTGCGGCATCGGTATGAACCTGGACGGGGATATTTTTGCGACGGACCAGCAGGGGAATTGGTTTCCGACGTGTCCGCTGATTCATGTTCGCAAGGGCGCCTTTCACGGGCACGCCGATGCGTTGCCGTTTTGTGATCTGCCGGGCGCCACATTCAAGATCGAAGGCAAGCTGCCGCAGAAGATTACGGTCGTCGAGGCCGCCAAACGCATACCCGAATATCAATTGCCGCCCGTCTGGTTTCCCTACCGCAAGATGGGCATGAGCGCGACGGACGTGCTGTGCGACACAACGGGCGGGAAGTTTGGCCCCTTTGAAGGACAACTTTTTGTCGGCGAGTTCACCATGTCGTTCATGCTGCGCGTTTTTCTGGAGAAGGTGAACGGCGAGTATCAGGGCGCCTGCTTTCGCTTTCGCGACGGCCTCCAGTCAGCCGCGCTGCGGATGGAGTGGGGCGGTGATGGGTCGATGTTTGTCGGTCAGAGCAATCGCGGCTGGAATTCGCTGGGCTCGCGCTCCTACGGCTTGCAGCGCCTTGTCTGGACGGGCAAGACGCCCTTCGAGGTCAAGGAGATGCGCGCGAAGCACGACGGCTTTGATCTCGCTTTCACGGAAGCGGTCGATCCGAAGGCCGCTGGCGATCCGAAATCCTACGAGCTTTCCAGCTACACCTATCACTTTCACCAGACCTATGGGAGCGAGGAGATCGACGCGAAACCCTGCGCGATCAGGTCGGCCACGGTTTCCAGGGACGGCCGCAGCGTGCGACTAATCGTCGACGGATTGCGATCGGGTTATGTGCACGAGCTTCGCGCCGCGGGGGTCAGCTCCGCGTCCGGCGCGCCGTTGCTTCACGATCTGGCGTGTTACACGCTCAACCAGATCCCCGCTCCGTAGCCCAAAAGGGCTGGCCCTAATTGCGTGACAGTGATCTGGGCCTGTGCTACCCGTTGTCCAACAAATCGTTATTCAGCCTGCGCCAACCTGTCGCGGTTGAATCTCTGGCTCGATGAAAAAGCTCCACATCATTTTCATGTCCTGTCTGATCCTCGGCTTGGCCGTTGGTTGCACCCCCGAAGACGAACACGTCGTGGAGTATGATCTCGCGGATGTGGAACTGGACATGCCCGCGAACGACGGTTCCGCTCCCGTGGCGGAGGTCGATCCCAACGCGCCGCCCCCGCTTCCACGGGAGGACGTGGAAGAAAAGGAGGAGGACGGGGAGGACCCGGAGGGCACGGTTTCCCCTGAAAAACTTGAATTGTTGATCAGCGGCAGCAAGTCGGCGGAAGGAGACGCCGGATTGACCTATGTGATTCAGGATGCGGTCGAGAACTACTTCGCTGAGAAAAAAGCGCTGCCGCCGAATTTTGGCTCGTTGGTGGAAAGCGGCCACCTTGAGCGGGCGCCGATCACGCCCAAGGGAAAGAAAATCCTGATCAACGGCCAGACCCTCGAAGTGACCATCGTCGATGCTGAAGGGGGCGCCGATGAATGACATTCAGCAACCTGAATCCATGAAACCATCAGTCGACCCATCTCGCTTGCGCCGTTCCTGCTCCGGCGGATTTACGCTGATCGAGCTGCTTGTCACAATCGCCATTATCGCCATTCTGGTCTCCATCCTTCTGCCGGCGCTTTCCCGAGCTCGTGAGTCCAGCCGCGTCGCTTCCTGCTCCAGCAATCTCAAACAGATACACACAGCTTCCTTGGCTTATTCCGGAGATAACGGCGATAAGATACCCTATGCCATGTTGCGCTGGAGGCCAGGAACGGCGATCGGCTGGGACGATCTGCTTTACACCTACATGGGCGGCGAGGCGGCGCGTTTTGAGAATGTGGTTCTGTCGGAGCCGCAGCTTGGTCAAGGCGGTCCGGCGGACAACCAAAGCAGCGGCAACAAGACCCTGCGCTGCCCCTCGGACAAGGTGAGGCGCGATGCGAGATACAGGCAGTCGATTCGCAGCTACGTCATGCCGCGCCACGCCATGCACACCTCGCCGGCGTGGGCGCCCAATACCGGTTCTTCAGGATTTAACTGGCCGCCCGCGGCGGATAACAGCACCGGCGTCGGGCTGAATTGGGACGTCTCAGGAGGGGCTACAACTTCCTGGAATCCCCGCGACCTGACGGGCGTCGGAGCCGACATTCCCGGCCGGCAGGACGGCATCCACGAAAACCTGATCCTCAAGCCGGAGGGGACGATCATGTTCACCGAACGCGTTCGTCGGGAAATGTTGCAGGGGGGCTTCCAGTATCAATACATCCAGAACGCGAACGAGCATCTCATCAGCAATCGCGCCCGCGACGATTACAATAACGCGTCAGCGTATCATTTTGGAAAGTTTAACTTCCTCATGGCCGATGGCCATGTCGAACAATGGACGCCGGAGGAATCGATCGGCCCGGATGGCACGAACACCGCATTTCAAACCGGACCGTGGACGATGAACGTCGACGACTGAACGCTCGCAGCGTGAAGATTTCTCCCGGGCTGACGGGAGCGCAAACAGGGTGAACGGCAAGCGTCGCCAGGCGGCGTAGGGAGTAATGCCTGGCAGTGGAAAGGCAACATCATGAAAACAGCACCCGCCCCCATCGATTCTCATCTCAGCGCCGCCGCTGCGCCGGCTTCACTCTGATTGAGCTTCTGGTGACCATTGCCGTGATCGCCATTCTTGCTGCGATCATTCTGCCGAACGTAAACATTGCGAAGACCAAAGCGTACACGGTCAAGTGCATGGCGAATCACACTGGCCGCCCGGGTCCGACAATCGGACAGCTCCAGGATTGAACTGGAACGTGGAGAGTTCTCTCGTCCCGTGCTGGAATCCAAGAGACGCAACCGGCCCCGGTTCGCCGATTCCCGGATTTCAGAAGGAAGCAACTTATGAAGGCATTCTTCTCGACGCCCAGAACACCATCATGTTCACCGACAAACTCCGCTTTCGGCGCGGTGACAAATCGATGCGTGCATTTTGATCGCGCGGCAGACGCTGCAGTTTATATCGTTCCTGATCCGATCCTCCATGACGCATGGCTGTTTCCTCCGATCCGCTCGCTCCTGGCAATGAAGGGCTGATTGCGCGCGATCGCGGCTTGTTGAATTTTCCGGAGCCTGAAGCGGCGCGCGAGGCGGTTCGACGGATCGATCTTTCCGGAAACAAGATTCGATCTTTTCCCAATTGGCTGGCGGAACTTGTCGCCCTCCGCGAGCTGGGTCTGGACGAGAATCTGGATTTGAGATGGAATCGGCTGGTTGGAGCGGACGAAATGATACGGAAGTGGGAACGCGGCGGTTGTCTCGTTTATCGCTGCCCCCGGATCGGCTCTCCGGTTTTAACGCAATCTTCGGATCAGTCCCGTTCGAGCGCCTTGACCGCGCAGTCTCGGCAGGCGTCGGCCACGATGGCGAGTTCATTGAGAAAACCCTCCCGGCGTTCCTCGGGAAGGGCTTTCAACAGCTCGGCCTGAACGTTAATGGCGATGTCTCGGAGTTCTTCGTATTTCTTTTGGCCGCTGGGTTTGAGTTGGATGCGGTAGGCGCGGCGATCGCGTTCGTGACGGCGGCGCTCCACCCAGCCCGCCTTTTCCATGCGCTCCAGCAGGGACGCGACGGTGTTGGGATCGCTGCTCATCATATCCGTGAGCTGGCGTTGAGTGATGCCTTTGGCGTCGCATTCCAGCAGGCAGCGCATCGCGGTAAACTGATCTGGCGTTGCTCCAGTGTGCGCAATGTGACGGCGGAAAGCCTGATTCAAACCATACCAGGCGCGCCGCAGGAGGGGAGGCAGTCGCCGTCGGTCCGGGGAGTCGATGGGAAGATCATCGGGCTGCGGTGAATATTTTTTCTGCGTCACGGGTCAGATACTACCAGCTTCAAAATCATACGTGTAGGTATTATTTTTTGTTGCATGGAGTTCGCGGATTATGGATATTCGCGGCCCTTGAATTGAAAAATCTGAGTGCCAAAGGGTCCAGATTTCACGAAGAACACCGAATTACTTACGGAAAAGGCTCACTATGAAACGAAATTTCCTTCTCGCTACCAGCGTCGCCGCTCTGTTGTTTGGCCTGAGCGTCAACCCGGCGGACGCGGCCAAAGCCAAGGCCACTGGCTGGCTGAATTGGCGCGGACCGCACCAGACCGGCGCTTCCGATGAAACCAATCTCCCTGACGAAATCGATCTGAAGACCGGCAAGAACGTTCTTTGGAAGTACGATATTACCGGGTCCGGCGCTCCCACGATCGCCAATGGAAAGGTCTACACATTTGCTGTTCGCGGCGAGGGGCAGGACCTGCGGGAATACCTCCTTTGCCTGGACGCCGCAACGGGTGAACGAATCTGGGAGGCCGCCTTCAACGACTATCTGAGCGATATTGTTTACGAACGCTATGCGATCGGCAGTCCGACGGTCGACGCTGAGACCGGCAATGTTTATCTCCAGACCACCTGCGGACGATTCGTCTGCTACTCTGGAGACGGCAAACCCCTCTGGGAGCACTCACTGATGGAGCGGTTCGGCCGATTGACCTTTCCGAACGGCCGCACTGGCTCGGCGATCATCGACGACGATCTCGTCATCACGCGCGGCATCACCTCCTACTGGGGCGCTGACGGTCCGGCTCGCGATCGCTTCTACGCCTTCAACAAGAAGAACGGCGAACTCGTCTGGTCTTCGACCCCCGGCACGGGTCCGAAGGACAGCTCTTTTGCTACTCCGGTTCTGGCCTGGAAGAACGGGAAACGCGTGTTCTACACCGGCACGGGTTGCGGCAACCTGGTTTGCGTCAACGCTCGCACCGGCGAGCCCATTTTCCGCTATCACTTCTCTTTTGGAGGGGTGAATTCCTCGGTCCTGCTTCACGACAACGACAAGCTGATCGCCGTTCACGGCAAGGAAAACGTCGACACTTCCGAAGTGGGCCGCATGGTCGCCATCAGCCTGAAGGCCGAGCCGAAAGCGGGCGAAAAAGGTCCGGTCGTGCTGACCCGCAACGATGAACTCTGGCGCCAGCCTCTGGTGATGTTCACCAGCTCGCCGACCTTGGTGGGCGATCGGATTTATCAAGTGACGCACACCGGCGAACTCGAATGCGTCGACGCCAACACCGGCAAAATTCTATGGCATCAAAAACTCGCTTCCGGGCAGTTGCACGCCTCGCCGCTCTACGCCGACGGCAAGCTCTACGTTCCAATGGGCAACGGCGATTTCTACATCCTCAAACTCAAGGACGACGGCGCCGAGATCCTCGACAAGGAGACCATGGGCGCCACGCTGCTCGGCGCGCCCACCGTCTGGAACGGCCGCATTTACCTCCACACCAAGAAATCGCTCTATTGCTTCGCCAAACCGGGCGCCGGCGCTTCGACGCCGAAAGTGGCCAACCTGAAGAGAGATCCGCGCCGCAACGGCAAGGGTGAAATTACCAGCCTTCAGATTGTCCCCAGCGACCTCGTGCTCAATCCGGGCGACACCAAGCGGGTGAAGGTCGTCGGGCTCGATTCGCGGGGCTTCGTGCTGAAAAAGAACGTCGAGGCGACTATCGACAATTTCATCCCGCCAACCGCGAAAGTGAAGGCCGAGATGGACGCCAAATTCAACAAGAACGCATTGGTCGCGAAGCAGGACGCCAAGGTTTCGGCCGGCGCGTTCAAGGCGCAGGCAGCTGGCGCGTCCGGCGTCATGCGTGGCCGCGTGCTTCCTGGGTTCCCCTTCAAGGAAGATTTTGAAGGCGCCAAACTCACGGTTGATCACGTCGGCGACGGCGTGAAGTTTGCCTATCCGCCGCTGGCCTGGATTGGCGCCCGCTTCAAGTGGGAGATCCGCGACATCGATGGAACCAAGGCGCTGGCCAAGACACTGGATCGGGTCCTCTTTCAACGGGCGATCACCTTCTTCGGCGACCCGAACAGCTCCAGCTATACCATGCAGGCCGATATCATGACCGACGGCAATCGTCGCATGAAGAGCAACGGCGGCATCATCAATCAGCGCTACTTCGCCATCCTCGATGGCAACTGGCAGCGGCTGGAGATCATTTCCAATCAGGATCGCATCAAGGAGGGTGTGCCGTTCAAGTGGAGCCCCAAAAAGTGGTATACCCTGAAGTCGCGCGTGGATGTGGCCGCCGATGGATCGGGTGTCATTCGCGCCAAGGCGTGGCTGCGGGACGAAGCGGAGCCGGAGGCCTGGAACATTGAGGTGAAGCACAAGAACGCGCACGTGAGTGGCTCGCCCGGCATTTATGGCTTTTCCCCGCAGGCCCAGTACCACGTGTATGTGGACAACATCAAGATGGAGAAAAACTGATTGAACGAAGCGCAGGAATTTAAGTTCAAAGGAAATACATTATGAAAAACAGGATGACATTACTCGCCGCCGCGTTGGTCTGCGCGATCAATTCAGGTTGCTCTGGATCCCCAACACAGGATTCGCTCGCCGTAAACTCCTCGGCTACGGCTTCGGTTTCGGCGTCGGCAGTTGCCACCACCACCGCAAAAGCGACCGCTGTCGCATCGGCTCCCGAATCGACCGCGACGACAGCCTCTGAATCGAGCGCCGCGACGAGCGTCGCAACTGCCGCCACGCCAGCCGCT
>JBLHKZ010000305.1:0-6585 GCA_047618185.1 Limisphaerales bacterium
AAGGACAAGGGCATTCCGCCGTTTCTGATTCTCCATGTTGCCGGTCATCCGAATACATCCGCTCAGGCGCGGCGTCTCCGGACGGTGTTGCAGGCGTCGGCCATTCCTGTAAAGATTTTTGGAGGGCGAGAGACCACCCACAACAAGCTCAACAACGACCTGGGCCTCCCCGACGATCCGGCGACGAAGGCATTATACGATTTCCTGGATCCGCTGATGGGGTCCAGGCAATAGCGAGCGCCGCGCAAGGTCGTGTAGTCCGCTCCGTCCTTGAAGTTGCGGACGATGCCTTCGGGGGGTTCCATCTGGCCGTTGCCAAGGAGGCGGCGCTGTCTTAGGCTGCGAGCGTGCAGACGGACGAAACATTTTGGGCGCGACATCCGGGACTGGCGTGGTCCAATCCCGAGGCCGACGACTCCGTCAAGATCCGCGCGGCATTGCTGCGTCCGAGATTTCGTCGACTGCTCGATATCGCGACGGAGTTCGGCGCGCCTCGCGTTCGGCTGGAATGGGAGTGTTTACTCGGCGACGAAGACCGTTTGGTGGCGCGCGCACGGAGTCCCGTAGAGCGAATTCTTAAAAACATTGAGGAAGGATTTGCCCGTGCTGACGCCCGAAGCTGATCGACTGTGGTCGTTTCTAAAGGAGAGGAGAATCCTTGCCGGGTTTGTTCTTCTCGGAGGTTCCGCGCTGAGTTTACGGATACATCATCGAGTCAGCGAAGATCTGGATTTTGCGTATCTGGCCGAGAAGCTGCCAGTGCGGTTGCTTGATCAACTACAGGCGGAGGCTGCGGCGGCCGGCATCGCGCTGACACCCGATGACGACGAGGCCGCGATGTTGGAGTTTTCTGAAGGGGGGCTCGAACTGCGCGATTATCAGCAGGATTTCATCGGCGACGGCCGAGTGAAGGTTTCCTTCTTTGCCGCGAATATTCCCCTGAAAAGCGTTCTGCGTGAATCGACCGAGCGGGAGACGCCACGACTTGCCGAATTGTCGGAATTGTTTCAGTCGAAGTGCCTGGTGTGCGCCATGCGTTCGAAATCCCGGGATTGGTTCGATCTTTACGTGCTGATGCGCGATCACGGGTTTTTGTTGGCCGACATGGAGGCGGCGTTCCGCGAGGCGGGCGTCCCCAATCAGTTTGAACCGGCCCTGGCGCGCCTGTGCTCGGGCAAGATTTCCGCTCACGACGAAGGGTATTCACATTTGCTCGATGACGCGCCAAGCCTCGATGAAATCAGGGATTTTTTTCGACGCGAGCGTGACGCGTATGAATCGTCGGAGTCCGAGCGTGCCCGGGGCAAAGGGCGTGCCTGCGATCAAGGATGAGCGCGCGGTGGAATGTATGCCAGGCGGGCTGATTCTCCTGCCCCGACGCATCATCCCGTTCAACCGAACAATTCCTTGATCGGCTGGCCGCGGTCGGTGATGGGGATGGGGCGGTCGCCGTCGTAGAGGTGCTTGCGGTAATCGACGCCGAGGGCGGCGCAGGCCGTGGCGAAGAAGTCGGGCACGCCGACCGGGTTGGAAACGATCTTCTTGGAAATCTCATCCGTCTCACCCCAGGCGCCGCGATGCTTGAGGCCGCCGCCGGCGAGGATGCAACTGAAGGCCGTGCCCTGATGTCCGCGTCCGCCGTTGCTGTCGAACTCGGGCGGACGGCCGAATTCCGTGGTGATGACGATCAGGGTCTTGTCGAGCAGGCGCTTGTTCTCGAGATCGGTGATCAAGGTTGCGACGGCGGTGTCGAGTTCCTGGATCAGGCCGTGTTGATTGAGGATGCCTTCGTTGTGCACGTCCCAGCCGGCGCCATTGAGGAAATTGAGATTGTGGGAGACTTCAATGAAGCGCACGCCGCGTTCGACGAGGCGCCGACTGAGCAGGCAGCGTTGGCCGAATTCGCCGCCGTAGAGGTTGCGAAGGCTCGCGGGTTCCTTGTCGATTTGAAAGGCGCTGTTGAACTCCGGGCCGCTGAGCTTGAGACTTTGCTCGATGGCGGCGTCGTAGTCGATCAGGCGGGCGTCGCGCGTGGGGCTGGCGCTTTTCTTCAGTTCGGCGAGAAAGGCTTCGCGGCGGGATTGTCGGGCGGACGTGATGCCGTCGGGGCGGGATAGTCCGGCGGGGCCTTCGCTGGTGTTGGTCAGATAAAGATAGCCGTGCTGCGCGCCGAGGAAGCCGGGCCCGCGGGTGATGTTGGGGTAGCCGATCAGGACATAGGGCGGGGCGCCTTCGTTGGCGGCGCCGCGTTCGTGAGTGATCAGGGAGCCGAGCGAGGGGTAGGTGACCGTGCCGCTGATGGGGCGGCCCGTGTGCATGCGATTGGTCGCGGCGGCATGCTCGTCGATCATCTCGTGATGCACGGTTCGCACGGCGGTCACGCGATCCATCAGGGGGGCGAGGTTCTTCAGGTGTTCGCAGACGCGCACGCCGGGCACGGCCGTTTCAATGGAATCGTAGTAGGAGCCTGGCTTCTTCGCCTTCGGGTCGCCCTTACGTTTGGGGTCGAAGGTGTCGACCTGGCCCATGCCGCCGCCGAGCCAGATGGAAATGACGTGTTCGGCCTTGCCCTGGATCAGCTTGTCGGATGTATCGGCGCGCAGAGAGCCTGGCAATGCCAGGCCTCCGGCGAGGGCAGCGGCGCTGCCGATGAACTCCCGGCGATTGATTGTGGTTAGAGGATTCATATGACGTTTGTGATTTTCTGATTTCGACGCGCTGGATCGACTATGAGCTTTGGCGAATGCTAACGGAAAAAGCGGCAGAGGACAGCCGCACTCCAAAACCTGTCGGATCCCGGACGATCACTGGAAAGCGCGGCAGCGTCTTGGAGTGCGGCTGTCCTCTGCCGCTTTGGATTGTAGGTTTTCGACATCGTTTCAGAAAAAAATCGACGGGTCTGTGTTTCAAGCCTCACGGCATCCAGACAAACTCGCGTTGGTTGATCAGGCTCCAGATGAGGTCTTCATAAACTTCGCGCCACTCGGTTTGCAGGCGAGGGTCGGCGGGCGGCCCTTTGCGCACGCGGCGTTCCACTTCGTTTTGAACCTTGGTGGCCTTTTGCCGTTGGTGATTGAACCAGGTGATCAGCGGCAGGGGTGGCGGTTCTTTGGGCTGCTCAATCTGGTTGGCGGGAACGAGTCGGGAATCGAAGCCTTTGGCCAGTGCGGACGTAAAGGTCGCGCGCTCGGCCGGTTGGGGGCGGCGACTGAGGAGGCGCAGGAACAAGTCGTCGGCCAATGCCTCGGGCGATTTGGCATCGACGGCAAGTTGGGCGAGCTGGCTGTTGTGTGCGGCGCGAGTGAGAGTCGAAGTCAGGATTCCGTTGGCGAGGACGCCGGGTTGAAGAATGTTCGGATCGGGATCGCGCTCGGTGATGGGTTTTTGGCGCGATCCGGTCCAGCCGAAAGCCTGAAGGACATCGGTTTCGGCGCGGGCCTGGGGGAGCGAAAGGCTGGGGCGATCGCGCTCGTTATTGAGGCTGGCCAGCATCCAGGAACGGTTGGGGCGGCCCAGGGTCAGGCGATTGCTGAGCGGGCGGCGACCGTCGTGTACGAAGGTCAGTTCGCCGATGTCCATGGGAACGCCGGTCACGGCGTGCATGGAATCCACGATCTGTTCGGCGGTCAGGCGACGGCGTTCCGGCGCGTTGAAGAAGCGCTCTTCGTGTGAGGCGTGCAGGTTGGCGCCTGTCGCGGCGCGTTGATAGATCTGGGAGGTCAGGATGAGGCGGAGCACATGAGCAGCGTTGTAGTCGTGGGTGACCAGTTCATTCGCCAGCCAGTCGAGAAGCTCCGGATGGCTGGCCTTGCGGCCTTCCCAGTCATGGGCGGGTTCGACAAATCCGGCGCCAATGAGCCGCTTCCAGATGCGATTGACGATCACCCGGGGGAAGCGCCGGTTCTGCGGGGCGGTGATCAACGCTGCCAGTCGTTCGCGGGAATCTTTGGGCTGGCGTAGCAGGCCGTCGATCGCGTTGTCGTCGGCGACTCCCGTGATTTTTGCGAAGGGCCACGCCACCGCGACGGACTCGTCCGGCTTCAAGGTTACCCGAATGAGGGATTCGCGGCTTTGGTTCTTGAAGAAGGCGGCCGGGACGCGGCTGGTCTTGGGCACGGTCGCGGGTTTGCGCTGAAGCATCGCGGCAAGCGAATAGAGGTCGCGCTGCGTCGTGCTGTGATAGGGAGAATCGTGGCAGCGCGCGCACTGCAGTTCAATGCCCAGAAAAGTCGAGGCGAGGATGTGTCCCTTGGCGGCGTAGGGCGCGTCGTTCTCGGCTGCCATGGCAAAGCCCGCGCTGCCGCCGCCATGCTTGCTGCCGCGCATCAGGATCAGCTCGGTCACCATCCGGTCGAGCGATTTGTTGTCGCGCAGGGAATCGTGGAGAAAGAATCGAAAAGGGCCGGTGCTGTTGAGTGAAGCGTTGAGCAGGGTGGGATTCTCGGCGAGGGCATCGAGCCAGTAACTGATGCGATGATCTGCGCTGCGCTCGTCGGCCAGCAGTCGGTCGATCGTGCGGTCGCGTTTGTCGGCGGACTTGTCGGCCAGAAAGGCGCGGACTTCCTTGGCGGTGGGCGGGACGCCAACGGTGTCGAGATGGACGCGCCGAAGATAGGCTTCGTCGTCGATCAGCGGAGCCGCCGCGACGTCGGCAGGATCAACCGGCGGCGCGGGCCATACGGCTCCGGATTGAACCCATTTTTGCAGAGTCTCGATTTGCTCTTTGCTCAGTCCATCGCCGGTCGGTGGCATGCGCAGATCCTCGTCCTTGCTGCGAACGCGGACGATCAGTTCGCTCGCGTCGGGCTTGCCGGGGATGACTGCGGGGATTTCGGAGTCGCCGCCGCGCAGGGCGAGTTCACGCGCGTTTAATTTCAGGCCGCCCTTGGATTTCTCGCCGTGGCAACGGAAGCAATGTTCGCGGAGGATCGGCAAGACCTCGTTGTGGAATGTATTGGCTTGATTTGCGTCCGCGCGGGAGGCGGCGGCGAGAGCGCGCTCGATCCTGGAGGCGATGAAGGCGTCGATGGGGTGTTTGGCGGTCTTGTTCTTGACGGTCGGAACGGCTGGCGCGGGATGGCTTTTCGCCCACGCCTTGGCGGTGGCATGGCGGCGATTCCAGAAATCGTCCTCGGATGCGGAGGCGCGTCGACGGGTTGCGTCTTCGAGTTTCGACAGGGCCGTTTCGATCTTTGCCAGCTCGGGCTCAAATGCGGTGTCGGTGAGCGGCAGTTGCGACTTATTGGCGGGGCGCAGTGTGAAATAGGACTTTCCGTCCGGCGATAGAATCGCGACGCAGATTTCACCGGTCTCGGCGCGCAGGTTCTTTCCGCCGATAACCATTTCCAGAACGACGCGAGTCTTGCGCGGCTTTCCCTTGTCGGTTTCGGCGATCGTGGCTTCACCGAAGACTTCCTGCTGATGGTAGCCCGCGATGCGGAGGCCGGGCAGGGGAGGCTTTGTGACGGGAGTCACGGGCTCCTCGCCGTTGGGCGGTTGCTTGGTGATGGCCACAGTGCGTGCGATGACTTTGCCGTCGACCCACAGCCGACTGAGCGCGCGGGCGCGAAGGAGAAAGCGATGTTTACCCGGGGGAAGCTGCACATCCGCGGCCATGCGGACGAGCAGGGGAGACTTCCAATCCGCGCGGATGCCCCAGTCGTCGTAACGCGTCGGAATGCGCGGGAGCAGGAACGCGTCACCCAGCCAGCGCGACGTTTCCTGGGGTAAGGTTTCGCCCTCGTTCATCCAACGTTCATAGGCCGGCAGTCCTTCGGCAATGGTCACCAACGTTCGACCGGCGGGCAGGTCGTCGATTTTGGGCATGACCTCGGGCATGGGCCCGATAACGCGCGGTCCGCCCACGCGATTGAAACGACCGGCCATGGTTTTGTCGTCGAGCAGCGCGCGATGAATGGCGATCGCGTCGAGCAAGCCTTTGAAGCTGTTGCCCGGATTGCCGCCCAGCGAAGAGCCGATCCAGACCGCGTCGTCGTCGACGATGGGCGGTTCCTTCGTGGGGCCGCCGAGGTCCCAGGTCCCGTCGGTGGGTTGTCCGTCGATCCAGCCGCGAATGGTTTTGGGATCGCCAAATCGATAGGCGATGGCGACGTGATGCCAGCCAGTCTTCGTGTCGAAGCCGGACTTCGATGTCCAGCGATGCCAGTGCGAGGTTCCGGGGCCGGGCTTGCCCGCGAAGAGGAGGCCCAGTCTCGCCATGCCCGTGGCTCCCACGA
This sequence comes from Limisphaerales bacterium, assembly GCA_047618185.1. GTDB lineage: Bacteria > Verrucomicrobiota > Verrucomicrobiia > Limisphaerales > JAYPEY01 > JAYPEY01. The sequence goes on from JBLHKZ010000305.1 coordinate 6,237, forward strand.
CGCGGAAGGACCAGTTTTGATTGTCGCGCGCGAACTTCGGGGAGTTCGTCCGCCCCTTGCCAATGACGTACATCGGCTGGCCGTTGCGGATGCCGTCGACTTTGACCCAGGCTTCCAGGGTGATGGCGTCCCCATTGGTGAAATCGAAATCGCTGTCCGGTCCCGGGTCGGTCACGGAGAAGTAGGCGCTCTTTCCGTCGAGTCGCACAGCGGTGTTGCTTTTGGAAAAATCGGGAAACTCCGGCGGACGCGGCCCAGCTTGATCCCGCAGGATGTTGCCGTGAGGCGTGAGCTGGGTTTCCTCCCCAGCGCCAAAGTCCCAGCGAACGACCGGCGTGGAGTCGGCGGC
>JBLHKZ010000306.1:0-6564 GCA_047618185.1 Limisphaerales bacterium
CGTTGAAAATGCTTCTTGAACGTTGTTCCCAGGGTAGGTCGTGCCTCCCAACCCTGGGCTTTGGGGCGGAATCCCGTTGGGATTCGAAGGCGACCGATTCGAAAACTTATGGGTAATGCACAGCTCCTTGGAGACTTCCATCCCGTCCAATTCTAGGGAAACGTCCTTACAGATCTCCGCAAGAGAGGGTTCAATGGAAGTTATCCGCACTTCTTCAGGGATCGAGACGAGCACATTGATCTTCTCACCTTTCAGTTTCGATCCAACGAAGGCAGCTTCATTTCAAACGGCTCCCGAATGATCTGGTTTCGCAGCCGGTGGGTCCTCTCTATGGCGCCTGTGCGGGGCCACGGCGGCAGGAATCTCGCCGCTCGGAGCTGCAACAAACTGTTGACAGAAATCACGCCGCTCTGTTTTGTCTCCCGCTTCATGACACAGGACTTGAGACGTCAATTTAATCGTTCTCGTCGACGCGGGTAATCTGGGATCCGCGTTCGTCCTGCTTGCTTCGGTCAACGTCATTCCCTTTTCACGACTCAATTTCTTTTTGAGATGAATTCCTATTCCAATTTTAAATCGATTAAAGGCTCCGTAAACGCGCCGAATGGCTTCCTCTCGGCGGCGACGCATTGCGGTATCAGACCGGAGGGGCTGGGCAAGGGCGCAGCGAAGAAGAACGACATCGCCTTGATTGTGTCTGAGACGCCGGCAACGGTCGCGGGCATGTTCACGACCAATCAGGTCTGCGCGGCGCCGGTCAAGCTGAGCGAGCCGCGCGCCTCGAAGGACGTGGCGCAAGCCATTGTCGTCAACTCCGGCAACGCAAACGCCTGCACGGGCGATCGGGGAATGAAGGACGCACAGGCCATGACGAAACAGGTCGGCAAGTCGCTGAATATTCCGGACGAGGATGTGTTGGTTTGTTCAACCGGACGAATCGGAATGGTCTTGCCGATGGCGAAGGTGAAAGCGGGCATCAGCGAGTGCGTCGGTTCGTTGAACGCCACTGCGAAAAGCGCCAATGAGACGGCGGTCGCGATCATGACCAGCGACAAGACCGCCAAGGAAGTCGCGGTGGAATTTGAATTGGGCGGCAAGACGGTGCGGATCGGCGGCATCACCAAAGGGGCGGGCATGATCGAACCCGGCATGAGCCCCAATGGGCAACGTCCCGCGTCGATTTCGCTGCACGCGACCATGCTTTGCTTCATCACGAGCGATGCGGCGATTGCGCCCAAACCGTTGAAGGCCGCGTTGGAGGAAGCCGTCGCCCAGAGTTTTAATCGCATCACCGTTGACGGCGACATGAGCACCAATGATTCGGTGATCGCCCTGGCCAATGGCCTGGCGGGCAATCGGAAGATCACTGGCTCGCGAAGCGCGGACGCCCAAACGTTTCAAGCGGCGTTGAATCATGTTTGTCTCGAGTTGGCCAAGATGATGGTCAGGGACGGCGAGGGCGCCTCGCGCTTTATCACCATTCGATTGAACGGCGCGAAAACGGTGAAGGACGCGGACACCGCTGCGCGGACCGTGGCCAATAGTCAGTTGGTGCGGACGAGTTGGTGTGGCGGCGATCCGAACTGGGGTCGGATCCTGGACGCGCTTGGCTACAGCGATGCGAAGGTCGTTGAGGAGAAGGTGGATTTCGGCTACAGCGCGCCGGGCGACAAGCGGGTCAAGTATTCGCTGAAGCGGGGCAAGCCGACGAAGACCACGCTGGCCGAGCTCGGCAAGATTGCGAAGCTCAAGGAATTCGAATTGCACATTAATTTGAATCTCGGCAAGGGCAGCGCGCTGATCTACTCAGCCGACCTCACCGAGGAATACGTGACCTTCAACCGGGGAGAATGATGGAGAAGCTGATTTCCAAAGCCGCGGTCCTGCTCGAAGCGCTGCCTTACATGCAGCGCTTTCGCAGTCAGACATTTGTCGTGAAGTATGGCGGGAGTTTCATGGATTCCCCGGATCCGGAAGTGCGCACGGGCGTCGCGCGGGATGTGGTTTTTCTGGAAGCCTCGGGCATTGATCCCATCGTCGTGCACGGCGGCGGCAAGGCCATCTCACGGGCCATGGAGGAAAGCGGCTTGCAGGCGAAGTTCGTCGAAGGGTTGCGGGTGACGGACGAGGAAACTGTTTCGGTGGTTGATGAAACGCTTTCGCGTCAGATTAATCCGGCGATCGTCGACACCATCAATCGACTCGGCGGTCGGGCCAAAGGGTTTGCCGGCACGGAGATTTTCAAATGCAAAAAGTTTGAGCCGATCGGCAAGGATGGAAAGGCGCACGACATTGGCTATGTCGGCCAGGTCACCGAGGTGAACACGGCGCCGCTCGAAGAGTGCATCGCCAAAAATATCACTCCGGTCATCAGCCCGACCGCGCTGGGCGAGGACGGCAAGATCTACAATTGCAACGCGGACATTGCCGCCGCGCAGACCGCGATCGCATTGACGGCCAAGCGGCTGGTGTTCATGAGCGATGTGCCGGGGTTGATGCGTGATCCGGAAGATCCGGAGACCGTGATACCTCATCTGCGCACGCAGGAGGTCAAAGCGTTGAAGGAAGCGGGCATCATCGCCAGGGGGATGATCCCCAAGGTGGACAGCGCGGTGGAGGCGCTGCACGCCGGCGTGACCAAGGTGTCCTTTGTCGACGGCCGCGTGAATCACGCGGTGTTGCTGGAAATTTTCACTGATGCCGGCGTCGGCACGGAGATTGTGTTGTAGACGTTGAATCGAATTTTCTAAAAGAACGCCATGAGTGACTCGCCAGCCAGTGCAAGAGCGGAAGAGATTAAGGGGCTTTTTGCGCAGTATGTCGTCCCGACTTACGGTCGATTCGATCTCGTGATGGAGCGCGGGGAAGGGCGTGAACTCTGGGATGTCGACGGCAAGCGCTACCTCGATCTGGGATCGGGCATCGCGGTTTGCTCGTTGGGCCATTCGAATCCCGAGCTCGCCGATGCGATTTCCGAACAGGCGCGCAGTTTGGTCCATTGCTCGAATCTCTATTACTACGAGACTCAGGGGCGACTGGCGCAGCGGATCGTCGAGGGCATCTCGCCGGGCAAGGTGTTTTTCTGCAACAGCGGAGCGGAGGCCAACGAGACGCTCTACAAGCTGGCGCGAAAAGTTGGCTCTGAAGAAGGGCGATTTGAGATCATCACCGCGTCGGATTCTTTTCACGGACGAACGTTGGCCGGCATTGCCGCAACCGGTCAGGAGAAGGTGAAGAAGGGGTTTGAACCGTTGATGCCGGGATTCAAGCAGGTCGCTTTCAACGATCTTGCCGCTGTGGAAGCTGCGATCTCGCCGGGAACAGTCGCGGTGTTGATCGAAGGTGTGCAGGGGGAGGGCGGCATTCATGCGGCGTCTCCGGAGTATTTGCTCGGCCTGCGTAAATTATGCGACGAGCGGAATTTGTTGCTATTGTGGGACGGCGTGCAATGCGGGCATTTCCGCACGGGGCGCTTCCAGAGTTTTCAACGCATCCTCGAGGGAGTGGAAGGCGGTGAGGCTTTCCTGCCGGACGCGATCGCGATGGCGAAATCCTTGGGCGGCGGTTTTCCGATGGGCGCAGTCTGGATTCGGCAGGCGCACGCCGATGTGTTGGGGCCGGGGAGTCACGGCACGACGTTTGGCGGGACTCCGCTGGCCTGCGCCGTCGCTCACAAAATCCTGGATGTGGTCGAACGAGACAGCCTTGCCGATCACGCTCGGGAAATTGGGACGCTGCTGAAAACGGAATTGGAGCGAATCGCGGGCGACTATCCGCAGGCGATAAAGGCGGTTCGCGGGCTGGGGCTGATGATCGGATTCGAATTAAATCCCGGGCTGGCTGCCTTCGCGGGCGAATCGCCGGCCTCGATACAATTTGTCAATCGACTGCACTACGCGGGACTGCTGACCATTCCCTCCGGCGCCGCAGTGGTGCGGTTGCTTCCTCCGCTGAATCTTACCGAGGCTGAGGCCCGCGAAGGGCTCGCCGTGATTGGAACTGAAATCAGGAAAATTACTTTATGAAACACCTGTTGAGCATTGAGAAACTGGACGTGGCCGACATGCGGGAGATCCTGCAGTCCTCGGTGAAGGTCAAGGCCGATCGAGGCCGTCACGAAGAGAAGCCGCTGGACGGCCAGACTTGGGCGATGATTTTCAGCAAGTCGTCGACGCGAACGCGAGTGTCATTCGAAGTGGGTATTCGCGAATGGGGCGGCAGCGCGATCTTCATGGGCGCCCGCGACATGCAGTTGGGACGCGGCGAACCCATCAAGGACACCGCTCGCGTGCTGGGCCGCATGACGCACGGCGCCGTGATTCGGACGTATGCTCAGGGCGACGTGGAGGACTTCGCGGAATACTCCGGGATTCCGACCATCAACGCGCTGACCGATTTCGGGCATCCATGCCAGATCCTGACAGATATTTTCACGTTCGAGGAAAAGCTGGGTTCAATTGATGGCAAGGTCGTGACCTTTGTCGGCGATGGCGCCTGCAATGTGTCGACGTCATGGATTTTTGCCGCTGCCAAGCTGGGCTTCGAGTTGCGTATCGCCGCGCCGCAGAAATACCAACCCGGAGCCGCGTTGCTCGAACGGGCGGGTGGGAATGTCGTTTGCACCGAAGACGTCAACGCCGCCGCGGAAGGATCGGACCTGCTCTACACCGACGTCTGGGTGTCGATGGGCCAGGAGGGGGAATCCGCTCGACGCATTCAGGAATTGGAGGGTTACCAGATCAATGCGGATCTGGTGAAACGCGCGAATGAAGGCGCTTTGGTGATGCACTGCCTGCCCGCTTACAGGGGCAAGGAGATCAGCGAGGAAACGCTCGAGACGCACGCCCAAACTATTTTTGACGAAGCCGAAAATCGACTGCACACTCAAAAGGCGATCTTGAAATGGATCGTCTCCTGAGCGAGCGCTGCTGAAGCGGCTTTCTCCTCGACGAGATTAGGAACACTGATAAACTCCGCGAACTATGGCAACTGAAGCCCCTGAAAATCCGACCAAACCGAAACCGAAGCGCATCAACCTGCGTCGTCCCGACGTCATGGAAAAGGTCCAGGCGCAGGTCGAATCACATTACCGAAGTCGCCTGATCGATGAGATTCGGGCGAATGGCGGCGTGCTGTCCGCGGATGGCAAGCTGACCGTGAAGCTGGCAAAGGAATTTGGCTTTTGTTACGGCGTCGAGCGGGCCATCGATCTGGCCTACGCGGCTCGCAAGGTCTACCCGGACAAGCCGCTCTATATCCTCGGCGAGATCATTCACAACCCGGAGGTCAACGACCAGATTCGGGCGATGGGCATCAAGGCCCTTTCCGGAGCGCAAAAGGACGCCGACATAGACGATTTGAAGGAGGATGACATCGTGATCATTCCCGCCTTCGGCACGGAGGTGGAGACCCGCAATAAGCTTCAGGAAAAAGGCTGTGTGTTCGTGGACACGACTTGCGGCGACGTGATGAGCGTCTGGAAGCGCGTGCGTCAGTATGCCCGCGACACGGTGACGAGCATCATTCATGGCAAGTCGTGGCATGAGGAGACCAAGGCGACGAGCTCGCAGGCCACGGCGACTAATGGCCACTACCTGGTCGTGTTGACGCTCGAAGACGTGGATTACGTCTGCGATTACATCGTCAACGGCGGCGACAAGGCGGCGTTTCTCAAGAAGTTCGACGGATCGTATTCCGAGGGTTTTAATCCGGACGAAGACTTGCAGGCGGTGGGCGTGGCCAATCAGACGACGATGCTTCGCGGCGAGACCGAGGAAGTCCAGCGACGCATCAAGCAGGCGATCATCGCGCGCTTCGGCGAGGCTAAGCTGGAGCAGCACTTTCGGTTTTTCGACACGATCTGCGGCGCGACACAGGAGCGCCAGGATGCATTGCAGAAAATGTTTCAGGAGCCCATGGATCTGCTGTTGGTCATCGGCGGCTACAATTCCTCGAACACCTCGCATCTCGCCGAAATGGGCGAAGAGAAATTGCCCACGTTTTTCATCAAGAACGCGGCGGAAATGGTTTCGAAAGACGTTATTCGGCACTTCAATATAAACACGCATTCGGAGGACGAAACGGAGAACTGGCTGCCGAGTGGCAAGATCACGGTCGGCGTGACCGCCGGCGCTTCCTGTCCGAACAATCTGATCGAGGACGTGACTCGTCGTCTGTTCGAACTCAAAGGCGTGTCCGTGCAGGATCTTCTGCCGGCCTGATCCCGGCCCATGGCTTGCACTCGGCAGGATCTGGAACGGATGGAGCGCGAGTTCCTCGCTCCTTACGCGCAGTTTTCCTCCGACACTCGCGGGCGGGTTTTTCCCGAAACACCCGCCGATTGGCGCACGGAATACCAGCGGGATCGCGATCGGGTGATTCATTCGCGCGCCTTTCGCCGGCTGGAATATAAGACGCAGGTTTTTCTCAATGGCACTGGGGACCACCTTCGCACCCGCCTGACCCACACCATGGAGGTCACGGCGATTTCCCGGAATATCGCGCGCGCCTTGAAGCTCAACGAAGATCTGACGGAGACGATCGCACTGGCGCACGATCTCGGCC
>JBLHKZ010000307.1:0-6564 GCA_047618185.1 Limisphaerales bacterium
CAGGAATCGTCGTCGAGTCGTTTCTGTTTTCATTTCTGGTTTTGGATCAAGGGAGGCAATCGTGACTGAATGCAAGCCGGCTATACTCGCGTCCGTCCCGGAGAACTGTCAACCGCTTGCTCGGGCGCGTCCTACCATCGCGCATGCCGCCCCCGACACCTAATAAGGGAGAGCAGCCGGATGCGGGAGCGCCGAAGCCCTATTTCCATCCGCTGACAACCTCATTCAGAATAAAGCCCAACAGCGACGCGACCAAAAACAGCATGCTCCAGATCAGGCGTTTATGACGTTTCAAAGCGCCTTCCACGCCAGCCTGAAATTCGGTGATATCCTCCTGTAATTCGGCGACCGACTGATAGCGATTGTCCGGATCGCGGGCCATGGCCTTCATGCCGATATCGGAAAGCGGCTCAGGAATCGCGCCGCCCGGGCAGTGCACGAGTTCCGTGCGGACGATTTTACCGACACTCTTCCGGTGACGCCCGACCGAAAGCCATTTCGGCAAGAAGGGAGCCAGGCGCGACCCCAACGAACGATTATAATACGTCGGCGGCACGACAAAGCCCATTTCAATTTTGCGTAGCAGCTCTTCGAGACTGGAGGCCACGATCGGAGCCTTGAGCGTCAGGAGCGAATACAAGACCCCCCCCAGGGCGAAAATATCCGTGCGTTCATCCAGTTCGTCGTTCTTCCCCGCCGCCTGTTCCGGAGCCATGTATTGCGGCGTGCCCAGAATATCCCCGACGACGGTGCCGGAAAACTGATGGGGATCGACATTGTCCTTCGCCGTCAGACCGGGATCCGCCACTTCAGCCTCGGGTTCGTTCAACAACTTGGCCAAGCCCCAGTCCATCACGAAGGCTTCGCCAAACTCGCCCAACATGATATTCTCCGGCTTCAAGTCGCGATGAATCACACCCTTCGAGTGCGCAAATGACATCGCGTCACACACTTTTTGAAAAACGGACAGGAGTTTGGCGAGGGGATATCCCGCGATCATTTTCCGATCCCCGGTCTGGATCCGATTCAAGACCTCTTTCAGCGTAAATCCTCGAACGTACTTCATCGTGTAGTAGACACGATTTCGATCGTCCACTGAAAGTTCATACACTGGAGCGATATTGGGGTGGTCCAGCTGCCCCATGACCTGGGCTTCTCGAACAAACCGAAAAAGGTTTTGCCGGTTGGCCAACTTGCCTTCGAGAATCACCTTCATCGCCACCGTGCGTCCGAGATTCAAGTCGCGTGCGCCATGAATGGCTCCCATGCTGCCATGGCTGATGGTGTAGCCGACTTCGTAGCGTTCCCCCCGCAATGAATCCTCCAAAGCGCCGTCATCGGCCATTTGCGAGCGGGAGAGATTGACGGTCGACGGGTGGCCCTCCTCAATCGGAAGAATTTCCAGGATGGTCGCGCCCAACTTAACCTGGTTGGGCAGATCGAACTGAATGGCCTTTTCCACGAAACGACCGCTGACCGTCGTGCCCGCGTCGCTATTGAGATCCTCGATCTGGACGTAGTCCTCCGTCAGAACCAGCCGCGCGTGAGTCGACGATATCTCATCCAAATCAAGATTGATGTCGCAGGAACTGTCGCGCCCAATCACATACTCGCCGGGCTCGAGGATGAACCGCCCGAGGGACAAATCGCCCTGCTTGACGATAATTTCTGCGCGTGCGCTGGACATCGAGTTTGGCCTTACTCCGCCCCAACCGAGCATCATTCGAGGATTCCGACAGTCCGGTGAACCGGGAGAATCATCGAACGACTCCAATGGGCGCGTCCGATCAGTAAATCAGGGGAGCAGATCCTTGATCGCGGTCTTGATATCCTCGGAAACGAACGGTTTGCAAAATGTCCGATCCGCTCCCATTTTTGTCGCCCAATCAAGAATCTTGCGTTGTCCGCCGGCTGAGGCGCCGGAAATCGCGATTATTTTGACGCCCGGATTGCCCTTGCGAAGTTCCACGATCGTCTCCAGCCCGCCCTTGTCCGGCATGATGATGTCGCAAATCACCAGATCAGCCGGATTCTCACGAAAACGATTGATAGCGTCATATCCGTTGGCGGCGGTGTCTATCTGGTGCCCGTCAAGCTCCAGCAAGGCTGAAAGCGTTTCGCGGATTCCCGCCTCATCATCAACTATTAAAATGCGCGCCATGTTCAGGACAGATTTTACACTGAATCCAACCTCAAGCGCCAGTCTGAATCTCTCCATCAAACCCCTGTTGTCGCAGGGCTTCGAACAGGACCAACGCCGCGCAATTCGAGAGATTCAACGAACGCGCCTCCTCGTTGAACATGGGTATGCGAACCCAGCTGTCTGAGTGCTCCCTCAAAAGTGAAGCAGGAAGGCCGGCCGTCTCCCGTCCGAAAACCAGGTAGTCGTCAGCCTCATAGACGACGTCGGTATACAAGCGAGATCCGCCAGACTCGACGAACCAGAGACGCGCCCCCTCGGCGAGGCCATCCTCAAACGCGGACCAATTGCGCCATCGATTCCAGTGGGTGAATTTCCAGTAATCCATCCCCGCCCGCTTGAGACGACGATCGTCGATTTCAAAACCGAGGGGCTCGATCAAGTGAAGCGTAGAACCAGTGGCAGCGCATAATCGGGCAATATTCCCGGTGTTGGGCGGGATTTCAGGTTCTACAAGTACGATGTGCATGAAAGTCGGAAGGAAGCGTTCCGGTCAAAGGTCCTAGCGGAGCCAAAGGGACGGAGGGAACGGCCGTTCCCGCCACAAACTGGCGCGGAAGATCAATCTTCGTCAAAATTTCGTTCGAACAGCTTGGCTAGGTCCGCCATGGCCTCAACGGCGTCATCGCCCTCGATCTCAACGGTCACCTTGCATCCAGGCCCCGCCGCCAGCATCATCAGGCCCATAATGCTCTTGCCATTCACCCGCTCATCGTCCTTCTCAACGAAAATCTCGGACTTGTAAAGGTTGGCGACCTTTACAAACATGGCAGCTGGCCGGGCATGGATGCCCAGCTTGTTCCCCACCACAAATTCTTTCACAATTCTGCCCATTTCTTTGTTCTTCTCCGAGCCCGAGTTTTTCAAACGCGCCGGAGGATAGGCATGCCTTATTGCCTTGCCAATGAATTCTTTTTCCGGTTCAGGACCTCCTGAACGATCTCATTCGACGGATTATCCGCATTGGCCGGCGCTCTTTGAATGCGAGCGCTAACCCGCGCTCCCAACCTTGGCCACAGCAAATCTCTACCGCGATTTGTTGTCGTCGGGCGATTTGGTCATTTTAGCGATCAGACGATTATTCAGATCCTCGGCCGGATTGTGGCCGGAAAGCCTGAGCTTGGTCTGAAACGCGGCCACTTCGACGAGCCGCGCCAGGTCGCGCCCCGGCCGCACCGGTATGATCACGTGCGGAACGTCTACCCCAAGTATTTTCACTGTCTCCTGATCGATGCCGACTCGATTGATGTCCTTCACATCTTCCCAGGCCTTCAGCGTGACGACCAGATCGACTCGCTTCTCCTTGCGAACGCTTTTGACTCCGAACATCGCGGCCACGTTGATGATTCCAATGCCGCGAACCTCCATATAAGCGCGCATGAGATCGTCCCCGGTTCCGACGACCTGGTTACCGTCGATCACGGTGACTCGCACTGCGTCGTCAGAAACCAGGCTGTAACCGCGTTCGATCAGGGCCAGGACGCACTCGCTTTTCCCGATGCCGCTTTCGCCGCGAATGATCGCGCCCACGCCGAGAATATCCACCATACTGCCCAATTCAGTGCCTTTGGGCGCAAACAGCATCTCCAGCGCAAGCGTGGCCAGATTGATGAATTTCATGGTGATCAGCGGGCTGTCAAAAACCGGGACTCCATTCTTCTCTGCAATCTCCAACAGCATCTCGTCGGGCGGCAGTGACCGGGAATAGACGACGCACGGAATCTTGTGCTGAAACATCGTCGCGTAACGCTTCCGTTTCTCATCCTCGCTCAGCGTCTTCAAATAGCTGGTCTCCACGTAGCCCATAACCTGAATCCGCTTGCTCGCGAAATACTGCGTGAATCCGGCCAGCACGAGGCCCGGGCGATTCACGGTCGGCTCGCGAATAAACCGATCCAAACCAGCTTTGCCAGCCAGGAGCTTCAATTGCAGCGCTTCCGCCTCAATTTCGAAGAATTTCTCTACGGTGACTTTTTCACGCTTCATTATTTGTCCTGTTCGACTGCGAACGCGCCCTCCCGCGAATCACATGTTAAATTCCGGCCCCAGATAGATTTCACGCGCTTTGGGGTCGTTTGCGAGAAACTCGCTCGTTCCCTCGCAAATCACCTTGCCATGGTGGATCAGATAGGCGCGGTCCACCAGCTTCAGCGTCTCTCTCGCGTGATGATCCGTAATCAGGATTCCAAGCCCCCGTTCTTTCAGTCGTCGAATGATTTTCTGAACTTCGTAAACCGCGATGGGATCGATGCCGTTAAATGGCTCATCGAGCAGCAGAATCTTCGGACTGGTCACCAGAGCGCGGGTGATCTCCAACCTGCGTTTTTCGCCGCCGCTGAGCGTGTAGGCCTTGCTCTTTGCCAGCGGCGTCAGATCCAACTCCTCCAGATGATACTTCAGCCGCACCATGCGCTCCGCCTTCGAAATTTTACACCGCTCAAGAATCGCCAATATATTCTGCTCGACCGTCAGTTTGCGAAAAACCGATGGCTCCTGCGTCAAATACCCCATGCCGCGCAAGGCGCGTTTCTCCATCGGCATCCGGGTGATTTTGTCGCCCTGAAAAAAGACATTCCCGTCATCCGGACGCACCACGCCGACGACCATATTGAAGGTGGTTGTCTTGCCTGAACCGTTCGGCCCCAACAGGCCCACGATCTCGCCCGCGCCCACTCTCAGCGAAACCCCGTTGACCACACGCCGGCGGCTGTACTCCTTGACGAGACCCTCGGTCGTCATCAACGATTTACTTCCCGCTTCCGATGGCTTGCCTTTTGATTCTGAACTCATGGGCGTGACAGCTGCTTTTCCTGCTTCTCTTTCTCTTTCTCGATATTTTTCATGACTTTGCCGAGACTAACCTTAAAGCTCCCAACCTTGCCTTTCGCGCTACGGGACCCAAAACGGTATTTGAAGCGTGTTGCCTCGATTTTTCCCTCGGGAGTCTCGCCCTGAATATTTCCCAGCAATTCCAGACTATCCTCCGCAGACACATACTCTGCGCTGTCACATTTAACGTCATAGATCCGGGACTCGTGAGGAATTCGCGCGATCACGTTCTCGGAAGCCACGAAGCTCGGCTTCTCGCTCGACTCGCCCGGGTTCTCCGGAATTTCCAGGTCCACCTTGCCACAACGAATATACAGACCCGCGTCATTCTCAATCTGAACGTTGCCCAGGAGTTGCGCGGTCCCTGATTCCTGATCCAGGACTATGGTGTCGGCCGTGGCTTGAAAAAGCTTCTTCTCTCCCTTGCTCACCACCGCAAACTCCATTCTCGCATTTCCCTCGGCCCGCAGGCTTGCCTCGCCCTCCCGCTCCAGCTTCGAGACGATCCGATCTCCAAAAATCTGATTCCCATCCACCTCCAGCAAACAATTCCCCGTCAATACCAGGTCGCCGCTGGCGGCCAAATAGACCGCCTTATCGCCCTTTGCCCGACTCGTCCTCCCATTCTTCACGGTCGTCATCACGACCTCGCCCGTCGCGGTCAGATCGGTCAACTTTGTTAACTCCGCGTCCAGCTCAGGAAGGTCGACAACCAGGTGCCGACAGGTCAGTTCGACGCCCTCGGAATCAACGATTCGCACCGCCTTGTCCAGGGTCGCTATCCCCAGTTTCTGGTCGACGACAATCGCCTCCGCCCTGGCGGTCAAGGGTCGGGACTCCTTCGTCGATTTCTCGTTGGGCAGTGAAAACTTCAGCTCCGCGCCGCCTTCGGCCAACAGGATCTTCCCTTCGTAGGAAAACTTTGCCGCCTTCAATTCCACGGGCGTCGTGAAATCCTCCCCAAGTTTCACGGCGATCAGATGCGTGTTTCCAATCGCCTTCATCCGTAGGTCTTCCAGATCCTTCATGTCCAGTTCGATGCTATCCCCGCGCAACACATTCCCTCCCTGTACAATCTCCGGTTGGGCGCCATCCCCCTTGCCCAAAATCACCAGTCCATTCGCTTCATCGACAATCGCGCTGCCGCTCTTTGCGACGGCAGTCCCTTCTGCTCCGGTCATTTCAACGACCACGTTGCGCCGTGCCTCGATGCGCCCAACCCGATCATTCTCGGCATCGACCACCGCGCTCAACCAATCCGATTTCAGAGTCACTCCATCCGATCGCTCGACCGTGACGGAGCCCGCAAAAACGACGCTGTCCGCCTTCTGAGCGAACTCCAGCGACTCAGCCTGTATCACTGTTTTGATGTCCGGTTTGTCCGCGCCGCCCGCAGCCGGCGCGGGGCTGGCGGCCTCCATGCGAACCTTCCCGTCCACGGAAAGAATCCGATTCTCAGGATCCGCAAAATCAATGATGGCGACCTCGCCTGTCAGCCGATTGGAGCCGGACTGGATGGTTGGATTATCGGGCAG
>JBLHKZ010000308.1:0-6472 GCA_047618185.1 Limisphaerales bacterium
AAAGGGCTTCTGCTGTTCGCGCCGGTCGGGGCCTGGGGGCAGACCGTGAAGATCTGTCCGCCGCTGACGATTACCCGGGAAGCGATGGAAGAAGGGCTGTCCGTTCTGAGCGAGTGCGTCGACGAGGCCGTCGCCGCGTTGGCTCAACCGGCCTAGGCGTCTTTGCCACTGGAAAACGGGATTGTTTTTTGGCTGAAGGGCACCAACACTGGACCTTCTTGTAATAGTATCGGATGCGCTTATGAAATTCTCAAAGACTGCCTACGGACTACTGGCCGCGACCTGTCTGGCTCAGGCGGCCGTCGCGGATGTCTTCACAATCGGGACATTCACCTTCAACGAGGCCAATTCGGTTCGGACGGCAGAGGTCGTCGAAGGGCCCCAAAATCTGCGCGACTATCGCAACGACGAATTCACCAAACGCGCGAATCTCGACATCATTCTGGATCCGAACATTCTCAAGCCGGAGAAAGTCTTCAAGTATTTCGATCGTTCGCGCTGCGTTGGCCAGTTATTGAGCCGTGGCGACAATCAGGGAATCGCGCGATATATCACCTTTCCCGAGAAATCGACCGCTCCGCCCACTCCGAATGTTGATTCGTCGACAATTGAATTCACCTGGGGGCACTCCGACCTGCGGGACATTTCCAGTTTCGATGGTGGGCCCGATCTGTTGAACAAGCTGAAGAGTGATCGGGGAGAAGAGTTGCGGGAAGAGCTTCTGAAGAAAGCCTCAATGCCGGGAGCCACGCGCGGCCCCGAGGGCGATGCGATCGGAAACAACTCGCGCAGCCTGCTTTCCCCTTCGCGGCAACAATATCTTGTAGGCTGGGCGTTGGAGAACAAGGACGGCGACGATCTCGTGGTTTACGAGTCGGGGACCTATGAACCCTTCTCGTTGTCCGTCCGCAAGGCGGGAACGGAGTTTTTCACGCAGCCTCGCTACCAGTTTGCCAATTACTTTGACCCCGTGCACAACGTCAACGCGATCGCATTCGAACTCAGCGATTTTGGCATCGCCAAGGGAGAAATGATCGACGCGGTCCGCATTCGCAACGTGTTCAACACCTTTTCCCGCCATGGCTCGGACCGGGTGGACGATGCGAGCGGGCAGGGCACCGTGGTTTATCCGGGCGATCCGGGCTACGGCAGCAGTCACCAACTGCTGACCGAGCGGGACGGTCGCGAATTCAAGACGCAACAGCTCGACGCGGATATACTTTACATCGCCGCCCTGCACAACATCGTGCCGTTGGACAAGAACAAGAAAAAGGGCGACGCCGCCGCGGCGAAGAATAGCGGAGACTCAAGCAATTGAGCCCGCAAATATTCGATTGAACCTTTTTCCGGTTGGGCGCGCTGAACCGGACGCCTGACCGAAAACTTTTTATCGATGACGCGACTCCCCTTTGAATTGTTGCTGGCGCTGCGTTACCTGCGGCCCAAGCGCACCTTCGTTTCCTTCATTACCCTGATTTCCATTGTCGGCGTAACGCTCGGCGTCGCAGTGCTGATAGTCGTCATCGCGGTGATGAGCGGATTCGACAAGGAGTGGCACGATCGCATTCTGGGGTTCAACGCGCACATGCGGATCGAAAAGGTCGATGGTTCGCCCATTTCGGACTACTCGGTGGTCATCGCGAAGATTCGTGAGAACACGCATGTGATCGGCGTTTCGCCGTACATTGAGGACCAGGCGCTCGTCGAGACGCAGCCACGATTTGAGGAACCGCAGGCGGTGGCGCCGTTGGTCCGCGGGATCGATCCCGAAACGGAAGGCGAGATCAGCAATCTGCCGCAAAGCATCGTATCCGGGGCCATGGATCTCTCGGACGAGGGTGTCCTGGTCGGAGTGGGGTTCGCCGGCAGGTTGGGCATTCAAGTGGGCGATCGACTCGCGGTTTATTCGCGGCGTGAGCTGAGAGTGTTGCGCGAGGCCCGAGGGAAGGAGAATCCGGAAATTCCCATTCCGGATGACTACATTGTGCGAGGCATCTTCAACGTGGATTTTGCGGAGTACAATCACATGTGGTTGTTCACGTCGATCGAGAGCGCCCAGGTGATGAACGATTGGGATGACGAAGTGCAGGGACTGGCGGTCAAGTTGGACGATTTGCACATTACCTTCGAGGTCAAAGCTGAGCTGCAGGAAAAGCTGGGCGAAGAGTTCGTGCTGACGCCCTGGCAGATTCAGCACAACGAGATTTTCAACGCTCTGCAGACGGAGAAGAACATGATTCGCTATCTGCTGTTTTTTATCGTCCTGGTGGCGGCGTTCGGAATCACCAGTTCGCTGATCACCTTTGTGGTCCAAAAAACACGCGAAATCGGAGCGTTGCGTTCGATGGGCGCCAGTTCAATACAGGTGTTGAGCATCTTTCTGATTCAGTGCGTCATCGTAGGGGCGTTTGGCGTAAGCATCGGATTCGGCATGGGCATGCTGGCGCTGCGTTATCGGAACGAGTTTCTGACGTTTCTCAACAACACTTTGAACACACAATTGCTGCCGCCGTCGATTTACCAGCTTAGCGAATTGCCGGCGTTGATCCTGCCGTCGGACGTGATTTCAATTTGCGGATTCTCGCTTCTTATTTGTTTGATCGCGGGAATCATCCCGGCTCTCATCGCGGCGCGGCTCAAACCGGTGGAGGCCCTTCGCCATGACTGACACGAACGGCGACGAAATCCTAAGTGTGCGCGATGTGCGCCGGGCCTACGAGGTTGGGACGCGGAAGCTGGAAGTGCTGTGCGGAGTGAGCCTCTCAATCCAGAGTGGGGAATTTGTCGCGTTGAAGGGAGCTTCCGGGGCGGGCAAGAGCACGCTGTTGCACATGCTGGGCGGACTGGATTCGCCCGATGGCGGGGAGATTCTGTTTCGTGGACGAAGTCTGGCGGGCTATTCCAGCGGCGAGTTAAACCACTTTCGGAACGCGCACATTGGCTTCGTTTTTCAATCGTATCATTTGCTGCCGGAACTCGACGCCCTGGAAAACGTTTGCCTGCCTGCGCGAATGGCGAGGGAGCCGTTTGGTCCGGTCGCGAAACGGGCGAAGGAGCTGCTGGCCCGGGTGGGACTGGCGGAGCGCATCGAGCATCGGCCGACTGAGCTGTCAGGCGGCGAGCAACAGCGCGTCGCGATCGCGCGGGCGCTGATGAACGATCCGGCATTGATCCTGGCGGACGAGCCGACCGGCAATCTGGATTCGCACACGGGCGAGGAAATTATTCAATTGGTGACTGATTTGCGGAAGGAGCGAAATGTGACTCTGGTCATCGCGACGCACGATTCACGCGTAGCGGAGTCGGCTCCAAGGATCGTGGAACTCGTGGACGGAAAGATCGCGGACGAGGCCGACTGAGCTTGTCGTTATTCCGTGTCGACGTCTTTGGTGTCGATATCCAGGCCGTGCATGTGCGCGGCCTTTTCCTTGCCGCCGGTCAGCACCTTGTAGAGGCAGGTGAAAAACAAGGTGGAGACGGCGCTGACGGACACTATCATGATGATCCAACCTCCGGTTGTCATAGCGATGTCTCCTGCGATGCCTTGGCTTTTTCCAGTTTGCTCCAACGTTTTCCGGCTTGCGCGATCAGGATGGTCACAAACGCGGCCACGATGGCGATGAGCGCTACGCTGGCGCGGGCCACGTTGCTGGCGGGGTGATCAGGGCTGCCAATCAGGTCCAGCGTGTATCCCGTCGGATTGAATTCGCGAGAATCCAGATCGAAGCCAAAAACTTTCATCAACACCCAGAGTGTGAAGATAACCAGGAGAAAGATTGGGCAGATGTACTTGATCACTATTTTGAAAATATTCGGAATGCGCATTTCCGCGCCTTCATGCGCGAGTTTCCAGCCTTTCTCTATCCCAAGGACCCAGCCGAAGACAATGATCTGGATTGTTGCCAGGACGAAGATGAGAAAGGTGCCGACCCAAAAATCGATGGTGTCCAGAGCTTTGACGTCCTTGCTGAAATAGACCACGAACAGGCAGCCCATCGCGGTGATCAGGCCGAGCAGGCTGACGGACTGTTTGCGGTTGATGCCGAGGCCTTCCTCCAGGAATGCAATGCCGGGCTGCAGCATGGAGAGCGAGCTGGTGACGGCGGCGAGGAAGAGGAGGAAGAAAAAGACGAATCCGAAAAATTGTCCCGCCGCCGGCATTTGCGAGAAGACGAGCGGAAGCACCTTGAAGCCCAGGTCGAAGGTGCCCATGCCGATGATGCCGGCTGAGCCGAGAAAGACAAACGCGGCGGGAACGGTGATCAAGCCGCCGAGGGTCACTTCGCAGAATTCGTTGGCGCTGGTCGCGGTGAGGCCGCTGAGCACGACGTCGTCCTTTTTCGAAAGGTAACTGGCGTAGGTGATGATGACGCCGAAACCGACGGAAAGTGAAAAGAAAATCTGCCCTGCGGCGGCCAACCAGAGTTCCGGGTTCTTGAGATTCTCGACGATGGTTCCCGGGTTCCACATAAAGCCCAGGCCGTTGATGACGTTTTGATCAGGTTTGTCGGGGAAGGGCGTTCCCAGAGTGAGAACACGAATCAAGACGATCACCGCGAGGAAGACGAGCGTCGGCATCGCGTATCGGCAAAACCACTCGATCCCTTTAGCCAGTCCTCGGTAAATCAGGAAGAAGTTCAGCACGAACACCAGCAGGAGGTAGACGCCGACTTCTTTGATCCCGAAACCGATGGCGGAGCCGTTTTCTTTAGCGCCAATGAAGGTTCCCCAGAACTCACCGTAAGCGCCGACATCCTTCCCAAGGTCCAGGCCGCCCGTGAGGAAATTCACCGCGTAGCCAAGGCACCAGGCTTCAATGTAGACGTAATACATGTAGATGATCACCGGAATGATCACGCCCAGCACGCCGATGTATTTTCCGGCCGGATGCTTGATGATGATGTTGAGGATGCCGGGGCTCGAATTGTAGCCTTTGGAGCCTCCGTATCGCCCCATTGTCCATTCGGCCCAACAAATGGGGATTCCGATGAAAACCAGGGAAATGAAGTAGGCGATCATGAAGGCGCCGCCGCCGTCCTCACCTCCGTATTTGACGACCTGACCCGGAAAGCGAAGGAAGTTGCCCAGCCCGACTGCGCTGCCCGCGACGGCGAGAATGACGCCCAGCCGCGAATTCCAAGCTTCTTTCTTTTGTTCGGTCGCCATGGAGGCTGAAACTTCTACAAGTCAGTCCCTGTCTTCGCCAGTCTATTGTTTCCTCGGTGGCGGATTTTCGCCTATTGCATCTTTGGGGGAAAGGGTCGTAGACTCGCCGCGCGTGGAGATGCTGGGCGTCCCGCGGATTCCTCGCGCGAAAGATGGAACGCGATCCGTTCACGTCGCTTTTCATAAACCCGATGTTCTCACCATTTTGAGAAAGGAAATTCTATGAGTGTCAGCGGCTTGATCAGTCAAATTCTCACCGACAAAACCTCCGATATCTGGTCCATTGCGCCCGACGCGTCCGTCTACGACGCCATTGAAATGATGGCCGAAAAGAACGCCGGAGCCTTATTGGTCATGGAGGGCGAAAAATTGGCGGGAATCATTTCCGAGCGGGACTACAGCCGCAAAGTCATCCTTCAGGGCAAGTCGTCCAAGAAGACACCCGTCAGTGAGATCATGACGACCGATCCAAACACCACCGTCCTCGGGGACACCGTGGAGAAATGCCTGCGGATGATGACGGGTAAGCGAGTGCGCCACATCCCTGTTCTGGACAACGGCAAGGTCGTCGGCATCGTTTCGATTGGCGATCTGGTGAAGTGGGTGATTTCGGCTCAAGAATCGACGATCAATCATCTGGAAAACTACATTTCCGGCGGTTACTGAGTCAGCGCTCGTCGGCTTCAATCCAGAGGCACGTCGTAATATTCCAAGGCCCATTCTCGCATGTAGCGGACCTGTGTTGGGTTGATCCGGTAGACAATCAGATCCGGATTGTCGATTGAGCCGAGGTAGTTGCGGAGCAGAGGATTTGCATTCCAGATTTCTTCGAGCAATTTTCGATCCTCCAGTATTTCTGCCACGCCAGTGAGTCGCACCTGGTTGTGTTCGTCGTCGAGGTAACACAGCTCCACGTTTGGATTGGCCGCCAGTTCGGAAGTCTTGTGATATTGCCGGAGATTGGCGACGTAGATCGTGAAGCCGTCTGTCCGCACGGGAGAGACCGGCCGCAGCCGTGGTTGGTCGCCGTCGATCGAGGCGAGGCAGGGGAATCGGTCGGCCGCGATCGTGGCGCGCGCCAGCTCCGGGAGCTGTTCGGGATCGATTGATTTGGGCACAGGTTTTGCCATACGGTCGCTCATTCCGAATATCGAAATTTGAATTCCGAGACAAACATAAAACGCGGGTAATAACTCGTTCTTAACCACAGATGGACACAGATGAACACGGATGGACGCGTGACGCGCCACTCATCGAACGGGTCGTCTATCGTGGAAGACAGGGCTCCCTGCCTTCTTATCTGTGT
>JBLHKZ010000309.1:0-6434 GCA_047618185.1 Limisphaerales bacterium
GGGGAATTGATTCTCGATTGAATCGTTACTTCGCGGGAACCAGCCGCAGAACGCTGCCGGGCTTGTTGAGCGTGACGTAGAGGAAGCCGTCCGGGCCGCTCCTCACATCACGGACGCGGCCCAGGCCCTTGAGCACGATCTCTTCCTGCGTCACCTTGCCGTTGCGGATTCGCAGTCGGCGAATTTCCTCCTGCTTCAACGCGCCGACAAACAGGTCGTTCTTCCATTTGGGAAATTTGCGGCCGGTGTAGAAGTCGAGTCCGCAGGTGGCGATGGAGGGAACCCAGAAATGCACGGGCTGCTCCATGCCCTTTTGGTGGGTTTTGCCCAGCGGCGTTCCGTTGTAATTCATCCCCCAGGTGATGACGGGCCAACCGTAATTTCGGCCCGGCTCGATCAGGTTCAACTCGTCGCCGCCCCGGGGACCGTGCTCCGTGCTGTAGATGGCGCCGCTTCGCGGATCGCGCGCCAGTCCCTGGGCGTTGCGATGCCCGTAGGTGTAGATGCCCGGCAGCGCCTTGGGATTGTCAAATTTCGGGTTGTCCGCCGGCACACGGCCATCGTCGTGAAGCCGGAAAATCTTGCCTTTGGGGTTGGCCAGATCCTGAACCTCCATCAGGGCTCCGCGCTCGCCCACGATGAAATAGATGTAGCCCTTGTCGAAGACGATTCGCGATCCGAAGTGCGCGCCCGAACCGTCGTAGAACTTCATGTCCGCCTTCCAGATGGATTCCGTGTCGACCCAGCGGCTGTCCTTGATCCGGCCGCGCACGATGGCGGTGAGAGTCTTGACTTCGGGCTTCTTCTTTCCCTCCACCTTCTTCTTCGTGCCGTCGGCGATGGCGAGATAGATCCAGCCGTTCTTCTTGTAGTTGGGATGCGGCGCGACTTCCAGCAGGCCGCCCTGGCCATGGACGACCACCTTCGGTGTGTCCGCCACCGGATCGGGCAGCAATTTGTCATTCTTGGTGATCACGCGCAGACTGCCGCCGCGTTCGGTGACCAGCTTGCGGCCGTCCGGCAGAAACGCCAGCGACCAGGGAAGGGTCAGGCCCTCGGCGACGGTTTCGATTTTGTAGTTCGCTAATTTCGTTTTGGTGACCTTGCCCGGTTCGGGCTTGGGGAAAGTAATGCCCTTGATCAGCGCTTCCTTCTCCTTCTCGCGGATGAAGATGATCAACGAACGAATCTG
Source organism: Limisphaerales bacterium (assembly GCA_047618185.1). Taxonomy (GTDB): domain Bacteria; phylum Verrucomicrobiota; class Verrucomicrobiia; order Limisphaerales; family JAYPEY01; genus JAYPEY01. The sequence goes on from JBLHKZ010000309.1 coordinate 1,193, forward strand.
ATCGCCCGTCAATGTGCCCTCCCAGGGAACCATTCCCAGCGAGATGTTCCCCTTTAAAATCGTTTGCGCGATCTCCTTGTCCGTCGAGCCATGCTTCCAGACGCCGTCCAGAAACGACGGCGCTAGAGCGCCTTCGAGCTTCACGCCGTGGCAGGCCGCGCAAAGGTTCTTGTAAAGATCCTCGACCTTCATCTTGGCGAGGGACTCCTTCGTGATGACGGGAAGGGCGGGCGGTGGAACGGGCTTGTCCGCCGCGAGGGCGATGGTGGCGGTGAAAACGACCGTGAGGCCCGTCATAAGAATCTTTGTCATGGGCAGACTTTTGATATCAGCAGCGCCAAAGTCAATCTCCGGCAAGGACGGAAATGGTCCCGCGCCATGGACTGAATCACGGGAAATAAAGCGGAGGGCATGCCGGGCCTGGTTGAAGCCGGAGAAGTCGGTTCATCGAAGGGCGGTGGTTGCCGTTGGGACAAACCGTGGTAGCGTCGCGGCCATGGTGAAAATTGTCGGTTGCAATGAAACGGATTGCCCTGCGGATTGGGAATCGCTGCCGTCCTCGACGGGGCAGGAACATGATTATCGCACCTGCGTTGTCTGCTTGAAGTCGATCGTTCGATGTCACTCCACGGAGGATCTGGAGATGTATCGGAATGCGGGGCAATTGGCGGCCATCAAGGAGAATTCCGCGTCCTGAGGGGGAGCGATGAGCGAAGCCAGACAACGCACGGCGGGAATGCTTTACGGATGCTTCATCGCGGATGCGCTGGCGATGCCGGTCCATTGGTATTACGACCGCGAAGCATTGCATGGGGAATATGGCGAGATGGATAATTTCCTAGCCCCGCGACATCCGCACAGTGGGAGCATTCTCTGGCGATCCTCCTATGAGGCGCCCAACGACAGAGGCGAGATTCTTCATGACCAGGCGCCATTTTGGGGTCGGCGCGGCATTCATTATCACCAGAATCTCCAGGCGGGGGAAAACACCCTGAATCTTCAGTTGGCGTTGCTGCTGGCGCGGACGTTGGAAGAAAACGATGGCTACAATCCTGCGCAATACCTGGGGAAATACATCGAATTCATGACCACGCCCGGCCGGCATCGGGACACGTACATTGAGGAATGCCATCGGCATTTCTTCACTCGCTATGCTCGAGGCGCGGCGCCCGAAAAATGCGGCGTCGAGGACGTTCACATCGGTGGGCTGGCCCATGTCCCGACGCTCTGTTCCTGGTTTGGGCGGAGTGTGGATTTGGCGAGGAAGGAAGTGGCGAGGCATGTGGCCCTTACCCACAACAGCTCCTTGACTCTCAACGCCGCAGACACACTGACACGGATTCTCTGCTCGCTTCTGGATGGAGCCCGGATTCGAGACGCGCTACGGGAGCATGCGGCGGATTGGTTGCCGCCCAAACAATCCATTGAATGGCTCCGGGAGCCGGATAGCGTTGTGGTCGGGCGTCGGTTCAGCACAGCCTGCTACATACAGGATGCATTTCCAGCGACCCTGTATCTGGCCCTGAAATACGCTGACGACCCGGAAAGAGGATTGGTTTCGAACGCCCAACTTGGGGGCGATAATTGTCATCGGGGGGCGGTCCTTGGCGCGATTCTCGGGGCGTCGGCCGGAGTCGGCGCTTGGCCCGACCGCTGGAGGGACAAACTGCTTGCCCGGGACGATCTCGACCGGTTTGCTCGAAATGCGGTCCATCAGAGTGTCGAGGTTAGATGAAGCGGATCGCTATTATAGGCGCGGGGATTTCCGGACTTTCGTGCGCGCGGGAGCTTCAGGCGAACGGGTGGAAGACAACGGTTTTCGAAAAGTCCCGCAGTCTGGGAGGCCGCTGCGCCACGCGCCGGTGGGAGGAGCATATTGTCGATCATGGCGCGCAGTATTTCACGATTCGGAATGCGGCCTTCGAAGCGGCGATAGGTGAACTCTGCGGAGAATGGATCCGGCCAATTAGCGCCTCCGTTCACGATCTTGACGAGGGGGAACTGCCAGTGCGTGGACCCAGATTCTACCATCTCCATGGAAACAATCGGCTTGGCAAGGCGCTGGCGGAAGGCCTCGACGTTCGCCAGCAAACGCATCTTCCCGCGGGATCCCTTCGACAGTTCGAGGGAGAATTGATGGGCGAGTCGTTTGATTGCGTTGTGTGCACGATTCCTTTTCCCCAGGCGTGCGTCTTGCTCGGACGGCCGGAGCCTCCGATTTCATATACGCGTTGCCTGACTGCCTTTTTCTCTTACGATCAAGAGCCGGGCGGGGTGTCAGCCAGTCGTTATGGTTTGCGTGACACGAATGGCGCGCTTGCGTGGAGCGCCTGTGAGAACCATAAGCGGGACCGTATCAGGGCGGGACAATCGGTATTTGTCGCGCAGGCTTCCCGCGAGTTTAGCGCGGCGCATTTTGAAACCAGCCCTGAGGTATGGACAGCCAAACTTCGAAGTCAGCTTGAGGAGTATTGGGAGGTTTCGATGAAGCGCCGTAAAGCGTGGTTCGCCCATCGTTGGGGGTTTGCTCGCCGCGTCTCGCCAACCACCGTAGGGGCATTGCCGGAGGGGGTGTTCATCGCGGGTGATTCGGTGACAGAGTCGCGTATCGAGAGTGTCTGGTTGTCCGGAGCGAAAATGGCGCGGGAACTAATGGAAAAAAAGTGAGTGTCGTATCGGAGCTGGAAAGAAGGTGGTGTATTTGAGTGGGGGTGGGGTGGGGCGGTCAATCGGATTTGGGGGCGACGAGGGTCGCTTTCGTGAATTTGATCCAGGCAATTTCCAGCTGGAAGGCCCCTGCCTGCTTGTCAGAAATGATGAGCCCCAGGCTGTCGCCTTTCGATGGCTTTAGCGAGGGTTGACCTCGGAGCGACCTGCCGCGCCAACTGGGCTTAAAATCCTCGAACAGCAACTCGATCTCCAGCCATTCGCCAGGGCGTGTGGTAAAGGCGCATTGGTAACTGGGCGCCCGAAAGCCTGAGGCGCCGCGGACTGTGAAGCTGTAACGTTTCCCGTCGCCGCGGACACGGATCTTAATGGCGTCGCGGTCGTTGGGGGAATCGCGCAGAGGGATTGATCGAACTGAGGCGAACCCCCCATTGTTCTTCAGCGACACCACTCCACTGAACAACGCTGTTTTTTGAGAAGTGATTCGAAACTGGCTGGTGGAGAGACCGCCCATCACGCCATCGTTGACGACTTGCCATTGGCTCAAAGGATTCCCCGTTTCGAATTTAAACACGAAGTGATTCGTTGGGGGCTCCGCATTCATGGTCATGGCGAGACTAAGCAGCAGGATGGGTGTGAGGAAACCGGAGGATATCATTCTATTTGCGATCATGGTCTTTCCGATGGTCAGGGATTGAGCCGCCATAAAGTGAAATTCAAGGCCGAGGCGAAAGTTACCCATGCGAGGTAGGGCAGCAACAGCCCAGCCGCCGGTTTATGAACCCGATGGAAGGAGATGATCGTCGCGAGGAGAGTCACCCAAAGGAGCACGATTTCGGCGAAGGCGATTCCCGGCTGTCGCAGCCCGAAGAATAGCGGCGTCCAGGCGGCGTTCAGCGCCAGTTGTAGAAGAAACAGACCCAGCGGCCGGCGTTGCGATGCAAACCCGCCTCGCTTCCAAACCTGCCAGGCCGCCACCCCCATCATGACGTAGAGCAGGGTCCAGACCGGGCCGAAAATCCAGCTGGGCGGATTCCAGCTGGGTTTGTTGAGTTGGGCGTACCAGTCCCCCGGCATGAAGAAAGCGCCCAGGGCGGACGCTGCAAAACAGCCAGCCAGCCAGCCAGTTAATGCCAGCCAGTTTCCGCCGCGAATTTCAGACATTGAATGTGAGCGATGCAGGGTCATGTGGGCCGGCCGTCCCGGCGCAGCTTTCGCAATACCGTGATGAGGGGATGATGACGTCACGGTATCAAGAGGCAAGCGTGAGCCGGGGTTGGACGTTGGCCAGTCCGCCGTCCACACCCAACACTTGTCCGGTGACCCAGCTCTGCTCTGGATTCAGCAGCCAGGCGATCGCGCTGGCCACGTCATTCGGTGTTCCGATGCGACCGAGGGGATGCAAGGCGGTCGAGGCCTTCATCGCTGCTTCATTCTGCGTGATCGACGTCGTCAACGGAGTGTCCGTGAGTCCCGGAGCGACGCAGTTCACGCGGATTCCAGATCGCGCGTAACTGGCGGCGGCGGCCAGGGCCATCCCGATGATTCCTGCTTTGGCCGCAGCGATCGCCTCGTGATTGATCATGCCGCGGAGGGCCGCCGCGGAGGAGGTGAAAACCAGGGAACCGCCTGAATTCCGCATGTGCTTCACCGCTTCACGCAAGACGAAGAACGAGGAAGTTAAATTGGTTTGAATGAGGTCCATCCAGGCTTCATCCGTGATGATGTGCGCTGGTTTCAGAAGGAGGGAGCCAACGCAGTGGGCGACGCCGTTGAGTGGGCCCAACTCGTCGCGTGATTTCGTGAACGCGTTCGCGACTGCCGCGGAGTCTCGAGTGTCGGCGGTGACCGCGAAAGCGCCAAGTTCTTCAGCCAGCGCGTTAAGGCGAGCTGGGTCGCGAGCCACGAGCGCCAGCCGGTTGCCCTCTTTTCTAAGACGTCTGGCAAGAGACGAGCCGATGCCGCCAGAGGCGCCGAAGATCAGGATCGCTGAGGTTTGGTCAATGTCGCTCATGAGGGTGTTGCGTTAAGAATGAAAATGACGGGGAAGCGACAGAGCGTCGCTCCCCCGCCGTCGATGGGGTGAGGGCGTTTATTCGGGGATAATCACGCTGTCGATCACGTGGATGACGCCATTGCTGGCCATGATGTCCGCCTTGATGACTTTGGCGGCGTCGACATGCACGCCCTTGTCGCTGACTTTCAGGCTGACGCTTTGGCCGTTGACGGTCTTGGCGTCCATGGTCTTGACCGCCGAGGATGTCACTTTGCCAGCAAGCACATGGTAGGTCAGGATTGACACGAGTTTGGCTTTGTTCTCGGGCTTAAGGAGGCTTTCAACCGTGCCCTTGGGCAGCTTGGCGAAGGCCTCATCCGTGGGGGCGAACACCGTGAACGGACCGGCGCTTTGCAGCGTATCGGCCAGTCCTGCCGCCTTGATGGCTGCGACCAACGTGTTGAACTGCCCGGCGCCGGCGGCAATCTGGACGATGTTCTTTTCTTGTTTGTCACCTGCCTGGGCGGATCCGACGAAGAAGAGGCTGGCGGCGAGCGAGAGGGCTGTGAGGATGCTGAA
>JBLHKZ010000310.1:0-6427 GCA_047618185.1 Limisphaerales bacterium
GGATTGGCGTAGCTCTTCTCCATTTCCGCGGCGTCGCCTGCGGGGTCGAGGTCGACCGGTGTTTTCATGCGGACATAGAACAGGTCGAGGGCTTTCTTGTCGTTTGGCCGGGTAAGCAGGCTGGCGAAGATCATGACGAGAAACGGCGCGATGATCTTAAAGGGAAACTCCAACGTCGTGAGCGTGGCGTTGCGGACCGTGGTCAAGTTCATGCCGAGGAGCTTCGTGTAGATGACCATGTCGAAGCGAAAGGTGCCGGCTCCTTGCATCGGGGCGGAATAGGTTTTGACCACGATCGTTTTTCCTCCGGACTCGGTTCGCGAAAGTTCGGTGAATTGAGCTTCTCCCTCGACGGGCTTCACGCCGCCCGTCCAGTAGATCGATTTCCCGCCAGTGGATTTGGTTTCAGTGATGCCGTCGCCGACGGCCGCAGCGCGGCCAGCTGCCACGTCGGAGGGGGAAGCTTTGCGAACAGATGTGGTTTCGGTGATCTGATTGACATCAGCGTAGCTTGGGTTTGTCCGTAAGCCGGGCGCTAACGCAGGAATCAATTTGGGAAGTATGAAAAACGTCGCAAGGCAGAACGCGATGGTGATCCAAGCAGCCCGGGTGGTGGCCCGCCGCCAGTACATGCCCAACCAGAACAGGGCCGCGAAGGTCATGGGCACGATCCAGGTTTGTTTCAGGATAGCGAACATGTCATTGACCACTGCGGCGCAGACGACGGCTCCGATCACGATGACGGCTCCGGTGATTCGTCCCAGCTTCAAGCAGGTCGCTTCGCTGGCCTTCGGGTTTACGAAGGGCACGTAGATATTGCGGACGACGAGAGCCGAGCAAACGAGCATGTAGCAATCGACACTGCTCATCAGAGCAGCGAGCAGGCAGGCAAGCATCAGGCCCACGAGTCCGATGCCGATGGGACCGAGCAATTCCTTGGTCGCGACGCCCCAGGCTTGATCGGGATCGGCGATGAGCTCCGGCCGCGAGGAGAAGAGGGTCAACACGATCAAGGCGGTAATGACCCAGCCGATCGTGCAGAAACGTTTGATAAAGTTGCCGGTGACGAGTCCGACACGGGCGTCGTGCTCGCTCTTGGCCGTGCCGCCGCCGGTGACGATGAAATGGGGCGTCAGAACGATGCCGACCATGTTCATGATGACGATGACCACGATCGCGTAGAGCGGGAATTCACTGGAGGCGTCGCCACCGAGAATAGTGAAAGTGGATTCCGGTAGTTGCTCGTGCATGACGCGAAAGCCATCCGTCCAGGAATCGCCGGATTGGCCGAATTTTTCGACTACTGCGCTGAGGCCGAAGGGGATCAGAAGGACGGAAAGCAGAATGATGCAGATGCCTTGGATCAGATCCGTCCAGTAAGCGGCCGTGATCCCGCCGAGCACGCCATAAACACAAACAATGACGGCGACGAGCGGCACGAGCACATACTCAGTCTGCATGCCAAAGATCTCCGGCCCCATCAGCGGCACCGAAAATTTCCCGATGGCGGTGAAGAGCATTGCGCCATAGACCATGTAGTAGAAACAGCCAAAGAGCGCATAGGCCACGCCGATCTTCTTGGATTGGTAGCGTTCGGTGAACCAGTCGCCCAGGGTCAGGCAGCGCATGCGACGATACCAGACGCCGGTGATCCAGTAGATGGGCGTCACGAACAACCAGTACATCACGCCCCACATGCCGCTCATGCCGTTGGCGAAAGTGCCACGCGCGGTGTTGACGGGATCGGCGGATCCTGTCCCGGCTCCGAAGGCGGCGAAGGTTTGGAAGAGCTTACCGAAGCTGCGGCCGCCCATGAAGTAGTCCTCTTGCTTTTTGACGCGTTTCATGGCCCAGAAACCGATGCCGGCCATGCTGCCAAAATACAGGAAAAGAATGATGTAGTCGGGAATAGTCATAAGGATTTGAGAGCGTCGCTACGATAGGGAATCGGCGTTCGCATGCAAGCGTGGAGCACAGGGCTTACGTATGAGCCTGATTCAAGAACAACGCAAAGCGTTGATTGCCCAGAATTCCCGAAGGGGCTGCTCCGCACGGTTTGCCTCGCTCGTGGCGGGCCACTCGGGTCTGCTTGTTGTGGCTGCCACACACAACATCCTCATGACCCACCAGAACGACTCTGAACTCTTGAACGCCGTCCCCGACACAATCCTTTTTGGAGCTTTCGACTTCGGCGCCTCCATTGCGAAATTCCGGTTTGAGCCAGAGGCTCTGGGGGACTTCGCCGTTGGCTTTGAATCAGAGGCCGGACTCCGCGTTTTTTTAGCGGTCGGCTTTGCCGGTTGACGCGTTGGTGGACGCGGTGTCGTTGATCGCTTTGAGATGTTCCTGGATCATCTTCCGGAGCTCATTCGACTCCTCGCGATTGAGCGAGTCGCTCAGGGTCTGTTTGAAAACGGCGTGGTTGTTCTTGGCGAAGGACGCCATGACCATGTAGGCGTACTGCCGGATTTGAACGTCTGCATGCCGGTTCGCGGCGACGAGGATCGTTTTCAGATCGGCTTCGCTGGCCTTGAAATCCCATCCCAGGCCGCGCGCGACGTGTTGGTGGAGGCCCATCACCGAAGCGCCGATCAGTTTCTGGTCATTCGGCGACGAGCGAATCAGGCTGGCGATGATTCTGAGAATCTCCGTTTTTGAATCGCTGCGCTCGAGCAGTCGGCTGATCGCGTAGTCGCGTGCGTTCAAGTGATTGCCCTTGAGCTGCTCGATCAGAAAATCGCGCGCTTTGTCGGGGAAAAGATATTCGACGTGAGTCATCAGCGCTCGCTTGATGAGTTGCTGGCGGTTGGAGTCGGGTTCGATGCCTTCGAGTTCGCGTAACACCTTCCAGCCGCGATGAAAGCGGGAGATGCCAGCCAGGCTTTCGTATGCCAGATCTACGATGCGGCTGTTATCGCGACGTTGGGTGCAGCGCTTGAATAGCTCCACGGTTTGGTCGTCGGCCTTGGCCAGGTCGATTCGGAGGTGTTCGAGCATCTTGATCTGCATGGATTGCGGCACATCATTGAAAACGGTTCGAATCAGTCGTTGGGCAAAGTCCCGGTGCCGGAGGGCCACGGCGTCGAATACGCGTCCGGCAAAGCGCTCGTCCTCGCTGGTGATCCATGCGGGAGCGAAAATTTCGATCTCTTCGAGCGGGATGCGACGAATCAAGGTGATGGCGTAGTGGTAGCGGCGGAATGTCGCGGGGTCGTCGATTTTCTCCAGCAAGACCTCGCGGACGACCCGGGCATGCAGATGGTCTTGCAACGCGGCGACGGCCTGCTCGGGAAACAGGCCCGGTTTGGGTCGGCGAATGAGCGAAAGGACCGGATCGTAGTTGCCGTAGGTCGGCTTGTTCTCCAGTACGATCATGATCCGTCGTTGTTTGACCGGTTCCAGTAGGGGCAGAATTTCCGCGACCAAGGGCGCCAGTATCTCCGCGCCCGTGCTGACGCCAGCCATACAGATTTCCTCCAGGGCGAATGTATCGGAGGTTTCGGCCAGACGGGTCAGTCGCTCAAGCGCGGTTTCGGGGGATTCGTAAATCAGGGCCCGGGCGACGTCCAGGTTCAACCGGCCGTCTTTCTGGGTCAGGGGATCGTCCAGTTTGACGCCGGGAAAAAAGCGAAATGCCGGCAGATCCTCCATCACTTTGGCGAGTTCCTTTTTCAAGGCGGCGAGGCGATCGGCGATGATGTCCTCGGCGTCGCGCGCAGCCTGGTTCATCAACGGATCGAGGACCACGCGCGCCGGGACCGCCACTTTGGCTTTGAACGGATCCAGTTCGTCCCAGACCGTGGGAATGTCGTGGGTGCCAACGACGGCAAAGAACACCTCCACGCGTTCGGGCACGCGCGGCATGGCGGAGCCCAGAGCCTGTTCCTTCGTGTCGAGGATCCGATTGTTCGCGTGGCTGAGGTGAGTTCGGATCGGAATGGTTTTCCAGGTCGCGCTGGTTTCCCGGGCGTCGAAAGGATCGCCAAAAACGAGCCGGAATCCGTAGCGGTTGTTCCACTTGCGTTCGACTTCCGCGCGAATGATGTCGTTAAAGACGTCGGAATTGCCGGAGAAGGTGACTCGCACCCATTTGGCGGCGGCGTCCGCCCGGGCGGTGGCGATTTCTTCGCCGCGCTTTTCGAGCGTCTTGACGAGTTCGTTATAGCCGTAGAAGGCAAAGTCGCGAGTCATCACTCGCGCCGTCTGCACGTCGAATTCGGATCGCTTGATGCGCTCGATGACGACGCTGAAATAGCCGGCCACGTCGTTGAGGTATTCGGACTCCAAACGGTCGAACCAGGCCTGGACGGTGACTCCGGGACGGAACTCGTGATCCGGCCACCGCTCGAGATACCGCTTGGCGATATGCTGGGCTGCGACGAGCGCCTCGTAGGCTCCCTTGGGGTCGTCGGCCTTCATCGCGTCTCGGCCCTGGATGATCATTGTTTCGGCGCGGCTGGCCTGCAATTCCATCTCGGTAATTTTCCAGTCGGAAAGGCCGGCTTTGTGATCCCTGTAACCCTGGTCGGAATTTGCTTTGATCCACGAGGAGGTGACGTAGGCGCAGGCGCAGATAAAGGCCAATACGCCGAGGAGAATGAACCAATTGATGCCGGAGCCGGGGCCTCGCCCTTGCTTCGTGGGCGCGTCGGGCTCGGGTAGGCTGGTGAATAGTTCCACGGCGTGAGTCGGGGTGGCGGCGCAGGCCGGGCGCCGAGGCGTTAGGCCAGTCCGAGGTTTCGGACGATTCGCGCGGTCGGGCCGGACTTGTTGAGAGTGTAGAAATGAATGCCGGGAGCGCCTTTGTCCAGCAATTCGCGGCATTGCCGGGTGGCGTAATCGATGCCGAACTCCGCCGTGGCCTCGTTGTCGTCGCCCAGTTCATCGAGGCGCTGGAGCAATGGGGCGGGCAATCGGGAGCCGCACAGCGCGGTGAATCGCTTGATCTGCGCCGCGCTGAGGATGGCGATGATGCCGGGTATGATCGGCGCCGTGACGCTGAGTTCGTCGCGCATGTGATCGGTGAATTCAAAGAAGTCCGCGTTGTCAAAAAAAAGCTGCGACAGAGCGAATTCGGCGCCCGAATCAAATTTCCCCTTGAGATATCCCCAATCGGTCAGCTTGTTCTCGCTCGCGATATGCCCCTCGGGAAACCCCGCGCAGCCGATGCTGAACGCGTCTCGCTCCTTGATGAATTCGATCAACTCGCCGGAGTATTCGAAGCCGCCCTCCGTCGCTTGCCATTCGCCGCCATCGGGCGCGTCGCCGCGCAGGGCGAGGATGTTGCGGATGCCGCGCGAGCCGGCGTCATCGAGCACCTCGCCGATCTGCTCGCGGGTCGAGCACACGCACGTGAGGTGCGCCATGGTGGGGATTTCAAACTCGTTCTGGATGCGCTCGACGATCTCGAGCGTCTTGTCCCTCGTGCTGCCTCCAGCGCCGTAGGTCACCGAGCAAAAATCCGGATTGAGCTCCTTGAGCTCCGGAAGGGTTTTCTGGAAGAAAGTCTGTTCCCCTTTTTCCGTCTTGAACGGAAAGAACTCAAACGAGATCGCCGGTTTCCCGGCGGCCTTTTTGGCGGCGATAATGTCCCGTATGTATTGCATCTTGATGCCGCCACTATGGTGGCAATCAACTCGCAGTTCAAGTGGGCAGGGAGAGGCGGCAATTTTGAAATCCGAAATCTGAGATTGGAGATTTGAATGCCGCCCTGTCCTCGGGTCACTTCGCCTTCGCTCCCGTGGGTTTCGTCTTCTCCGGCGTCTTGTTCGCGGTTTCGTGAATGGCCTTCAACAAGGATTTCTCGCCGGGGGCGTCCTGGCTGAGCTCCCAAACCATGACGCCGCCGAAGCCTCCTTCGACCGCCAGCCGTGTTTTGCGTCGGAGGGTCACGGCGTTGTTGAAGTGAAAGCCATTGATGCTATCCGTCGCGGGATCGATCTCCTGACCCTGGATCAGCGCGCCGAAAGCCAGGGGTTCACGACGATCGTTGCGGCCATAGAAGGGCACACCCAGGATCAACTGTTCTTTGGATGCGCCTTGCTCCATCCAAAAGCGCAGGTCTCCGATGGCGTGTTCATAGGTCGAGTGCGGGCCCGCGTGATCGTAGGCCATCACGTGAACCCGATCGAGAAGCGAGAAGGTGTGGGCGCGCAGTTGCTTTCCTCGACCGGGAACGGAAACGGTCAGTTTTAGTTTTTTCTCCCGAAACTTCGCGCTCAGGTCCACGAGCAGCAGGTTGTAGTTTCGGATATCCGTGGAGGTTTTGGGGTGTTCCCAGTCGATGTCCGCCCCTCGGAGTCGATTGCGTTTGCAGAACTCGGCGAGATCCCAGGCGAAGCGGTGCCGCGCCGCGCTGTTGCCGGCCATGGCGGAAAAGGTTCCGGATCGATTCCATCCGCCAACGCAAATGTAGATGTCGACGTTC
>JBLHKZ010000311.1:0-6425 GCA_047618185.1 Limisphaerales bacterium
TGATGATGGGCGACGCGCAAAGCAGCCAGTCCTTTGGCTTTCTTCCGGGCGTGATTAACAAAAGTTTTCACGGCATCTCGCACTACCGCAAAGACATGCAGATGCGGGACATGTATGAAAAAGTCGGAACGTGGCACGTCGCGCAATTCGCCTATGTTTTGGAGAAGATGAAGAACCTGGACGAAGGCGGAACCTCATTGCTCGACAACAGCATGCTCCTCTTCGGCTCGTCCATTCGCGACGGCAACACTCACAAAGAGCAGAATCTTCCGCTCCTGCTGGCCGGCGGCGGCGGCGGCTCCCTGCGGCCAGGTCGCCGGGTTCGTGCGCCCAAGGATACGCCGATGTGCAATCTTCACCTCTCAATCATGAATCGCATGGGAGTCGAAGCCGACAAGTTCGGCGACAGCACAGGCCTGTTGAAGGGATTGAACTGATTCGGTTTTCGCCCGCCGCCTCGGTTCGTTACTCCGACTCGCGCAGAAGGTTTTTCCGGCGAAACAGCCGTTCTCCGCGCATTACGTAAACGACGAAAATAGTTTCACCTTCAATGCGATAGAAGACCCGACAGGGAGGTTCCACAATTTGGCGATAGGTCCGGGAAGGTTTTAGTTCTTTGGGCAACGATCCACTCTTGGGATGGTCTTTCAACTGCTCAACGTGCTTGAAAACTCGGCGCACAAGCTCCGTTGCCGCGGCCGGATTGTCCAGCGCGACGTAATCGGCGATTGCGTCCAGATCAGCCAACGCTGGCACCGTCCATATTATTTCAGCCATCGCCGCATCTTCTTCCGGGCCGTTGCGTGCGAAACTGTCCGTCCGTCCTTGATGGCCTGTTCGCCGCGCGCCAGACCCTCGAGAAGCTCAATACGACCCTGCATCGCCTCGTAGGCATCCACGTCGAGAAGGTAGGCGGCCGGTCGGCCGTGCTGCGTGATCAGCACCGGCTCCCGATCGATGGCGAGGGCTCCCAGAATTTCCGTCGCTTTTCGTTTCAAGGTCGTAACCAATTCCACTTTCATGAAGTGATACTAAAGTGCCACATTTGGCGGAGCAAGCTGGATTCTTGTTTCCGGGCGCGTGGTAAGCCGCGGAGTCGGTTTCGTTTCGGACTCGGCTTGCAGTGCGCCCTGACGCTATCCGCGAAAACGCGGGCCTTCGCCGACGCTGGAATTCTCCTTGTGTCCTTCTATTTCGAAACATACGACACCTGGCGCTGGGGCGGAACTCATGCGCGAACGGCGTTCCTCTCAAGCAAAGATGTTCGTTGCCACGCTGCCTTCGATGTCGGTGAGGCGGTGGTCGCGGCCGGCGTGGTCGCCGGGTTCGCCCGCCCAAAGACACGCCCATGTGCAATCTTCACCTCTCGATCATGAATCGAATGGGAGTCAAAGCCGACAAGTTCGGTGACAGCACGGGCTTGTTGAAGGGATTGAGCTGAGGCGTCGCGAGCGACACCCATCGGGCCTGTTCGCTGTTTCGCGAAAAGGAGCGGGAAGCCGCATTTGCGAAAGGTCGCCCAAACCGTCCATGGGACTGCGCGATTTCCAGGAATGTTATCGAGAGTTCTCAAGCAGCCGTTCCCGATAGGAATCGATGAACGCCACTTTACCAACTTCACCCTTCTCCATTCGTTTCGTGTATTGGTCGAAGGCGATCAGTTTCTCATCCAACGCGCCATTTACCTTTGGCAACAGTTCCAGAGCGAAAGCGGAAAAGTGTTGCCCAGGCATCGCGCAAATTTCGAAGATTAACTCTGGGCTTGTGGCGTCTGATTCGCCGGCATTGCATAGCGCTCTGATCGCTTCGATCCGCGCGCCTGCATGTTCGTTTTGATCATTCATGATTCGTTCGAGTTCCTAGCGAACAAGTCCGCGAACATCCTGAGTCCGCAATAACGGAATGAAACGTCTCCTTCGCGCGGAATGCGTTTCCCGCAGACCGTCCACAAGCAGCGCTTCATTCAAACGTTCCGTTGGATCCATTTTCAGCAGCGCATAGATCGCGCTGCGTCGAAGCCCCGGCGCATCTGAATCAAGAAGTTGGCGCAGCGCTTCCGCGCGTTTCGCCGCCGGCGCATCGAAACTTCGGATCAACTCAACGGCGCGACGACTCGACTCGCTCTCTGATCGTTCCGTCAGTGCGATGATCGCCGGCCAAAATCTTTCGGGCACAGGTCGTCCGTTTCGATCTTCGAACATTTCCAGGATATACACACCGGCCAGGGCTGTGCTGTCATTGGGGTCGGCCAACAATGCGTCGACGTCGTGATACGCCCTTTCGCCGGATTTGTAGAGGACTCTACAAGCGTAGTCGCTGACGAACTGGTTGGTGTGTTGAGCATATCGAAACACATGGCGCAGGGTTTCATCCGAGATGCCGCGCGATTGAAGAGCAATGCTGAGGAAGACCTGCAGCGCGTCTTCCTTCTCCAACTTCAGCCGCAGCCTTTCCAGCGCCTCCTCGCTCAATTCCAGCTTCCCTTCGCCCTCGCCGGTGAAGGGTTCGCCGGAAATCCTTCGGTAGGCCTGGTTGACCTCCAGTTGCAGAGCGACCTCTCGAAAGGAAAGGATTAATCCCACCAGGCCGACGAAGAGAAACACACATCGGCGCCCCGAAAAGAATGTTTGGAAGCGCTTGAAACTCATAGTCGTTCCAACGCGGCGTTGAATACGCTGTTTAAGACCAGGATTTCAGCCAAAGATGTCCGTCGCCACCCTGCCAGCTACGTCGGTGAGGCGGTGGTCTCGTCCGGCGTGGCGGAAGGTGAGTTTCTCGTGATCCATGCCGAGGGCGTGGAGCATGGTGGCGTGCAGGTCGTGGACGTGCATTTTGTCCACGGCCGCGTAGTAGCCGTAATCGTCGGTCGCGCCGTAGGCATAGCCGCCTTTGACTCCGGCGCCGGCGAACCACATCGTGAATCCGTGGGGATTGTGATCGCGGCCGTCTGTGCCCTGGGCGGTGGGGGTGCGTCCGAATTCGCCGCCCCACATAACCAACGTGTCGTCGAGCAGGCCGCGTGACTTGAGATCGCGCAGGAAGCCGGCGATGGGCTTGTCGACCTCGGCGGCGTTCTTGGTGTGGCCCTGGTAAAGATTGCCGTGCTGATCCCACTGCACTTCGCTGTCGCTGTGCGTGACCTGCACGAAGCGCACACCGCGCTCGAGAAAACGCCGGGCCATCAGGCATTGCCGCCCGAAGTCCTCCGTGACCGGATCGTCGATGCCGTAGAGTTTCTTGGTCGGGCCGGTTTCGCGGGAGATGTCCTGCGCGTCGGGCATGGAGGTCTGCATCCGATAAGCGAGCTCAAAGGAATTCAGGCGACCGAGCAGGGCCTGCTCTGCGCCGGCGACTTCCAGGTGATCGCGATTCATCGCGGTGATCAACTCCAGCTGACGTCGTTGCAGCGCCGGATCGATTCGCGTGTTGCGGATGTTTTTCACCTTCACCGTGCTGGAGGCGAGGCTGGCGTTGCCGATGGGCGTGCCCTGGCAATAGGCCGGCAGGAATTGCGCCCCCCAGTTGGTCACGCCGCCGTGGGCCAGCGTCGGGCAGATGGTGATGAAGGCCGGCAGGTTTTCGTTTTCCGTGCCGAGGCCGTAGATCACCCAGGCGCCCATGCTGGGGCGAATAAAATTGTCGCTGCCAGTGTGGAGCTTGAGCAGCGCGCCGCCGTGCGCGGGATTTGTGCCGTGCACAGAGCGCAGTATGCAGAGATCGTCGACGCATTTTGCGACATTCGGAAACAGACTGCTGACGGGCAAGCCGCTCTGGCCGTGCCGGCGAAATTTCCAGGGCGATTTCAAAAGATTGCCCTGCTTGGCGAAGGTCACGCGCGGCAGATCGAATGGCAGCTTTTTGCCGTGATCCCGCGTGAGCAGCGGCTTGGGATCGAATGTGTCCAAGTGCGACGGCCCGCCCTTCATGAACAGGAACACCACGCGTTTGGCCCGGGGCGCGATGTGCGGAACTTGCGCCGCCAGAGGATTACCGCTGGTGGATGGGGCGCCTTTGGCTTCGCTCCCCAGCATCGACATCAACGCGAGATTGCCGAAACCCACCGCGGAGTTGCGGAGCATCTGGCGGCGACTGAGCAATGTAGAATAGTCGGACATGGTTCAATGTAAATTAACCACAGATGGACACAAATTTGAAAGGAGGAAACAACGCCGTTAGGCGTTGTCCGGAATATCTGTGTCCATCTGTGTCCATCTGTGGTTGAAAAAATCAGTTCAGATAGATGAATTCGTTCGAGGCTGCGAGGCTTTGGCAGAACAGGGACCAGGCTCGCTTGCGGTCGACCGCAGTCGCGGCTTCGTCGACGGTCGAGGCGTTGAGCAGCGACGGAGCGCCGGCCAGTTCTCCAATAAATTTTACTGCGCGATCGCGTTCGGCGGTCGTCGGCGGCCGGGCGAGGATGCGTTGGTAGGCCAGCGCCACGCGCTTCGCCTCGCTGTCGACCTCGGCGGCGAGTAATTGGTCCGCCAGCGCGTCGGCGGCGTTCATGACGAGCGAGGAATTCATCATCAAGAGCGCCTGGGGAGCCACGACCGTTTCGTGCCGATTTCCGCTCGGCAGATTGGGATCCGGAAAATCGAATTGCTCGAAGATGTCGCAGAGGTTGTTGCGCACGATCGGCATGTAGAGGGAACGTCGGCGCAGCATGTCGTATTGCGTGTGATCCTCGGACGTGTGGTTGAAGAAGAACTGGCGGTTGCGCAGGGGGATGGTCTTGCCGCCCAGTCGCTGGTCAAGCAGGCCGGCGACGGCGAGCGTGGAGTCGCGAATTTCCTCGGCTTCGAGGCGGCGGATTTCAAACTTCCACCAAAGCAGATTCGAGGGATCGGCGGCGTTGGCCATTTGCGATTCGGGATGCGCGCTGGCCATGCGATAGGCGCTCGAGGTCATGATCTGGCGATGGAGCTGCTTGACGCTCCAGCCGGATTTTACGAATTCGCTTGC
The DNA here is from genome assembly GCA_047618185.1 of Limisphaerales bacterium. Taxonomy (GTDB): domain Bacteria; phylum Verrucomicrobiota; class Verrucomicrobiia; order Limisphaerales; family JAYPEY01; genus JAYPEY01. The sequence goes on from JBLHKZ010000311.1 coordinate 4,963, forward strand.
GAGCCAGTCGAGCAACTCGGGGTGAGTCGGGCGGTCACCCCTGGCTCCGAAATTGTCGGTGGTGCCGACGATGCCGCGCCCGAAATGCCAGCGCCACGTTCGATTGACGAACACTCGCGCCGTCAGCGGATGCCGGGGATCGGCCATCCATTGCGCGAGTTCGAGGCGGCCGCTTTGTTTCTCCGGCATTTTGACGCCGCCATGGCCGATTCGCATGACTTCGGGAAAGTTGCGCGCGATGGGTTTGCCGAGGTTCAGGTGGCTGCCTCGTATGTGGATGGGAAGCTCTTTCAGAATCTCACCGTCCGCCACGCCCATGGCCGAACTGAGATCCGCCGCCGCGCTTTCAAATACCCGGGCAATCTCATCGAGCCGTTCGTACTCGGCCAGCGCCTTGGCGTCGAAGGCGTGCGCCGCCTTCGTCGGAACGGCCAGCAAGCCCGAGGCCTGGTTCATCGCGGCGCGGACCGGATCGAGGCGCTCGTCGCCAATCTTCTTTGCCTTGGGATCCTTCTTCCGAGCTTCGGCAAAGGCGGCCTCGGTTTCTTTGAAAAGGGCGCTGTAGTGTCCTTCGATAGCGTCGGCATCTCCCTTAAGTTGATGCCACTTGGCGAAGACCGGGTCCGTCTTGTTGTATTCCAGATGCAGGCGGCAGTGATGGAGTATGCGCGGATGCAGATCCTTCGGCTGGGCGATCATCGCGACCTCTTCGAGCGTCGCACGCGGGCCGAACTTGGTCGCGGCGACCAGATAGTCCACGGACTTGGTCCGCGCAACGGTCCGGATTCGAGCGGTCTCCTTGCTCTTGAATCCCGTCGCCGCCGCTTTGAATTTCGCGATCTCCTTTTCGACCGCCTTGATCTTGGCCTTCTCCTCTTCGCTCGCGAAGTCGTGCTCGTACCAATACTTGATCGCGCCGCGTCCGCCGTCAGCAAATGTCTTCGAGCTCTTGAAGATCGCCGCCAGCCCGTAGTAGTCGTCGTGCATGATGGGATCGAATTTGTGCGTGTGGCAGCGCGCGCAACCCAGTGCGAGGCCGAGGAAGGCTTTGCCCATCGTGTCGATCTGCTCGTCGATGGTGTCCATCACCAGCTTCTCCTTGTCGCCCTCGGCCAGGACTTTCGCGCCGAGCTGGAGAAAACCCGTCGCGGTGCGTGTTTCCTGGTCGGCGTTGGGCAAAAGGTCGCCGGCGATCTGCTCGATGAGAAAACGGTCGAAGGGTTTGTCGTCATTGAAACTCTCGACGACGTAGTCGCGATAGCGCCAGGCATTGCCAAAGGCGAGATTCTCATCGCGTCCGTTGGAATCGGCGTAGCGCGCGACATCGAGCCAATGCCGGCCCCAGCGAACGCCGTAATGCGGCGAGCGGAGCAGGCGATCGATCACGCGTCCGAAGGCTTCGGGTGAATCGTCGGCCAGAAACGCTTCGACTTCCTTTTGTGTCGGCGGCAGTCCGGTAAGAT
>JBLHKZ010000312.1:0-6369 GCA_047618185.1 Limisphaerales bacterium
CAGGCCGCAACGGGCAAAAATGCGTTTGTAGGCTTCGGCCATCCTCTGGTAGCTCAAGGTCGCGGCCTCGTCCGAAACATCGAAGCTGTAGGCGTCCTTCATGATGAACTCCTTGGCCCGCATCAATCCGAACCTCGGCCGAATCTCATCCCGGAACTTGGTCTGAATCTGATAGAAGTTTCGCGGCAAATGGCGGTAGGAGTTGATCTCCCCTGCGACCATCGTCGTGATCACCTCTTCGTGGGTTGGACCGAGCACGTATTCGCGGTTCTGCTTGTCCCGCGCCTTGAAAAGCACATCGCTCGCCGTCTCATAGCGACCGCTCTTTTTCCAGATTTCGGGCGGCTGAAGGGCCGGCATGAGGACTTCCAGCGCGCCGGCGCGGTTCATTTCCTCACGCACGATACTCTCAATCTTGCGCAGGACGCGCACCCCCATCGGCAAGAATGTGTAAAGCCCGCCTGAGAGCTTGCGAATGAGGCCCGCTCGCAGTAACAGCTTGTGAGATGGAATCTCCGCATCGGCGGGAGATTCTTTTAAAGTGGGAATGAAAGTCTGGGTCCAACGCATAAAGCGACAATGAATGGATAGGGATCAGCGGTTTATCAGATCGAATCGAAGAAAACGTGATAGCGGCCGCCAAAGCGCCCACTTGAAGAGCGGCTATTTCACGCTGTTCACGAGCGGCGACAGGCCTTGCACACGCACTTCCAGGCGATCGCCGGACTCGATTGGTCCCACTCCGCCTGGCGTGCCGGTCAAAATGATGTCCCCCGGAAGCAACGTCATGTTGGTGGAAACAAAGCTCACCAGCTCGAAAGTATTGAAAATCAACTGGCTGGTGTTTGAGTTCTGGCGCAGTTGACCGTTTTGGAAGAGCTGTATCGTGAGGCTGTGCGGGTCGATCTTATTCTCCACGTAGGGACCCAGCGGCGTAAAGGTGTCAAAGGATTTGGCCCGCGCCCACTGACTCTCGTTCTTCTGGATCGTGCGGTCGCTGATGTCTTGCGCGGCCGTGTAGCCAAAAATATATCGCGCGGCGGCGGCCGGAGTTACGTTGCGCACCCGTCGACCAATGACGACCGCCAATTCGGCTTCGAAATGAACGTCATGATTGGGAAACGGAATATCAATCTTCCCGCCATCCGCGATCAAGGAGGTCGGGGCTTTCAGCCAGAAAAGAGGTTCTTTGGTCGGTTCCAACCCAGACTCGCGAGCGTGATCGACGTAATTTAGCCCAACCGCGATGACTTTCGAAGGTTGAACCGGGATGAGCGTCTTGATCCCCTTCCGCGGAGTGGATTTTTTGGCGAAAGACGGCGATCCAAACACATCGCCTTTGAGTTTAAACAGCTCTCCGTCTACGACTTTCGCGTAGAAAATATCGTCGCCCTTCTGAAATCGACCAATAGCTGCCATAAGGCGGAAACGTGTATCATTTTCCAAATAAGGATCGCAAGCTGAAAAGAATCGGACAAACCAGCGTCAACAACGGACGCGCATATCCATGCGCAGCGTAAGATGTTGCTAGTGCGACTGTTCTGTAGATTTACGGCGATCTAAAACGGAGAACAACGAGACCGATTCACTCAAATTTAAGCGTAATTCGGCTCATCAGGACGCTGAACGCCACGGCCTGTTTGTTATCCCAAGCCCGTCCGAACAGGAAACATCGGAATAATTGAGACTTTGTTGCGTCAAATTCCCGCGCAACGATTTAGTCGCGCAAGGGTTCCAAATCAGACATTATCTTCCCGAAATGATTTCAGGTACGCCAGCCCGACTCGGACGCCTTCTCGTCGCGCTGGCTTTGACTGCGCTGTTGGCTTCTCAGGCAGCAGCCGAAACCAACGATCAGCTGCGATGGCATCTCAAAAACGATCTTGTCGATGCCAACATCCGATCTTGGAGTGTTGAGCGGCTGCTGGAGAATATCGCTCGCGCGACCGGCTGGGAGGTTTATATCGAACCCGACACCGACGAAAGGGTTTCAGCAAAATTCAGCCAGCTTCCCAGAGGAAAGGCTCTTCGCCGCCTGCTCGGAGACTTGAATTACGCGATAATCCCTCAGGTGGATCGCAGCAATAAATTGATGATCTATCGGACGGATATTGGGGCTGCGACTCGACGCATCAGAGCGCTGAACGCAATTCTGGAGAAAGAGAATCAGGCGAACGCAACGCGGATCGCCAATGAACTGATCGTCACCGCGAAAGACGGTCAAGACATGGAAGCGCTGGCTCGACGCCTCGGCGCACAAATCGTCGAATACATGGATAAGAACGGACTCTATCGCCTGCGCTTTGAGGATGAGAAATCGACGGAAAATGCGCGTAAAACGATCAACGCGACAGAGGGGCTGGAGGCCGAATCGAACTACGCCGTTCCACAGCCTCCCCGCCCTGAGAGTCTGCCCAGCAGATCAGCGCTTCCGTTCACTTTGAATCCCACTTCCGCGACGGATGGCTCCGGCCTCATCGTTGCCCTGATCGACACTCCCATTCAAAGAGACGGCTCGCGCATAGAGAAATTTCTACTTCCCTCCATCTCCACACAGGGCGAGTTTATCGCGCCAACCGGCGAACCCACACACGCGACATCGATGGCGGACACCATCCTGCGCGGCATCGCGATGGCCCTGCCTGAGGGCAGCGAGTCTTCATCCGTGCGCATCCTTCCGGTCGACGTGTATGGCAACAATGAAATCTCCTCGACTTTCGATGTGGCGCGCGGGATCTCGCTCGCGATCGAAAACGGGGCAAACGTCGTCAATCTAAGTCTCGGTGGAACCGGCGACACGGATTATTTGCACTCACTCATACAGAATGCATCGAAGAACGGAATCGTATTCATCGCTTCGGCCGGCAACCTGCCGGTCACGTCTCCAACCTATCCCGCCGCCTATCCCGAAGTCCTGGCTGTCACGGCCGGCGATCGCAATGGCAACCTCGCCCCCTACGCCAATCGCGGCGAATTCGTCGATATCATCGCTCCCGGGGGCACAATCGTGACCTACGGCGGATCCAGCTTCTTCGTCTCCGGCACTTCACCTGCATCAGCGATCACATCGGGCATAGTCATGGGCATCGCCGAAGGCAGAGGCGGATCCATTCAGGCTGGAATCGCGCACATGCAAAAAAGCTTTCCCTTCACGGGGCAGTAGAAACCCCGGCCCAGACACGGCGATCAATGGCTCGATAGCTCTCCAACACTTCGCGCAAACCGGGCGCCGCAACCAACGCTTCCTCCCTTCCCCTTTGGCCCCACAACGCCCGCGCTCCCGACTCCACGGATTGAGAGCCATAGAAATCGTCCCTCGCATGATGAATGAATTTCATAACGCGAAAGGCATTGAACCAGCTGAAGAATCGCTTGTTGAAGGTTTCCTCGTTCGTGGTCTTCGCCCGCATTTCGGCCAATTGCGCAACGGCCTCCTGACTGGCCAGAAAACTCCGTAGCGCGGGAGACAATTCTCCAAGCTCATGAGCCTCTTCCGCTTGTGCGAGAAGTCGAATTCGACCGACCAGGCCAAACCAGGCTCTCAAATCCTCAAACGCCTTGAATGGATAGGTCTCAAACTCGTTTTGATCGCGCGCCAACATGTCGCCGACGGCTTTGCCGGTGCCAAATGGCACACGATGCGACGCGCGCGGCGAAGGAATCACGCGGGTGTCATTCAGTTCCGTGAATCCGCCCAATTGTATGATCCGATGAAGAAAATAGAAATCTTCACCCGCCTGCCTGCGATTCATTCCGCCTTGCTTCTGATAGGCCCATGAGCGGACGGCCATGCAGGAGCCGACGGTCTGGTAAGCGCTGGGAAAACCGGCATACCGCAACGCGTCGATGTAGTAACGGAGGTGCAGTTCGTACGCTGCGATCGCAGCATTGGCCCTGGCTTCCCCACCGTCCAGGGGATGCTCGAAGTAAATCGAGCAGCCAGGAGTCGCCGCGTACTCTACGAAATGCCCCTCAATCGCGCGCAAATAGTTCGAGTCGCATCGGCAATCCGCATCGAAGCACACGATGATCCCCGCGCCCGCCGCTCCGGCGTCATCGAATCGCCTCACTGCCTCGTCCATACCGATCTTGCGGGAAAGCCCTACGCCCGCGTGTTTGGGAGGTTGCGAAAGAGATTCGATGACATGCAAGCGTATCGCGGAGTCATCCCGCCGGACCTGCCATGCCGCCAACTCCTTCAAAGTCTCTGTATTGCGTTCTCGCGCGGATGGCGAAACCTTCTCGGAATCGTTCACGACAACCATCACTTCCACGGCGCAATCCGGAGGTTCACAGGCCCACAACGATTCCAGACAACCCGTCATGTCCGACTCATCAAAACACGGAATCACGACCGCCATTCGCAGCGCCGGATCGGGCGCCGTTGGAATGCTACTCGCACGGAAACCAAACTTCCGTAGGTAGGGGTTTTTCTCCTCGGGCAGCGGCATCCCCTGCCTACTTGGCTGAAAGTTTGAGCGTTCGCCGCTCCTGCCGCCCGAATCCAACGACCTCCAATCGGTCGCGATACACCTCGATAACCGAATAGGCGGACTCGGTCGTGTCGACCATTCCCTTTAACGTCAAATAGTGGACGCCATTTCGCTGGCCATAGTTGCCGGCGTGGTTGTGGCCGTTGATGTAGGCCACGACGCTCCGATGCCGATCGATAATTTGCCCAACCTTGCTGTCGTTCCAAAGATTATGATTATTCGCCGGATAAACCGGGAAATGACAAAACAGCACAGCCTTCTCACCCGCCTTATCCGCCTGGGTCAACGTCGCTTCCAGCCACTTCACCTGCGTGTCGCCCAACGCGCCATTCCAGGACGGGGAAGGTCGTTTCAATGCGCGATGGAACGCCGCCGCGCGCTTGTAGGCATCCGAGCCCTTCGGGTAGGCGATGAGACTGATATCGTTCCCGTCGAGCACGATGAAGCGAAACCCGCCATGCGTAAAATCGTAATAGCGGGATTTCATTTTCAGTCGCGCCGGAACGTCTTTTTTTCGTTCGTCAGCGACGGAGAAATCATGATTGCCCAACACATGATACCGAGGCGCCTTCAATCGCTCGAAGATCGGACTCACCGCGTCGAAACTCTTCCAGTCCTTGTCAATGAAATCCCCCAGATGCACTACAAACGCCAACTCCTTCTGATTCAGCGCTGTGACACAATCAGTAAGTTTGCGAATCGACTGACGATACTTGCGATTCGTTTCGGGCTGATCCGCATATTGGCAATCCGCGATGGCGCCAAAGGAGAACAGCGGTTGCGCCCATCCCGTTTCGGCGACAGCAACGATGAAAAGGACAACCCATGCTGACCGACAACGAACAGCCCAACGGAGGTCTCTGTGAAAAAGTGAACAATTCATGGTCGAAAGTCTCCAATGTCGTCGATAAGCGCACAACACAATTCCGCATGTCTCCCCCGCGATTTCTCAAAGAATTCATCTTTTTGCTGAATGAAACGGGATCGCCCGCTAGGTTTTCGCGACATGAAATTCGCCCTCGATCTCACCGTCGCCAGTTCCCCCGAGTGGATCCAAACCGTCATGGCCGATTTCCCGGCGTTTCTACAGGACCACGCCGACTGCGAGCGCAAGGCCTCCGCAATGGCATTGAGTTTCGTCGCCAAGTACCCGGACCGCACCGAGATCCTGCCCGAATTAATTGAGACCGCGCTCGAAGAACTGGAGCACTTCCAACAGGTCTACGCCCTGATGGAGAAACGCGGAATCCAGCTGGCAAAAGAGATGAAGCAAGACCCTTACATGAAGGCGTTGTTGCCCCTCTGCCACACCGATCCGCTACGCCGTTTCCTCGACCGTTTGCTCCTGGCGTCCATCGTTGAATGCCGGGGAGCCGAACGATTCCGCCTGGTTGAAGAAGCCATCGAAGAAGACGCGGAGTTGAAAATCTTTTACCGTGAGCTTTGGGTTTCAGAAGCCAAGCACGGCAACATTTTCGTCAAAATGGCGTTGAATTACTTCCCTGAGCAAGAGGTATACAAGCGCCTCAATGAACTAAATTCAGCCGAGGGCAAAGTCATCGAACAACTCGAGTTGCGCCCCGCGCTTCACTGACACAAAGCAGGCCTCCTCATCGCCTCCCAGATCTCGTCCTCTCGACAATCCTCGCTGCCCGATGCCAGATCGGTCCGCCTCGAAACTCCGTTGGCATGAAATCTGCCTTATCCCGTCGACGAGTCCGCCATTTTTAACTCTATCTCATTTAGCGGTTTTGGCGCCCAATTTGCTTATTGGCGCTCGGATTTCGTCGCCGTACGCGAAACGGCCTATGGACCGAGGCGTTTTGCCCAGAGTCCCTACGTAGAATGGCTGATAGCAAGCGATGACGGGGTGAAA
>JBLHKZ010000313.1:0-6354 GCA_047618185.1 Limisphaerales bacterium
CCGCTCTTGCCGCCCTTGAGCATGAGTTGGACGGTGTCCAGGCGGAGGTTCGCCTTCTGCTTCAGGGCGCCGTGACAGGGATAACATTTGCGGGCCAGGAGGGGTTTGATTTCGCGAAGATAATCGGGGGAAGCGGCGGTCGACGAATGGGGTGTCAGCGCGGCTGCGGCCAGAAGGACTAGTCCGAGCCAGGCGCGTAGTGGGACGCGCGGAAGATAAAGGCGGCGTAAGTTGTGTTTCTTCGACTGACTCACAATCGATTGAAATTTCTACCGCATGAGAGGGGCGATGGCCAGTCCGGGTTGTGGGTGAGAACGCGGTTGGGCGCATGTCATTTTCCGCGGAAAACTCCATTTGTTGCCTGAACGGGGATGGTTCAGTTGAAATCCTTTGTGCCCGCGCGTAGCGCAGGCAGGAGGCCTCCGTTACGTGAGAGAGACGCCGTCCTCGGCGTCTACTTCCTCTCGAACTTGACGTTGCGGAATTGCACGCCGGAGTTGCCCCAGGAATAGAATCCGATCGTGCCTTCGGAATAGGTCGAATCGTCAATCTCGAAATCCTTTTCGCCGTTGATGAAGCCAGTGATCTTTGTCCCGTTGAATACGATTTTTATCTGGAGCCATTTGCGTCGTTCGAAGCCGCGTTTGTTCGACGCCAGGACTTCGTAACGCTTGCCCTGTTTTACCGCGAGCGCGCGGAAGGGGCGTTGGCTGTGGGTGTTCCAGAGGTAGTAGTTGTCCGGTCCCTGGTAGCGCAGCGCCACGCCGACGCCGTCGTCGTCGGCCGAGTTCATTTCGAAGCTGAGCTCGCCGGTGGAGAAGAGATTGGCGTCCTTAAAAAGGAACAGACTGCCAGGACGTTCTACCGCCGGGTCGTCCTCCATGACTCGCTTGCCTCCGACCATGACATTGGAGGTCTGCTCGATCGTCCCGCCCTCGATCGACCATGCGCTGGGCGGTTTGGCTCCGGGAGCGTCTTCCACGCGCCAGAGATTCTTGTCCAGCGGGAGGAGGTTCTGGTCGATGACGAAGTCGGCTTCTGCGACCGGGCTGGGGCGGCCTTTGGCCGTGAAGGCGCGGGCGCGGAGTTTACCTGAATTCACTATCGCGATCGGTTGGCGATAGAGCGGTGAATCTTTTGTCGGGGCGGATCCGTCGAGCGTGTAGCGAATGGATTCCCGGGCGGGCAGATCTGACTTGAGCGCGACAGATATTGGTTTGGGCGAGGCGGCGGAAGCCGGTGTGATGGACGGAGCCCGTGTCCCATCGGGTTGAAGGGCAATCCAGGATTGGTTGAGGTAGCTGCATTTGCAGCCGGCCGACGCGTCGGGCGCAAAAACGAGCCCGCCTGCGGGGATGGCATTGATCCAGCAGCCGGGACGGATGCCGCCGAAGTCTTCGGTTTCTTCATTCTTCGTGAGATCGAAATAGCCCAGCGTGGCGGAGCGGAAAATCATCATGTCACGTGAGCCCGCAAGAACGCCGCAGCCGTAGGAGCGTTTAAAATTGAAGGGGCGATCTTCGCCAGTGATCAGATCCCAGGCTCCGCCCTGCGCGTAGATCGTGCGATCGTTGATGACCGGCCGCGAATCGTACTTTGATTCCTTCTCCCAAAGCAGCTCGCCATCGGAAAGGTTGAAGGCGGAGATGCGGCCGCCAATTTCACTGGCGAGCCGAAATCGCGTGGGTTGGTAGCTCATCATCAGGGTGTGATGCTTCGAGGAAATGGCGGAGACCGTGCCGTAGATGTCTTTCGTATTTCGCCAAAGGACTTCGCCGGTTCCCGCATTGAGGGCGACGAGCGCCCCGGTGGGATGGGCTTCGTCCGCAGCCTTGGCCGCACGTCTCAGATCAACGGTCGCCAGGGGGCGGTCGATGAGAACTGCCACGCCGCCCGCGATCGCGATGCCGTTGTGCCTGAGCGAATGCTCCGCGTCGTAGCGCCATTTGAGTTCGCCGGTTTTGGCGTCCAGCGCAAAGAAGGTCCTGGACTCGGTCAGTTGATCCTTCATATCGCCGCCGGGACGGAAACGATAGGTCACCACGTGTTCCGGATTGGAGAGCGACCCAAAAAGGAAGCCGTCTTCGCTGCTGATGTAGCCCCAGACGCCGTCTTTTCCATCAGCGGTTTTCGGAGCCGTGAATGTGGCGATGAGCTTGCCGGTCCGAGCGTCAATTCGCAGGCAGCGATTTCCGAGACGCACATAGACGCTGTCGTCGGTGACGCAATAGTTGCTGCCAGTTCCGCTGGTTCCCATCAGGTGGTCGCCGTGAAAGGACTTGAGAATATCGGGCAGACGATGTTCCCAGAGTTTGTGGCCGTTGTAGGCGTCAACCGCGATGATGCCGTCGAGACCTTCGGAGAAGAGGACGCCGTTCTTGAAGAGCGGGGCGGGGCCTCGGCCGTGGCGTTGCGTCATCGGCTGTTCGAGATCGGCGAACCAGAGCATGCCGAGCGGGCCGCTAATGAGTTCGTCGGCGGAGTTAACTGTGTTGCCGGGATTGGCGTATTGATGGGTCCATTCGCCGGCGCCCTCCAGCGGGCCGCGGATCGTCGCTTTGATTTTGCCGGATTTGCCGAGGGCGATGACTCCTCCGTAGGGGCGCAGGCTGCGATTAGCTTCGGCGAGGCTGACGGATGAAAGCGGGCTTTGCAAACTGCGGGCGGACACGATCAGATTGGCGAAGTAGCGCGGAAGGTTGGTGTCCTCCAAGTCGGCTTGAAGAACCATCACGCGCGAGCCGTAGAGTCCGGCGGCGGTGAGCTTCTTTCGGGCCGTCGCGACATTGGCGGGATCCGGGTCAATCGCATAGATGAAGAGCTTTGTGCGCATTGCCAGTTCGAAGGCGAGGCTGCCGTCATCGCATCCCAGATCCAGAGCGTAGCCTTCGGTGACACCGGACTTGCGAATGATTTCCTTGGCGGCTTTGACGATGTCTACGCTGGCTTCGTAGGGCGTCGCATCGAGATTTGATTCGAGAATTCGCGGGGTTTTTGCGCCGGCTCCGAAGCAGTGAATTTCGCCCGCGTCCGTGCTGACGAAAAGGCGTTGATTCGCCGCCGCCAGGCCATGTGCGACTCCCGAGACAGACGCGCGCCAGAGTTCATTGGTTTGTCCCAGCTTCGTGATCGTCACTTGGCCGTCGTGACCGACGATGTGTTTATCGTTGGCGACAATGGAGCTGACGGCATCCGCGCGATGGATCGAGGTGAAGGATTTTACGAGGGAGCGGATCGATTGAGGTTTCCCTTTACGGTCGACCTTCTTCGTGTCCCGCCATTCGAACTGAAGAAGCGTCTTGTTGATTGAACAAACCACCCCGCCGGGCGTGGCCACCATGGGGCCGGCGCCGATTCTTTGACCGGTGGCTCCGGCTTTTTGATCGAAGGCGTAGCCGCTGTTGATGAAGAACTTGTCACTGAGCGTGATGTCAGAGCCGCCCAGTTTGGTGTTGCTCTGGAGGTGAAGGTATTGAAAGGCGCCGGTCTTGCGATCGAAGGCCGCCGGGACGCCGCGGCCGGTGGCCATGAAAAGTTGGCTGTCGCTCGCGGCGAGGTAGCCTTGCGAAGCGACGCCGCTCTTGGCGAAGGCTCCGCCGTGAGGCTGCCCCATGTAGATGGAGCCGGCGGTGTCGTTGACCCACAGTGTTTTGCCGGTGTCGGGGTCGAGGGCATGCAGGCTGACACCGTCCGAAGGCCAGATGCCGGCGGCGAAGTAGACGATGCCGTCGTGAACAACCGCGCCGCCCCGCGCCGCCCAGCGGGAGATCATGCGTCCGTTGCCCAGGGACATTTCATCGCCGGGGCCGCCTCGTTTTTTCCAGAGTAGCTTTCCGTTGGCGGCGTTGAGGCAATAGAGAAATCCATCGTCACTGACGGCGTAGAGTTTTCCCTTGTGCCAGGCCGGGGCGAAACGAATCGGCGCCCGGGTCGGGAAGGTCCATGTCTGCTGTCCGCTTGTCGCGTCTAATGCATAGATTCGTCCGTCAACGCTGCTTCCAAAGAAGACGCGTCCCTCGGCGATGATGGGTTGCATGGCCTGATCGAAGGTCATGCGTTGGGAGCGCGGCCAGGCGGGCCGGGTTGGTTTCTGTGATCGAAATGTCCATTGCAGCGTCAAATCGTCCGCAAGGTTTTCGGAGGTGTAGCCGGTGCGTGCGGCATCGTGGCGGAAGGTCGGCCAATCGTCGGCGGATGCGGAATGGCGCGCGATCAGTGTGAAAAGCAGAATCCAGAAATATCGATGGAGTTTCATTGCGGGGATGAGCGAGGCGTTTCGAATCATGGACGACCGGCACGTTATCGTAATTCAGACTCGGCGAAAGGGAGAAATGGGTCGCGTGATGCGCGAAGCGCTCAAAAACAGGAAATGTAACAACCACGGAAAGCGTGGAACACACGGAAGAAAATGCAGCGCAGAGGACCTGTGCTGTCACGGCGTTCCATTCCTGTTCTGATTTCGTGTCTTCCGTGCTTTCCGCGGTCGTATATTGATGGCTTGCATGGACGAGGGGCGTCGATAAATGTTCGCCATGTTTCGAAAGTTGAGTCGCCCGTTCCGCCTACACCTCTTGATTGTCGGCCTGGTGGTTGTGCTTGCCGCCCTGAGCGTCCCCGCATTTGGGGGCGAGACTGTAGGTCGGACAAAGGACGCGGGTTCGTTGGAAGGGTACTACAAGGACTTGTTTGTGGATGGCGGCGCTCGCTTGAGCAGCCGGACCACCCTGCATGCCGCGAAGTCTTTGGGCTTGGATTACGAGTATTACGCCGGGCGCGATGAGATTCGTCAGAGCCAGATTGTCTCCGGCAACGAGGACGATTTCAACGGCGCGTTGCTGTATCCGGACGGGCAGCCGCGTTTTCGGCTGATCTACGTTCATGGCGGCGGCGCGACGGCGCATGGCAAGACCTTGGGCTCAGCCGGGCGAGAGGCGTTTCGAGAGTTCTATTACAACGGCGGCAGTTATTGCGGCAGTTGCGCCGGATCATTTCTGGCGGGAGCGAACACGGACAAGAGCGCGACCAACCGCCTGGGCTACCTGCATATTTTCCCCTACAACACGCTGAATACGGGGATGAAGAAAGAGCGAGTGGGGCATGTGATTCCAGAGGGGTCTCCGTTGCTGAATTTCCGCGACTTCGGCGCGGATCTGCGGATCGACGATATCTACCACAACAACGGCAATTGGATGCTCGCGACCAAGGGCGAGCATTTGAAAACCACTGAGATTCTCGCTCTCTATGACAAGCCGGACAAGAAGGTCCACAACGGCGCGGCGATCTGGGCGCACAAGAAAAGCGCCGAATCCGGTCGCGTGGTGATGATTGGTTCGCATCCCGAAGGCGCGGAATCGGGCGAACGATTGCTGCTGACCGAGGCCTGCCTGCTCTACGCGTTGGCCGGGGTCGCGCCGCCCGCGATCAAGGGCGAATTGAAGCGCGGCGAAACGCGTGTGATGGACAAGCGGACTTCGGATCGGGATCCCGCTTTCACTCGGATCGGGGATCGGCAGTATCACCATTTCACGATCGAAGTTCCGACGGGCGAGCAGGACGTTCGCATCCGTGTGAATGGTGAAGGGGGGCATCAGTTGAATCTCTATCTGCGCAAGGCTGAGCCCGCGTTCGCGAGCAACGCGGAGTTTTCCAATCGGAAGACAGACGCGGACAAGGAGTTGCGGGCGAGCCTGTCACCGGGGACGTGGCATGTGAGCGTTGAATGCGCCTCGTCGATCGAGACCAAGGAAATCGTCGAGAAAGTCGGGAAACATGATTCGAAGTTCGTTCGCTATGGCGGCGACGTGTCCGTTTTGAATGGAGCGCCTTATTCGATAAGTTGGATGGAGGCGCCGAGGTCGGACGAAAAATAGAGGCGCGCGGGCGTGCTTTGCATTGATTGCGCTTGCGGTCTTTCGGCATTCAAGATTTTGTCTTCTCCGCAATGGACGAAGAAAAACTGATTGAAAAACTGCGGCTGATCGAGGCGCTTCATGCGGGCGCGACGACGACCGGCGAGAGGGAGGCGGCGGCCAATGCGTTGGATCGCGTTCGAGAACGACTGAAGACGCTCAGCCAAACCGATCATCCTGTGGAATACAAATTTTCACTGGCCGACGCGTGGAGCCGCAAACTCATGACGGCCTTGTTGCGGCGTTACGGGATCAAGCCGTACCGATACAAGCGGCAGCGTCGCACCACCGTTATGGCCCGCCTTCCCGCCAGTTTTGTGGACCAGACTTTGTGGCCGGAGTTTCGGAAACTGAACGAGACACTGATGGCCTATCTCAGCGAAGTGACCGAGCGAGTGATATCCGAAGGCGTCCACAACGACAGCTCGGAAGTGGACGTGGTGCC
>JBLHKZ010000314.1:0-6296 GCA_047618185.1 Limisphaerales bacterium
GCGGAACCTTTTGGAGTCGTGTGTCCGCGCGGTTCGTGTGTGACATGAAGCGCGACCTGGGCTTTGGCTTCGGAAAGTTGGCGCGCGCAATCGACGACGCGCTCGGTGCTGACGCGCGCATCCTTATCGCCGATGCAGATCCAGACGGGACGCCCCGCGAGCGCGGCGCCTTGCTGGGCGGCGGAAAGCTTCCTGGTGAGTTCGTTGTTTTCCATGCCGCTAAATTCGCGCAGGGCGGCGAGATCTGTAACAGGCGCAAAAGCCGCCGCCGCGCCAACGCGCTTGTCGCTTGCCGCGAATTGCAGCGCGTGGTAGCCGCCGCGCGAAGTTCCCGAAGCCGCGATGCGGTCTGGATCGGCTATGCCTGCCTTGATGAGATGATCGAGAACTTGCGAAAGTCGCGCGTTGAAAGGCGCGACGAAATCCTCGCCCTTCTCGACGCGATTACGCCAGCCGGTGAGTCCGGAAGTTTCGCCTTTGCGGATTTGTTTACCGTGGCAGGGCAGATCGATCGAGACGCAGAGCCAGCCGGAGTTTTCACTGAGAAGATTTCCACACTGCCGGAAGTAGGCAGAGGAAAGGATTGAGTCGATCGTGCCGCCCAGAACGATCAGGACTGGCTGACGTTTTCCCTCACGCCGGCCCCAGACGCCAAACTCCACGCCTTCGTCGGTCTGCATCTTCTGGATGGTCTGCGATGGCGGATTCGAATTGAATTCGTCGTCCGCGTAGAGCGCGAAAAGCCGGGCGTCGCCCTCGCCGGGGAAAGTGATCTTCACGGACAGTTCTTTTTCGGCTGGCAATCGTGGCGATTTACTCAGAGGCCAGATGACGGGTTCGCGCACGCCAGCTTTGGAAACCAGCGCGGCGTGTTTGCCTGAATAACCGCGGATCGGGCGATCCCGTTCGTCGAGCAATTCGATGCGGAGCGGATGTTTTGCCGAAAGGTTTTCGGCGTTGGCGAAGAGGCGAAGCTCCTTGCCTGACAATGGGCTGGTGACGCAGTGAGCAATTGTGTTCGTGAACTGCCTCGAAAGATAGCCGAAG
Organism: Limisphaerales bacterium; assembly: GCA_047618185.1. Classification (GTDB taxonomy): domain Bacteria; phylum Verrucomicrobiota; class Verrucomicrobiia; order Limisphaerales; family JAYPEY01; genus JAYPEY01. The sequence continues at coordinate 1,048 of JBLHKZ010000314.1, forward strand.
CCGTCGCGGCGCAGGGTGGCAAGGCCGATCTCCATATCCTTCAATCGGCCGCCAGTGTCCCAGTGCGAATACCAGATCATCGTCTGGTCGCCTTCGTTGACGAAGGCGTGTCCCTGCAGCAGCGCGATGTCGTCCCACTCGCCGGGCTTGCCGCGCGGGATGATTTTGAAATCGGGAACCGGTTCACGGAAGTGAATGCCGTCGTTGCTGAGCACAAGGCCGAGATCGATGGTCACGCCCTCGTTCCATGACTTGGCTCCCTTCGGCGGCGGCGCGGGCGCGTCCTGCCACATGCCGTAAAGTCCGACCAGCACATTGCCGCGATTCCAAAGGCCGGCGCCCATATGGGTTTGTTGGCCTTTGATCGGCGGCTCCGTCAGTTGCCCGGGGCGCGCGAAGGAAAAGGCCTTGGCCTGGGACCAATGATCGAAGTCCGTGGAGCGATAGCCAAGCATGACACGGCCGACCTTGCTGCCGTCCGGTCGCCAGGCCCAGGGCGAGGCCAATTGACCCGTCGAATAGTAGGAATCGCCAAATCGATAAAGACTGCTGACTTCGAATCGCTCGCCCTCGGCGTTGGCCGGGCGATCCCCGACGACCTTCCAACTGAGACCATCCGCGCTGGTCGCAAGAATGGTCGCGGCCACGACGCGCTCTTTGGTTCCGATCGGGCTCATGCCGCCCTTGATGTCATCGTAGGGCGGGTGGGCGATGTAGACGGCCTTGTATCGCCGCGCGGGATCGGGATCGTCGGGTTCGTGAAGAACGGACAAAAAGTCGTTTACCTTTGTGAGCGAAAAAGGTTCGCCCTCGACGAGACAGATGTTGTTGTTCTTATTTCCCTTGAACTCCATGAGTCCGAGATTGGGCTTGGTCCAATGCACGCCGTCGGCGCTTTCGGCGTAGCACATGGGCCGCCACCAGCCGGGCGCCTGGCCGGCCTTGAGTTCGGTTTCGAACATGCCGAGATACCACATACGGAATTTGTCGCCGTCCTTGAGCACCGTTCCGTAAAGAATGGAGTGGCCGTGGTCGGGGGCGTCTTTGGGCCCGCGTCGCAGGACGGGATTACCGGGATGTTTTTCGGCTTCGACCAGGGTGAGTTTCAGGTTGTGCTGCCAGGGGATGCTGTGGTCGTCGAAGGCGAACAGGGTTTGTTCGGCGGGCTGGGCGGCGGAGAGGCTGTGCGCGGAAAGCAGAGCGAAGATGCCAATTATCCGAAGGGAGTCCTTAAGTTTCGTAGCAGCCGAGGTCACGAGGCTCATGTGGATACGGAAAATGGATAAGTGAGCCTCGTGACCTCGGCTGCTACGAATCGGTTGAATGGCTGGCGCCGTCTGGCAGGAAGTTTCCTTCGGAGATTGATATTTTGCGAATGAACGGAGGCGGGCGAAGAATGATTTCATGTGTTGCTTGCTGATTGCATCAATTTGCGTCGGGGCCTTGGATCTGTTTTAGCAGTCGGCCGAGTCGTTGGACAACCTTCGGTTTTTGTTCCCAGAGATTTTGTGTTTCCGATGGATCGTTGGCGAGGTGATAGAGCTGGCCTTCCGGACCGCCGACTTTGGCGACGTCAATCGTGCGCGGAAAGGTGAAGCCGCCAGAGCCGCGATGAGGAATCAATTTCCAGGGTCCCTGGCGAATGGCGAATACGCCCCAGAGTGAATGGTGAACCGCGTAGTCTCTCACGGGCGTCTCGGGCGTTTGGCCGAGCAACAGCGGCAGGATGTTGCGGCTATCCTCACCGGCGCCGGCCGGCAGTTTTGCATCCACGATTCCGGCGCAAGTGGCCAGCAGGTCGGTCAGCTCGATCAGGCTGGCGTTGGTCGCGCCAGCGGGCGTCTTGCCCGGCCATCGAACCAGGAACGGCACGCGATGTCCTCCCTCCCAAATGTCGGCTTTCGTGCCGCGTAAATGGGCGTTGCCTTGATGCCCAAAGTCTTTGACGTATTTGGCGCGCTTTCCGAGGCGATAGTTTTTCTTGTCGTCGGTTTCTTTGGGCTCCCACCAGTGATAGAGCCCGCCGTTGTCCGAGGTGAAAATGACGAGCGTGTTCTCGGCGACGCCGGTGCGGTCCAGCGCGGCTAGGATGGCGCCGACAAAGGCGTCCGTCTCGACCACGAAATCGCCATATTCGCCGGCCTGGCTGCGACCCCGAAATTCCTGATTCGGAACCAGCGGCAGATGGGGTGAGGAGAGGGGAGCGTAGAGAAAGAAGGGTTGCTTCGCATTGTCCTTGGCGCGGCGTTCGATGTAGCGGACGGCCTCGCCGGCAAATCGCGGCATGACTCCGGTAATGGCGAAGTCCGGCGACCGGACTCCCTCATCGACCGAGATGAAATCGGTCTGCATTCGTGGATGGTGGATATCCGGGATGACGACTGGTCGATCGTTTTCGATGTAGCAGAAGGGGGACATGTTCAACGACGCGGAGATGCCGAAATACCAGTCAAAGCCGCGGGCAATGGGGCCGCCCTCGATAGCGCGGGTGTAATCCACTTCCGCGCCGGGGCGGGGCTTGGTTTTTCGATCGATCGAGACCGCTGGCATGGGCTTGCCCTGTTTGTTATGCCAGGTCATGCCGAGGTGCCATTTGCCAACGCAAGCCGTGTGGTAGCCCTTTTGTTTCAGCAGGGAGGCCACGGTCATGCGGTCCTTGTCGATCAGCGGTGGATCGAAGCCGTCGAGCACTCGGTATTTCAGACGGGTGCGCCAGGCGTAGCGGCCAGTGAGGATGCCGTAGCGCGTCGGTGTGCAAACGGCGGAGGGCGTGTGCGCATCCGTGAATCGTGTGCCTTCGCGTGCCAGACGATCCACATGCGGGGTGGGGATTTTTGACTCCGGGTTGTAGCAGCTCACGTCGCCGAAGCCGAGGTCGTCGGCGAGGATATAGACAATGTTGGGGTGAGAGGCGGCTTCAGCGCGAGATTCTGCGAAGAGGCCGGCGGCGAGAATGGCGGAACTGATTATCCATCGGCACGGGATGTTCATGAACGGGAAGTCTATCAGTTTTGTCGACGGGACGAAGTGAGAAAGCTCCAACCGAAATCGGACGGGGCTGTCCCTTCGGGACTGGGACTTTCACCGCGTCGGGTTCTCATACCAGATCACGCCGAGATTTGTCCGCTCTTCGCAGGTGATGGCGTCGAGGTCGCCGTCACCGTCGAGATCGATCAGGGGGATGAGATCGTGCTTCACGCCTTTGGAGCCGCTGATGTCGTGGGCTTTCCATTTGGATTCGGTCGGGGACTTCGCGTATTCGAACCACATGACGCCGGACATGGGCGGCGTCGCGCCCTCGCAGGAAAAGACGAGGTCGAGCTGCCCGTCCAGATTGATGTCACCGGCGCTGACACACTTGGAGCTGCCGGCGGTCTCGGGCGTGGCCTGGTAGTGCGCTTCCCATTTTGTTCCGACTGTGTTCAGGCGACGGAAGAAACCGATCTCCCGTTTCCGAATGGAGGAGATGACATCGTCTTTGCCGTCGCGATCGAGATCGACGATTTGGAGGAACATCATTTCTTTGCCACGTCCGCCGATGTGATGCTGTTTCCAGCGTTTTGTGAGTTGATTGCCGTGGCCGGGATTCTCCAGCCAGAGCGCTTCGCTGTTGGCTCCTTTTCTATCGGTGGCGACGATGTCCTCGTCGCCGTCGCCATCCATATCGGTTTTTACCAGCGACATGATCCACCCCGACTTGCGCAAGGGACGCCATTTCCAGGCGGCCAGATTGCGTGGATTCTTCGGCGATTCAAACCAGCCGATTTCGGCGCCGCCGCCTTTGGCGCTGCCGACGAGATCGACGCCGTTCTTGCCGTCGATGTCCATGGGCATGGCGAACATCCACATCATCTTTCCCTGCGACGCGGGCAAAGGCTCGGTCTTCCAGGCCTTCGGATTCAGATAGTTGGCTTTGTCCTTGGGAGCCCAGTGCACGAACATCGTTCGGGTCTTGCCCTCGCAACTGCTGACCACATCGACGGCGCCGTCGTTGTCGAGATCCACGAAGACCGCATCCTCCACGTTGGGCGTCGTGCCGACGGTGACGGCCGGCCAATTGGCCTTGGACTTCGTGGGGCCGGGATTTAGATAGACGCGTGTGATGCCGCCTTGTTCCCAGCCAGTCGCGATGTCGAGCAGGCCGTCGCCGTTGACATCGGCCAGCCGAGTGCCGTCGGCGCCTTTGGAGGAGCCGTCAATGATGTGGCGTTTCCATGGCGCTGCGTTGGAGGCTGAAACACAGGAAACGAGGAGCGCCGCCGCAGCGAGACTAAAGGTCAGGCGGCATTGAAATCGGATAGAGAAAAACTTCATGGGGAGATCGGATTGATGGGCGGATACTACCCGCGTCGGCGCCCAAAGTAGAACGGAATTTATTCCGTTGCCCGAATCGTCTACGTTCTTCCCGTGTTTCCGTTCATCAATCGCGCTTTGGATCGATTTGTTATTCGCATGGCCGCCTCGCGGTTGTCGGAAAACCCCGCGTTTGAGTCGCGCGCCACGGAGGCGGAGGCCTTGCTCGATTGGGATGGTTTTTTTGGCGACGCTGTGGAGCCTCCGAAGAAAATCGAGTTCAATGAACTAGGAGAGTTTCATTTCCGTTCAGCTTTTGAATCTCAATGGGAGAGCAACAACACTGTGCGAGGGAGGCTTTATCCGGCAGGCGACGATTGGCGCGCGAAACCAAGCGTGATTTTGATCCATGGCTACAACGCGGATACCGCCTATCTGCGGGCGATGCCGGGCTGGGCCGAGCGGCTGACCTGGCGCGGGATCAATGGCATCCTGCTGGAACTGCCGTTCCATCTCCAACGGCGTCCCCGTGGCCGTGACGCGATCCGAGATTTCTTGTCGGCGGATCTGCTTTCGGTGGCGCAGGCCACGCATCAATCGATGTTGGATCTCCGCGCGTTGATCCGCTGGCTCAAACGAGAAGGCGCGCCAAGTGTGGGGCTTTGGGGTAATTCATTGGGCGGGTGGCTGGAGGGGCTGTTGGTATCGCACACGGATGAGGCGGATTGCGCGGCATTTCTGACGCCTGTCAGCCGGATGGATCGCGCCTTGGTTGAAATTGATTTTGCGGCTCAAGTTTGCGGGTCCGTGGAAAGTTCAGGATTCAACGTGAACCGCCTGAGTCTGGAGCGCTTTCGTTCCTGTCTTCGTCCAGAACAGATGCTGTTTCAGGTCGGACGCGACGATGTGTTCATTCCGTTGGAAACTATGTTTGAGTTGGCCGAAACTTGGGGCGG
>JBLHKZ010000315.1:0-6270 GCA_047618185.1 Limisphaerales bacterium
TTCCATTGCGCCTTTGCCGCTACGCGTCAAAGGCTCCATTCCACAAAGGGCAAACCCTCAGACCCATGAAAAGACACCAAGAAGAAGGATTTAGCCCCGTCTCAAACGGGGAGTTTTAATTGTCACTGCCGGGGAAGGATAATTGTCGTTGACCCGGCACGAAACTTGCATCCCCATGGGGCATACGAGCTCCCCTTGTTCAGTTACACCCACGAAGGCGCGGCTCAGCCTCTCGGCTGTTGCCGCCATGCTTGTTTTTGCGATACCACTTGGCGGGCTTTGCCAAGCACGCACGGCCTCGGTAAAAGGCTACGGACACTCGATGGTGCTCGGGCCAACAAACCCCATTAACGATGCCCAACTTGGCTCCGTTCAGACACTGTTCACCACGCCGGATGGCAGGACGGATGTCTTCCCGCTGGTTGATGTCGTCGGCCAGACAACGTTCTTCGGCGGCGAGGCCAAGCCAACGTCAATCGGCAGCACCTCCTACTCTACCGACTACGCAGCCCACAGCAGCATATTCGGGTTTGTTGAGACCGGAAACGTGCGCCTCACAATTCCCTCGGCCGATTCAGATGGGAATGGAATGTTTGACTTCCTTCAGTTTGACCAAAGTGTGAACCGATCCCTCAGCGGGTCAATCTTCGCCGATACAGGTGAAAGCGCAGGGTTCTCGGGCACGTTCATTAGAAGCCAGGGCGCAAGGATTGGCGCTTATTCCATCGTCATCAGCGGCCAGGGAGTGCGGTCCGGGTCGTGGGCTGTCATCTCCATCCTAGGAACAGCCAACTATATCCGGGGCGAACAAAACACCATCAGTTTCTCCGTGATCGCTCAGGGTGAAATCTCTGTGAACGTTTCAACCTCCTCCACGCCCTACACGATTAACAGCGGCGACCAAATCTCCATTCCACCGATGCTGTTTTCAACGTCGGACTCACTGCTGTTCTCGCAAACCACAACCACACTGACGCGGTCAGGCAACACCTATCGCGGACTGATTACGCTCATCGACGGAGACACCACCACAAGCTGGCAGGACTACAAGCAGTATATCTTGGAGGTAACCGACAACAACGACTCTGACTCGGACGGCATCCCGGACCTCTCGGATCCGATCCCGCATCCCATACCGCAATTGGCCCTTACGCACCGTGGCAGCCTCGCCGACATCAAGTGGCCCAACACAGCATACGGATTCGCACTTCAGTCTCGGGACTCCATGTCCGGCGGGGCGTGGACGCCAGTCAGTTCCGCGCCGGCCGATGTCAGCGGAGGCATGAAACAGGTGACCGTTGGATCGGGTTCAACCGCCAAATTCTTCCGACTGGCGCGGTGATTCGAGATCGTGAAGGGGTTGTTGGAGAGCCGGGCGTTTCCCTGTATCAAGCGATGTGTGACGATGCCGGATCAATTCAGGTGCACCCTATCGCCACCTGCAATGCACCGCGGCTGTTTGAAGTCGCGTTGCGGTCGTAGCCGCCTTCGCCAGAAGGTGGCTGCGACTGAATACTGAAGGCACGCGCGGGCTTAATCGACGATTTCCGACAACGGGAACGAAATCAATTGGCTGCGTCATGCGTTTCGCTTTTTACAAATGTCGAATCATCGGTTGACTGTTCTCTCCAGAACCCTTTCTTTTAAAAGATGTCCGCCCGCCTGATCCATCCTCGCCTGCCGGAAAGCCGGCTTCGCGGAGTGAGCCGAACGAGCGCTCTTGTTCTTGGCATCGCGTTCAGCGCCTTGAGTGTCATCGAAGCGGGAGCGCAGGGTGTCAGCGCCGACAACAAGCCGGCGCGCAACGATGCCGCGGCGCGGCTTTTTGAGCAGCATTGCCGGAAATGCCATTCGGGAGAGAAACATAAGGGCGATTTCCAGATTGAGGGCCTGTCGCGGGACTTCGCCGACACAGGAAACCGGGCGATGTGGTCTGCTGTGATGGAGCAGTTGGAGGCCGGCGACATGCCGCCGAAAAAGGAGCCGCAACCAGCCGCGAAAGAACTTCGGGCCGCGGTGGATTGGATTCGTGAGCGCGCGGAATCCGCGGAGATCGCCCGGAGGGCCTCGGAAGGCCGGGTGGTTTTGCGACGGTTGAATCGGGAGGAGTACGTGAACACGATTCGCGATCTGCTCCACGTTGAGGTCGATTTGAGCGACCTCCTGCCGCCGGACACATCCACCAGCGGTTTCGACAACAATGCCGAGGCTTTGCATACCTCGTCCTTTCTGTTGCGCAATTACCTGGTAGCCGCCGATCGATCGCTCGACGAAGCCATCGCCAACACGGGCAAGCCCTGGCAGATTAACGAGAGGTTCGATCTCAGAAAAGAAAAGTCCGTCCGGCCGATCGGGAGCGTCTACCGCCACGTCGACGACGGCGTCGCCATCTTTGCCGTATGGGAATCGGCGAACATTCGCGTGACGATGTGGAATATGTTTACCCGCTTTCGCGGCAAGTATCGCATTCGCATTTCAGGCTACGGGTATCAGAGCGAAGGCAAGCCGGTCGATTTTCATGTTAACGCCGGCACGTTCAAGGAAGTGACCGAAGAGCGGCTCATCGACTACTACTCATTCCCCGCGGACAAGCCGACTGTCCTCGAATTTACCGAACAGCTCGAACCCCAGAACCGATTGCGCATCATCGCCGACGGACTGCCGGCGCTGCCGCCGCAGGTCGAAAAGGTGGGAGCTGACAAATACAAGGGGCCCGGGCTCGCGATCCAATGGGTCGAAGTGGTGGGGCCTTTGCTGGAGTCGTGGCCGCCGCCGAGCCACAAGTCGATTTTTGACGATCTGCGGCGGGAGCGCGTTCCCAGCGCTGACGATCCCAAGCGACTGGAGGTCGTTTCGCGGCAGCCGGTCGTCGATGCCGAGTGGATTCTGCGGAGCTTTGCGCGTCGGGCGTTTCGGCGTTCGGTGACGGACGAGGATATCCGTCCGTTCCTGGCGCGGACGAAGTCCAGATTGAAGGAGGGTTACTCCTTTGAGCAGGCCGTGCGCGTGGGCCTCAAGGGCATCATGGTCTCGCCCAATTTCCTTTTCCTGCGCGAGAAAGCCAATGCCGGCGACGCGGCAGGATTATCGACTCCAACTGGGCTCAGCGACGACGCGCTGGCCAGCCGATTGTCTTATTTCTTGTGGAGTTCGATGCCAGACGAGGAGTTGCTCCAACTCGCCGAAGCCCGCAAGTTGCGCGAGCCGGGCATTCTCCGCCAGCAGGTCGAGCGCATGTTGAACGACCCTAAAGCCGGGGCCTTCACGGAAAATTTCACAGGCCAATGGCTCAGCCTCCGCGCTATCGATGCCACCGCGCCCGATCGAACGCTCTACCCGGAGTATGACGATGTCCTCAAGGACGCCTCACTCAAGGAGCCAAAACTGTTTTTCAATGAAATGCTGAAGCGCGACTTGAGCCTGACGAATTTCGTGTCCTCCGATTTCACCTTTCTCAATGCGCGGCTGGCGAAGCATTACGGAATCCCCGGAGTCGAGGGAGCGCACATGCGCAAGGTGGCATTGCAGTCCGGGACTCATCGCGGCGGGGTGATGACAATGGCCAGTGTACTGAAAGTGACCGCCAACGGCACGACGACTTCGCCGGTGTTACGCGGCGCGTGGCTGCTGGAGCGCATTCTCGGAACGCCGCCGCCCAAGCCGCCGCCGGACATTGAAGCGATCGAGCCCGATATTCGCGGCGCGACGACGATTCGCAACCAACTTGCGAAACACCGCGAAGTCGAAAGCTGCGCCCGTTGCCATAAGGAAATCGATCCGCCGGGATTCGCGTTGGAGAGCTTCGACGTGATTGGCGGTTGGCGCGACCGCTACCGTGCAATGGGCTCGCGGCGTAACTCCAATGGCCGTTGGGTCCGATACACTCACGGTCCCGCGGTCGATCCAAGCGACGTCCTGCCCGATGGGCGACGCTTTGCCAACATCGACGAATACAAGGGCCTGCTGCTGGAGGACAAAGATCAATTGGCCCGGAATCTGGTTAAAAAACTACTCGCCTATTCGACCGGCGCGCCGCCCGGCCCCGTGGACAAGCCGGAGATCGAAACCATCGTCGGCCGCGTGCGCGACAAGAACTACGGCTTCAGATCGCTGGTTCACGAAATCGTGCAAAGCGAGATGTTTCACAGCAAGTAATGTAGCCCTAACAATCGCAAACCACTGATGAACACAGATATGAATTTTCGTCCGCGCGCAACGGGTTAGGGTATTGTTCGCCGCCGTCAAGGATTGTCGAATGGCTCTCAACTGCAGCCGCACCTCATCTGTGTTTATCTGTGATTCAACCGATTAGCCGCCGCATCCTCCAATGAAAATTCCACGTCGCCATTTTCTCCGCGCCACTGGCGTAGGCCTCGCTCTTCCCAGGCTGGACGCGTTTGCCGCTCCCGGCGTCAACCAGCCTGCGCGTCGCATGGTCTGCATTTGCGCGCCGTTGGGGATACATCCCGACTACTTTATCCCAAAGCAAACGGGTCGCGATTACAAGCTCTCTCCCTATCTTGAGATCGTTAAGGACTATCGCGATCGGTTCACGGTCATTTCCGGCCTGGAGCACTCCGGCATGAGTTCGGGTTTCGGGCATCAGGCTTCGGCCAGCTTTCTAACCGGCGTTCCCGGCGCGGGACGGCCCGGATTTCGCAACCAAATCTCTCTCGACCAGTTCGCCGCCAGCCACATCGGCGCGCAGACGCGACACCCAAGCCTGGCGTTGGCGGGGCGGGGCGCCGGCGGGCTCAGTTGGACGCGAACCGGAGCGCTCATTCCCGCGGACGACTCGCCGTCGAAAGTCTTCGCCCGGTTGTTTCTCGAAGGCACGCCCGCCCAGCAGCGCGAACAGATGCGCCACCTCGAAGACGGGCGCAGCATTCTCGATGACGTCCGTGCCCAGGCCAAATCGCTGAGCGGTTCTCTCGGCGCCGAAGATCGGGGCAAACTTGACGAGTACCTCACCAGCATTCGGGAGCTGGAACTGCGGCTGGTGAACGATCGCAATTGGGCCAAAAAACCGAAACCCAAAGTGGGCGTCAAACCGCCGAAAGACATCCCCGATCCCGCAGACCTGATCGGCCGCACGCGTCTGCTCTTTGACCTCGCCCATCTCGCGATCCAGACTGACTCGACCCGGCTGATCACCATCATGCTCGCCGGCATGACGGCTTCGCCGCTGATCGACGGCGTCGATCTGGGTCATCACGACCTCTCACACCACGGCAAGGACGAGGGCAAACTCGCGCAGCTCAAGATCGTCGAGATCGAGACGATGAAGACCGTCCGCGATCTGCTCTCCAAACTCGAAAAATCAAAGGAGGACGACGCCAATCTGCTGGACCGAACCACCGTTTTCCTCGGCAGCAACCTTGGCGATGCCAGCAGTCACGCCACAAAGAACCTGCCCGTTTTCCTCGCCGGCGGCGGCTTCAAGCACGGCCAACACCTTCAGTTTGATACCCGGAATCCGCCGCCCTTGTGCAACCTCTACGTGAGCATGCTCCAACGCCTTGGCATCGAAACTGATCAGTTCGGGAGCAGCACGGGAACGCTTACGGGCTTGTCGATGGCATAGAGTCAAATTGAATTAGAGAGCCGTTCGCCGCGTGAAGGAGCGCTCGCTGGCCAGAAAGCGACTGGGCGGCTGAACTCGTGTGGGCTTCCTAGCGAAGAACTGAGGCGCCAATTCACACGAATGGACACCAATTCGAGAAATCACATCGGCTGCTTTTCATTTCCGTAAAATTCGTGTGAATTGGTGTCCATTCGTGGTTCGCTTCTTTTCTGCGGCGCTGGTTTCGATTGTAGGCCGTACTGCATTACGAGCATGCGGACGATCCCGAAGATCCGTTCCACTGTTTATGGAGAACGAACCTGACATTGTGCGTGATGTGGCACGGCGATTGGACCGGGGTGACTTCGCCTTCCCCGGTTACTTCTGAATTTTGAATTCGTACTTCCCGCCATCCGTTCCCTTGCCGGTCAACTTGTCCTGATACAGTCGCAGCGAAATGCTTCCTTTGTTGGACTGTGGAACCAATACCAGCTCCAGAATTCCGTTCTTCTCAACGAGCCCTCCGATAAAGGGGACGGACTCGCTGGGCTTCTTTGGAGGAAAGGTAGACGCCTGGATCGCCACTCGGCCCATTCCTTCCCCGGTCATGAAGGGGTCTGAAGGGGTCGGTCCGCTAATTGATGAATTTGCGTTCGGTGATTTCCTGCCAATCTCTTCGGCTGATGGCCCGTGCGTTGCGAGATGAG
>JBLHKZ010000316.1:0-6217 GCA_047618185.1 Limisphaerales bacterium
CTGAATTGCGCAAGTTCGCAAAAGCCACCGGCATCCCCGTGACCACCACGATCATGGGCTGCGGCGCCTTTCCGGAAACCGATCCCCTGTCCCTCCGTTGGCTCGGCATGCACGGCACCGCCTACGCCAACTGGGCCGTGAGCGGTGAATTTGAAGACGGCAAACAGGTCGCGGAGGGAGCCGACCTGCTGCTGGCCTTCGGCGTGCGCTTCGACGATCGGGTGACTGGCAAAGTCGAAAAGTTCTGCGAAAAGGGAACGATCGTCCACGTCGACATCGATCCCTCCGAGATCAACAAAAACAGATCTGTTAACCTGCCCGTGATCAGCGACGTGAAGTACGCGCTCAATCGCCTCAACGCGATGGTCAAACGCCGCGCGATCCGCAAGGATTTCACGGCCTGGCACAAGCAGATCGCCGCGTGGAAAAAGAAGGGGCCGCTGCAATACCGGGTCACGGAAGAGGCGCTCAATTCCCAGCACATGCGGGATCATATGAACGGCGACGCCAAGCAGCTGATTCTCCCGCAGGAAGTGATCGCCATGCTCTACGAGCTGACCAAGGGTGAAGCCATCATCACCACCGGCGTAGGCCAGCACCAGATGTGGGCCGCTCAATACTACCAGTTCAAGCGACCCCGCCAGTTGCTTACCAGCGCCGGACTCGGAGCCATGGGCTTCGGCTATCCCGCCGCCATGGGCGCCAAAGTCGGCTGCCCCGACACCGAAGTGGTCGACATCGACGGGGACGGCTCCTTCCTGATGAACATTCAGGAACTGGCCACCGCGCACATTGAAAACATCGCCGCGAAGGCGATCGTGCTGAACAACCAGCATCTCGGCATGGTGGTGCAGTGGGAGGACAATTTTTTCGACGGCAATCGCGGGCACACCTTTCTCGGCGACCCCGAGAACCCCAAGGAGATCTATCCGGACTACGTCGCCATGTGCAAGGGCTTCAACGTGCCCTGTGAGCGCGTCATGTACAAAAAGGACCTCCGCGCGGCGTTGAAGCGCATGCTCGCGTCCAAGGAGGCGTATGTCCTCGACGTCATCACGCCCTACACCGAACACGTGATCCCCTTCATTCCGGCGAATTCAACCGTTCGTGAAATGATCTGGAAGTGAATGAATTTGCCGCTTCCGGGCGTCCAGGCCCGGGTATGGACGGAAGCGCGCCCTCATTCTTCGACAATCCACTTGCCGGCAATTCCGGTTCTGGCACAGTACCGCCAATGAGACGAATCCTGATCAGTCTGGCCTTCACCCTTTTGGCCTGGAACACGGGGGCCGCCGAGCGAGTTATCGACCTGAGCACACAGGCCATCGGCCGCGCGCCCGCCAACTTTCGCGCCCTGAACGGCGGAACCGGCAAGCCTGGCGTCTGGAAGATCGCCGCCGAAAAAGTGGCTCCACTGATTCCCGTCTTCACCCCCGGCGCCGGCGGCGACACGACCCAAAACGTGATCGCCCAAACCGACACCCAGCTCGAAGCCAACCGCACGCCCATGCTCCTTTTCGAAGAGGAGGAACTCTCGGAGTTCACCATCAAGCTGCGCCTCAAGATCGTCGACGGCCTGCTCAAGGAGGAAGCCGGAATCGCCTTCCGGATTCAGGACGAAAAGAACTATTACGTCATTCGCGCGAATCCCGGTTCGAAGACATTCAGCTATTCCAAGATCTACAACGGCAAGCCGGCCGGAGCCCCGATCTCCGTGCCCGCGCCGGTCGAAAAAGGGAAATGGCACACCATCGCGGTTCAATGCAAAGCCAGCACCATCAACGTCTTTTTCGATGACAAACAGATCATCCCGACCATGACTGACTACACGTTCAAGTCCGGCGGCGTCGGGCTTTGGACGCTCGGCGACACCGTCGCCTACTTCACCGATATTAAACTCGATTACAAACACCACATCGTCGTCGCCCAGCAACTGGTCAACGACACCATGAAGAAATACTCCCGCCTGCGAGGAATCCAGATCTACACGCTCCTGCCCAACAAGCCCGGCGTTCATCTCGTGGCCAGCAGCGATCCATCGGAAGTCGGCCAGGTCGGCGGAAAGACCGAGGAACAAGTCATACGGGAAGGCGTCAACGCCTACGGCTCCGAGGGAAGAAAAAAAGTCACAGTCCTAGCTCCGCTGCGAGATCGAAACGGCGATCCCGTCGCGGCCGTCCGCTTCAAGATGAATCGATTCCCGGGCGAAACCCGGCGCACCTCCGTGGCCAAAACCCTTCCCATGCTCCGCGATATGCAACGCCGCGTTCAGTCCGTCGGCGATCTCGTGGATTAAGCGACGCTCGTCATTCATCCCGGGCTCGCATATCACCCGCCTTCAGCCGGATCGCCATCTGCGGCCCCGGGCTCGTTCTCGAATGTCGTGATCATTCGGTCGAAATAGTAATGAGCGATGGCCGTTACGAGTATCAGGGGAAGAACGATGTGCCATCCGAAAATCACCAATCCAATCGGACCGAAGATCATCAGTCCCAATGCCGACAATTCCAGATCGGGAAAAAACATCCACAGGAAGAGAAACACCCCGCAAGCCGCCAATGGCATGGGGATCGCGAACAAGAGACGCGTCTGGAACTTTCGGAATCGGCGAACGTAGATCGAGTATCCGTAAATCCACAGCGTCATGAATGCCAGGAAGAATCCAACCGCCAGACGATCGTCTCCCACGATATTCCGCACTTCGTCCAGCATCCACAGCCCGGTCAGCCAGAGGACCGCGCAGCAAAACGAGAATGCGAGGAATTTGAGTTTCACCGCGCGCAACGTAGCACGAATCAATCAGGCCATCGAGATTTGCGATCGGGCCGCCGTCATTACCCGTGACCCGAAGAACGGCCTACTCACGGCCAATGCAAATCGCCTCCCGCATCGTGCGCATGTAGAGGCGCCCTCCAGAGAAACTGAACGAACTCAAAGTCCAGGTCTCCCCGCTCAGACCCAGATCGTTTACCGCGACGAGCGCCTTCGGATTCAGCTTCTCGACCGACGTGTCGATCACGTGGACCGTGCCGGTCACCACCGGACAAAACAGATATTTCCCCACCAGAATCGGACTGGCCGCCGAGATGTGCCCCCATCCCGTTCCGTCATGGCCCTTTCTTCCAATGGCAAATCCGCGCGCGTTTGTCGGACGATTCTTCCGCCCTTTGCCCCACAGCCGTTCATCTTTCGCGCGCGACTCGTCGCTCACCTCAAGCTGCGCCGGAACTTCGAGGTATTCCACCTTCCCGGACTTCACGTTCACTCGCCCGATGTAGTGGAAATTATGCGCCAGAAACCAATGCCAATCGCCCACCACGATATTCGCCTGATCCGTGTTGGGCCGTGTCTTGCCCGTTGTCTTCACGACGTTTTCCTCAAACACCCAATCCTTCCTGGCCTTGTCCCACAGCCAGAAATCCGCGCCCTGGTAAATCGGATGACGGCGAAGAACGTCGCCAGTCCCGGCGTCGAGCGTGACATGATCGCGATTGTGAAAAGTGTAGACCTCCCGTTCGTTCCAGTGATTATTGAACGCCGGATCCAATCGCTCCAGGGTCGACGACCACAGGGTCTCCCCCTGCTCTCCCGGTTTCAGGGAAGTCATGCTCAGGCCAAACGGTTTCTC
This sequence comes from Limisphaerales bacterium, assembly GCA_047618185.1. Classification (GTDB taxonomy): domain Bacteria; phylum Verrucomicrobiota; class Verrucomicrobiia; order Limisphaerales; family JAYPEY01; genus JAYPEY01. The sequence goes on from JBLHKZ010000316.1 coordinate 3,629, forward strand.
CAGCGGCGCATGAGCCCCGCCCCGGGCATGAATCACAGCCGGAGTCCCATCGGCCAGTCTTCCCATCATCGGCGCATTGTGAATCGTCGTGCCAACATTCTCGCGCCACAAGACCTTGCCGGTCGCGGCGTCGATCCCATGGAGATAGGTCCAGACGGTCCGCACATCGATGCCTTTGGGAATCACCGGCTTGCTCTTCTTCGACGTGCCCGGAACGAACTTCGTTATGCGCGCGCCTATTTCCTTGTCGGCGACTTCAACATTCAGAATCTGGCCATTGAACAGAATCGGCTCCGCCATGCGCGCGCTATGGCGAAAGCGCAGCTTGTACTTGCGCAGCCAGATCTCCTTCCCCGCGAAGTCGTGGCAGGCCATCGAGCCGCAACGATTGAAGAACCAGACATGCTTGCCGTCCGTGACCGGCGCAAACACCGTCGCGTCGCTGTAGCCTCCAGCCATTTCCATCGTCTGCGTCCCCGGCAGGTCGACCTTCCAAAGGATCTTCCCCGTGTTCGAATCGAGACAATAACCAACGATGTCCGCCCCCAGAAATCGTTGCTCGAAAGACTCGATCGGCTTGTGAATCGTGACGAAGGCGCGATCGCCCCAGACTGTCACCGCGCTCTGCCCAGACTCAGGCAACGGCGTTCGCCAAAGGATGTTCTCATTTCGCGCGACACTCCATTGCGTAGGAGCCTCACCGTCGACTTTCCAATTGGCGTTTGGGCCGGAGGCCTGCGGCCAATTGGAAGTATCGGCGCCGGCGCAACACGCAGCCCCGACCGCCAACAAACTCAGGAATATTTTCATCAAGCTCAATCTCTCCTTCAGCGTTCTCGATTCGCGAATCATTTCTGCGGCTGATCCCACAGCCGGTAAGGATCCTCAAGCCGCTTCATCTCGCTTAACAGCAACGCCTCCATCTCCTTGCGCTTCGCGGCGTATTTCGGATCGTCGGCCAGATTGAACTGATGGGACTTCGGCTGGATGCCCGTCAACGCGACGACCGCCCCGTCGTGATGCTGCTTGAGAAACTCATTCGGATTCTCGCGAAGATTGAAGAGCTGCGTCTCGCGAACCTTGCCATCCAACACGTCGTACTTGATCAATTTCCAATCGCCCTGGCGCACGCTGCGCATGCCGGGTTTCGTTCCGCCGCAATAAACGCCGTAGAGCGTCTCTCGCATCGTCTCGCGCTGGCCCATGAGAACCGGCCTGAAACTCTTACCCTGGGCCGTGTCCGGCGCGTCAATTCCCGCGAGGTCGCACAAGGTCTGAAGCGTATCCAGCAGGTAGATATTTCCCTTCACGCGCGTCCCCGGCTTGATGCCCGGCCCCTTGACGAACATCGGCACGCGCCAGGTATGCTCGTAGAGGTTTTGCTTGCCCTGGAGTCCGTGGCGACCGATCGCCATGCCGTGATCGGCTGTGTAGAAAATGTAGGTGTTGTCGAGCTCGCCCATCGCCTCGAGCTTCTTCAGGACGCGGCCGATCTGGATGTCAATATTTTCGCCGCAGGCGTATTGCCGGCCGCGCTCGTTGCGGATCGTGCGCTCGTCGCGTTTCTCCCAGACCCCGCTGACTTTCACCTCGTCGCGAAGTCCCGGATGCCCGTCGGCAAAGGGATGCGCCGGAAGGTAATTCGGCGGCAACGGCGGTTGTTTCGAATTTGCGGGAGGAAGGCTGTTCTTGTCCTTGTGATTCAACGCGCCGTATTTCTTGTTCAACTCCGGGGTCCCGTCGCGAGTGTCGTGCGGATGGGAAAACCCGAAATAGATCAGGAACGGATCGGCGTCCTTCGTCCGCTCACGTTCGTCGAGATAATCCATCACCCGGTCGCCATGCCATTCGCTGCCGGTCTCTGGCGTTCCGCCGCGCCTGGTGGCGTCGTGCACGACGGTGAACAGCGCATTAGCAGCGGCGTAACTATTCCCCTTTTTGCAGGTGCGCATCGTGTCGTAGCCGGCGCGATTAAACACCGCTGGCATCGTGTGCTGATCCAGGCTGGCCACGGCAGTCGCAGGCTGCGTCCGCGACGCGTTCTTGCCTTTGCGATTCTTCCGTTTCTTGTTGGGCTTCGAACCCGTTCCCTGCAAATGCCAGACGGTCCGGCCGCTCATGATCATTTTCCGCGACGGCGAACAAACCGCCCCCGACATCGACCCCATATGATAGGCCTGATCGAACACCATCCCCTCCCGCGCGAGACGCTCAATATTTGGCGCGTCGAGCGTCGATCTGGGATCGTAGGTCTTGAAGTCAAACGGCGACTGATCGTCGGCGACGATGAACAGGATGTTGGGACGTTTCTTTTGTTCGGCCGCCCAGCCGGGCAGCGCCGCGCCCGCGACAAGCGCGGTCAGGAGAAGGATTGTTTTCAGTTTCATAGATTCGATTTGCCGGTCTTCTTCTTGTTCCGTGACTTCTTATTCTCCGTCTTCTTGCTGTTGGCGCCGCCGCCTGTTTTCTTCTGCTCGCTCTTCCAGAGGACGATGTCCGAAACATCGTTCTTCGCAGGCGAACCCTTCGTGCTGCGCCCGCGCAAGATGTCGAACTTTAAGCTGGAAAGCAGGCGTTCCACGATTTCAG
>JBLHKZ010000317.1:0-6203 GCA_047618185.1 Limisphaerales bacterium
GCGATCGTCCTCTCGATCTTCGCGCTTTTCATCAAGCCGACCATCACAGCATTCATCCTTGCGCGCCTGAAGTTCGGGGAACGCACCGCCTTTCATAGCGGCAATGTCCTCGCTCAGATCAGCGAATTCTCATTCATTCTCGCCGCGATGTGCGTCGCCGCAAAACTGATCGACGAACAGCTCGAGTCTCTCATCGGACTGGTGGGGCTGATCACCATTTCCGTTTCCTCCTGCCTGATCGTCTACAATCACGAGTGGCATCGGCGCATGCAAAAATGGGGACTTCTGCGCCTCTTGCGCGCGTCTCAGACCGAAGAGGAAACAGCCTGTCCCGTAAGCGCTCAGAATCACGTGATCATCGTCGGCGCCAACACGCTCGGACGAAACATCGCCCAAACCCTGCACGACGCCGGCCAGTCCGTCCTCACCCTCGACACCGATCCCGGCAAACTGCGCGGCCTCCCCGGCGCAACCAAAATGGGCGACGCCCAAAATCTGTCCTTTCTCGAAGAAGCCGGACTGCCCCGCGCCAAGTTGCTCGTGTCCTGTCTCCACATTGAGGACATCAACAATCTCCTCGCCTACCGTTGCCGCACCATGAAGATCCCGTGCAGCATTCACGCGATCGATCTCTCCATGGTCGACAGCTTGCTGGAAATGGATCCGACCTATCTCATGTTGCCCAAGGTCGACGGCATCAAACTGCAAACCCGCAAGCTCAAGGAACTGGGCTTCCTCGAACCATGACCGGCCTGGCAATCCTCCTGACGGTGGCGGCCATCGGATTTGGCCTTTCGCGGCGGTTTCGCATCCCGGTCATCCCCTTGTTGCTCGCGATGGGATTGGGCCTTTCTCTCGCTCGAAGCGCGATGCCGGGCGAAGCGTTCGACCACGCCCTGGACCTGAATAATCTCGAAAAAATTCTACAGCTGGGCTTGGCGTTTCTCGTCTTCGCCGCAGGGATTGAACTCAATCCGACCCGCTTCCAAACGCAAAAGAAAGCCGCGTGGCTGGTTGGACTCACCCAATTCAGCGTCGCTGGCGCAGCCGGATTCGGCCTCGCCAGATTGCTGGGGTTCGATGGCATCTCCTCGCTCTACCTCGCCATCGCGCTGTCCACGAGCTCCACGCTCGTGGTCATCCGCCAGCTCCGACTCTGGCTTCGCATGTTTGAGCCATTCGGCCGGATGGTGACCGGCGCGCTCCTGCTGCAGGACCTGTTGATGATCGTCTGGATCGTGATGCTGGCGCGCTTCGGCGAGCCCGACGCCAAACTCGCGCAAAGCGTCGGCGCCCTGGTCGGCCTGGGAGCTCTCGCCGTCATCTGTCAGGCCCGGCTCATGCCCTGGCTGTTGCTTCGCCTGCGCTCGCGTGACGGCAAACGCCCCCGCGTCGAACCCGGCGTTCAACCCTGGCTGGACGAAGAATCGCTCCTGCTCGTGCTTCTTGCCGTCCTGTTTCTCTTCGCGGGCGGCGCCTACTTTCTCGGCCTGCATCCCGTCGTCGGAGCATTTTTCGCCGGATTCTCCCTGTCGTCCTTTCCCCTCAATGGCGTCGTCCGCAGCGTCCTCGGTTCGCTGTCCGATTTCTTCCTCGCCGTCTTCTTCACTGCGCTGGGCGCCTTGATCACGATTCCCGAGCCCGACCTGCTCCTCCGCGCCTTCGCACTGGCGCTCATGGTGATCCTGCTCACGCCGCCGTTGGTCACGATCGTCGCCGAGGCCAGCGGTCTCTCATCCCGATCGGCGATCGAAAGCGGCCTGCTGCTGGCTCAAACCAGCGAGCTCTCGCTCGTGCTCGCCCTGACCGGCGAAATCGCCGGCCACATCAGCCGTGAACTCTTCTCCGCGATCGCCCTAATCGCGGTGGTGACGATGACCGTGACGCCACTTGTCGCCAACGATCGATCTGTCCGTTGGCTGTTGAAATTCCATCCCTTGCGCCGACGCTTGCCCACCCAGAGCGGGCACGAGAACCACGTGCTCATTCTTGGCTTCGGCGCCGGCGGCATGTGGGTCGTCAAACCCCTGCAGAAGGCGGGCCACGACCTGCTCGTGATCGACGACGATCCGGCCGTCATCATCCAGCTGGAAAAGCTGGGGATTCCCTGTCTGCGCGGCGACGGCGCCGACGAGAAAATCCTTCAGAAGGCAAACGCCGCCAAAGCCAAGCTCATCCTCGCGTCCATGCGGCGCGTCCAGGACACAGCCAAACTACTGGCTTTAGTCAAAGACATCCCAGTCGTCGTGCGCATGTTTGAAGACCGGGACGCTCAGGCAATTCAGGCGCTCGGGGGCATCCCCATTCTCAATTCGCAAGCCGCGACCGAAACCTTCATGGAGTGGTTCAGCAAACATGGGCTCGCCGGAAAAGATGGCAGAGACTCCCTAAGAGTTTAGATTTGCCGCAGAGGCGGGACGACGGTTAGATTTCGCGGCCCATGATCAAGACAGCCATCACCGTCTCTCTCGTCAAAGAAGCCGAAGGCGGCCCCTTTGTTTACTGGCACGACCTGCCCGGCGCCTGCGCCAAAGCCGCCGAACTCGGATTTGACGCCGTTGAAATCTTCGCGCCCCATCCTGACGCCGTTGACGATGACGAGCTCAAGGCGCTGCTTGAGACGCACGGTCTCAAGGTCGCGGCCGTCGGCACCGGCGGCGGCTGGGTCATTCATAAACTGACGCTCACCAACGCCGATCCGGAAATTCGGCAAAAGGCCCGGGAATTCATTCGCGCCATCATCGATTGGGGCGCCGAGTTCAACGCGCCCGCCATTATCGGCTCCATGCAGGGCCGCTTCGAAGGAGACGTTTCCAAAGAGCAGGCCTTGGCCTGGTTGGCCGACGCGCTTGAGGATCTCGGCGCTCACGCGGCCGCCAAAGGCACGCAGCTTTTCTACGAGCCGCTCAACCGCTACGAGACCAATCTCATCAATCGCACCGAAGATGGCGTGCGCCTTCTGGAAGGCCTGACCACCGACAACGTGAAACTGCTCTCCGATGTCTTCCACATGAACATCGAGGAGGCCAACATCGCCGACGCCTTCCGGACCGGCGGCAAGCACGTCGGACATGTGCACTTCGTCGACAGCAACCGCCGCGCAACCGGCATGGGCCACATGAATCACACGCCCATCGCCGAGGCGCTGCGCGAAATTGGCTACGACGGCTACGTGTCGGCCGAAGCCTTTCCCATTCCCTCATCCGACGAGGCGGCCGAAAGCACGATCGCCGTTTGCAAACGGCTGTTCACGTCCTGAGCGATCGCCTCCCCTCAATCAGGACTATTGGCGTCTGAGCCTTTTCGTCAGACATATTGGAACAACGACGAGCCCGAACAGCAACAAAGCGGGCCATGCTGTCCACAAAGCGGACGCTTGTAATCTGGACGTTTCCACGAAAGTATTCAACCGGTGGCTGGCCCGAAAACCATACTGGTAATCGACGAAGAGCAAGAGCTTCGTGAGGCGCTCAGAAGGTGGCTCACAGAAGACAAGTGGACTGTGCTGGAGGCGGACAATGGCGAGGAGGGTCTGGCGCTCATCCGTAAACACCGGCCACAGGTCGTCATCTGCGACTTGCTCATGCGACGTTGCAATGGCTTTCGGCTCTGCCGTCACGTTCATGAGGATCCGGATCTCGAGAAGACTGTAAAAATTATCATTTCCAGCAGCCGGGGCTACGCCGGCGACCGCCTCAACGCATTGCAATCGGGAGCCGACGAATATCTGGTCAAACCCTTCGAACAGGACGAGCTGACCAATATTCTCATTCGTCTCCTGGAGCCGGAGAAATCCACCTTCGTCAAACTCTGGGAGCGTTTTAGAACAACGGCTCCGGCCGCCGACCTGGGTCCGGCAGCTGACCTGAGTCCGCCAGACGAGACACCCGCGCCGACGGAATCGACGACTCAGGCGCCGGCGCCCGAGCGGCCGGCCGAGGAAGGTTTGCGCGTCAAATTCTGGGGCGTTCGCGGCTCGACTCCCACTCCCGGCCCCACGACCGTACACTACGGCGGTAACACTTCCTGCGTCGAAGTGCGGGCCGATGGCGAAATCATCGTGCTGGACGCCGGATCGGGAATCCGTCTGCTCGGGCATTCGCTGGTCAGGGAATTTCCGAATCAGCCGATCAATCTGACTCTCTTGATCACGCACACTCACTGGGATCACATTCAGGGCTTCCCCTTTTTCCTCCCCGCCTACAATCCGCAAAACAACATCAAGATTCGAGGATTCGAAGGCTCGTCCGAAAGCCTGGCCGACATTTTCGCGCAACAGATGCGCACCTCCTATTTTCCCGTCACCATGCAGCAAATGCCCGCCATGCCGGCGGTCGAGGAACTGCAGGAAATGAAGTTCAAGATTGGCAAGGTCGAGGTGGAGGCGGCCTTCATGAATCATCCCGGAATCTGCGTGGGCTACCGCCTCAACACCAGCGCCGGCTCCGTCGCCTTCCTGCCCGACAACGAGCCCTACCAGCGGCTCCGCGGAGCCGAATCCGATTCCACCGGTCGTATCACGGACGCCTCGCTTGCCTTTGCCCGCAAACAGGATCAACGGCTGATCGATTATATTCGCGATGTCGACGTGCTGATTATTGATACCCAGTACGACGACTCCGAGTATCAGAGCAAGGTCGGGTGGGGGCATGGCTGCCTCGACGACGTCGTCACGCTGGCGCTGATGGCGGGCGTCAAACAGCTCCACCTGTTTCACCATGATCCCGATCATGACGACGACCACATCACACGAATGACGCAGTGGGCTCGCGATCTCGTGACGATGCACGGCGACCCCCTTCAGGTTGAAGCTGCGCGCGAAGGCGTGGAAATTATTCTACAGCCCAAAGCGGCCGCTGATTCCGCACAAGCCTGACGACTCCCAAATGAACCGCCGCCACCGAGGCGTCGGCCGAAGCGACACATGTCCCAGGAATCCTTTCCTCGCGTCTTTCGCCTGCGCCAAAACCTGCCGCGCCGCGCGCCGGTCAACATCCCGAGCGCCGTGGACGCGCAACTCTCGGAATTGACCGCCGCCGTCAAACCCGGCGCCAAAATCGCAATCGGCGTCGGCAGTCGCGGGATCGCCAATCTCGCCGCCATCGTCGCCCGCGCGGTCGAACGCCTTCAGGGCGCCGGCGCAAAGCCCTTTATCATACCCGCCATGGGCAGCCACGGCGGCGCCACCCCCGAAGGCCAAACCCGCATTCTCGCCGACTATGGCGTCACGCCCGAAACCGTCGGGGCGCCCATCGAGCCCGCGATGGAGACTCGCCGCCTGGGATCGCTCTCCACCGGATCGGAGGTCGTCCTGAGCTCCGTCGCGCTCGATGCCGATGGAATCCTGGTCGTCAACCGAGTCAAACCGCACACCGATTTCACCGGCTCCCTGGGCAGCGGCCTCATGAAAATGCTCGTCGTCGGCCTGGGCAAACACGCGGGCGCCGCTCGCTTTCATCGCGCCGCCCAGAGCCTCGGCTACGAAGCCGCCCTGCGGGAAACCGCGCGAGTCATCCTCGGCTCCGCGCCCGTGCTCGGGGGACTCGCCCTGATTGAGGACGGCTTTCACCAAACCGCCCGGATCTCCGCGCTCCAGCCCGGAGATTTCGAACGCGGCGAGGAACAATTGCTCCTGGAAGCGCGCGAACTCATGCCCGGGCTTCCCTTCGACGAGGTCGACCTCCTCATCGTCGATCGCATTGGCAAGAACATCAGCGGCACGGGCATGGATTCCAACGTGATCGGTCGCAGTGTTCACGGCTATTCCACCCTGTTCTCCGAGCAGGCCGGAGGCTCGCCGCGCGTGAAACGGATCTTCGTTCGCGGACTCACTCCGGAAACCCACGGAAACTCGATCGGCGTCGGGATGGCCGATCTCACGACAACGCGGCTCATCGAAGAGACCGATCGGGAGATCACGGCAGTCAACGCTCTGACCTCGATGACGCCGAATTCCGCCAAACTGCCCATCGCCTTCGACTCGGATCGCGAGGCCATCGCCGCCGCCCTGACCTCGCTCGCGCTGGAAAACACCGATCAGTGTCGAATAATCCGCATTCGGGACACCCTCGATCTCCAATCCGTTGTGGTCTCCGAGGCCTACCTGGAAACCGCCGGTCAACGATCGGACTTGATTCCGGAGTCGGCCCCGTTGCCGATGGAATTCGACGCAAAAGGCGATTTGAGAGATCTTTGAATGACCT
>JBLHKZ010000318.1:0-6198 GCA_047618185.1 Limisphaerales bacterium
AATTGTTCGGCGGGGATCCGGCTTCAAGTGGAGCTGCATGGAGGGTTTCATAGTCCGAGAAGGCTTGTGAGGGAATCAAAAACGAGGCCAATGCCTGGGCGCCGTTTCGGGCGCGGTGCGATCTGGTTTGAGGGCTTTCGACGCGGAAGTGTGGTTAACCTTTTTTCTCGCCTGTCTTTGGGCAATCGCGCTAGTGTGCCTGATATGCTGAGAGAAGCGTTCAAAAGGATCCTCCGCGTGTTGCGCAATCCATTTTCCAAACCTTCCGCCCCGACGGGACGTTCGCAACTCGTGGGCATGTATCTCCAGCAGGCAAATCACAAGGATCGTTACGCGCCCGAGTACATGAAGACGCGTTCTCGACGCAACAGCAAATACAGCTTCAAGCGAGAGCGACAGTAAGGAAATCGTCGGCTGTCAGTTCAGCGCGCATCCGATCGAGCAGAGGTAGAGACTCGGCAAGATTGGTCGGAACAACTGGGGACCATCGAGTTCAAGGTGGCTCACCTCAACTTTCCGGACACCTTTTTTGCGTGATACCCGAACTTGATTCAGGTGCTCAAGGCGATCCTCGCTACAAGTGGCTTAGGTCCGCGGATTTGGTCGCATCCAACCCGGTTCTGCGTGTGAAGTCCCTGGAAACGCTGGAAGCTTCGGTGGTGGATCCGGCTGGAAAACCCGTCATTGGCGCACAGGTTGTACTCAAGGATTCCAACCGTCCGTTGAGGCTGGGCAAGGGGGCAATTATTCCCTGGGGAAGTCAACCGCTCCCGCCGTCCACCGTAATGCTCGCCTGGTTCACGCGAACCGAGAATGGAAGGTGGTTCGGTCGTCGTTGGTCAGGGTCTTAATCTCATTGCCAAGTCCGGCGGATTCCCTAGTTTCGCCTTTGCGCCCGCGCCTGAATCATGAGCGAAATCGATCTTGCCCCAACCCGCCTGCTTTACCGCGTTCCCTACGCCGACACGGATCAGATGGGCGTCGTTTACTACGCCAATTTCTTTGTCTACTTCGAGCGGGTGCGCAACGAAGTCCTGAGGGATATGGGGGTGACCTACAAGGAGCTGGAGGCGCGAGGGATTTTTCTGCCCGTGCTGGAATCCTACTGCCGGTATCTGCAGCCCGCGCGTTATGACGATCTGTTGGAGATCCGCGGCCGCTTCGAACGCGTGGGCAGGACTCGCGTCAAGGCGCACGCCGAGGTTTCGCGCGACGGCGTCTTGTTGGCGACGGGTCACACGGTGCACGCCTGTCTGTCGGCGGAGACGGGCCGTCCGATCAGGCTGCCCGCGGATGTCTTTAAAACCTCACCGGCCTCGGACCAGGAATGAACGCCATCAAGTCGAAGAACCCGTTTCTCCGCTGGCCTTTGCCCTCGCTGCTTATCTGTCTGCTCGTCGGCATTCCCTTCTTTCTGTCGCTGCGCGAATTTGAAATCGATTCCGACGCGCGCACGTTGCTGGAGGGAGATCAACGCAACCTGGCGGCCTACGAGAAAGTCAGCGCCATTCTCGATGACGATGTGGTGGTCGTGGTCAGCATGGCCGGCGAGAATCTGTTCACTCAGGAGGGGTTTGACCATTTGCGGGCGTTGTGCGACCAGCTGACCCGGCTGGAAGGGCTGGGGGACGTCAAGAGTCTGACCCATTCTGTCAAGCCGGTGCGACGCGGCTTTAGTTTTGATTTTGTTCCCTTCGTGCCGAGCGGAAAGCTTTCGGACGAGGAGATCGAGAAGATCAGGAAATTCTCGGTGGCACATCCGTTGGTGAAGAACATCATGGTCGCTCCCGACGCGAAGCACACCCTCATCACCTGCAATTTCAAACGCGACCTTTCGACGCCGGAGAAACAGCGCGCCTTGCGCGACGAGATCGACAACCTCACGCGTCCCTTCGAAAAGCACGGCTATAGTTTTAAAACGGTGGCGCTTCCGTTCGTCGCGCTGGAGATTCGCACGACCATCGCCAAAGACATTAAAGAGTTGGCGGTATGGCTGACCGTCATTGTGGTGACGCTCCTGCTGATCGCGCTTAGATCCGTGCGTCTCACCGTTCTGTGCGCGGTGAATTTGGCCATCTGTCTGGCTCTGTTGCCGGGCCTGATGCGGATCTTGAGCGTCCCGATGACATTTTACTCGCTGATGCTGTTTCCGCTGGTCGCTGGAATCCAGCTTACCCTAATGGCGCATTTGTTCATGGGCTGCTCCAAGGCGCAACGGGAAGGGCTCGGTTCGGAAGAGGCGATCGCGCGAACCTTGAACCGTGTTCTGAAGTCATGCGCCTTTGCGACCCTGACCACTATCGTGGGGCTCGTGTCCCTGATGCAGTGCGACGTCCGCCAGGTCAGCGGGTTTGGATTGATCGGCGCCGCCGGGATCGCGTTGGCGTTTGTTTGGACCTTTGGCCCGGGGCTGGCGATGTTGAAGCTTTTTCTGGGCGGCGCTCGATCTGGCGCTTCGGGAGGCTCTGAGGGCGCCGAAGGCGATGACGCCGTAACGCGAACCGCCGTTCGCTGGAGCCAATTCGTAAACCGACGTCGCCTGGCGATCATCGTCATCGGAATCCTCGGTTTCTTCGTGGCCCGGATCGGAATCGAACAGATTCGAACCGACATTCGGGTCGTGGAATTTCTGGATCGTTCCAGCCCGACGCGCGTGGCGTTGCAGGAATTTGAGGAGGTCTATGGCGGGATCAACGTCGTGCAGTTTGAAATAGATTCGGGCTCCAAGAATGGAATCAATAATCCGCAATTCCTTGCCTACGTGGAGAAATTGCAGGGCTATGTGGACGCTCATCCGAGCGTGTCCGGCTCCTATTCCTACGCCCAGCTGATCGCGATGATGAATCAGATCTGGGAGGGGGAGAAAGAAGGTTCGTTCCGGCTGCCGACGAATCCCCTGACGTTGGCCGTGTTTGTCATTGCGTTGAAAGCGCAGAACTTCCCCTTCCTCAGCGCGCTCGCCGACGAGGAATTTCAAACGGCGATTGTCATCGTCCGAACCCACGACATGCTGTCCACCGAGTATCTCAAACTCCTGGAGGATATTGTTGCCTTCGCGGAAGAAGGCCGTCCGGAGGGAGTGCGTGTGTCCGCGGCGGAGGGGATTCATTCGATTCTCCAGGCCGATCAACGAATCATGCGCGCGCAGCTTGAAAGCATCGCGGTGACCCTCTGTGTCGTCGGCCTGACGCTGACATTGCTCTGGCGATCGGTCTGGCTCGCCGCCGTCGCGCTGCTGGTCAATGTCGTGCCTGTGGGGCTGGCCTTGTCGCTTGCGGGCTTCGCGGACATTCCGCTGAACTCCGTCACGGTGATGGTTGCGGCGATCGTGCTTAGCGTCGCTGTCGACGATGCCGTACATTTTATCACCTGGTGGCGGGACGAGCTTCGGCGAACCGGCGATTCGAAGGCGGCGCTCATCAGCGCCTTTCGCACGAAAGGCCCCCCGATTCTTTTCACGAGCATGATTCTCGCGGCAGTGTTCGGCGCCTTTTTTGTGTTCTCGTTTCCGCCGGTGCGCCATTTCGGAGCGCTTTCGGCCATTGCGTTTTTCGGGGCGGTGATTTCAACCCTGGTTTTGCTTCCGGCAATTCTGGATTGGCGTCGATGGAGGGCGCTGACGAAGGACGTTCCAGAATCTGAAAAATAACGATGGCGGGAGTGTCAGGCCGGTTGCGCCGGAGGAGTCGAATGCGGACGGGCGAGGCACACGCTCAACTTGCGGCCGTCGAACTCCTGCTCGTTGAAGGCTTCGATTGCCTTGCGCGCATCCTCGTCAGTCGCCATGTCGATGAAGCCGAAGCCGTGAGCGCGTCCGTTGTTTCGATTGCGCAGAACATGGACGTCCGTCACTTCGCCGACCTGAGCGAAATGATTTCGCAGATCGTCGTTCTCGGATTTGAAAGGCAAATTGCCTACGTAGAGCTTGATCGACATTTTTGGAAAGCGACGACATAAGCGGCATTCACCCATGAATGACAAGCCAACAATCGTAAAAGGGCAAAGTTTGTGAAGGTCTTGGGCATCATGTCCGGCACGAGCATGGATGGCGTCGACTACGCCCTTTGCTCCGTAAGGCGGGGGCGAATTGAGCTGCTCGATCTCTGGAGCCGCGCCTTTCCTACGGGCTTGAGGCGGCGATTGAGCGCCGCCGCCGCGGATGAGGCATCGAGTCATGAACTCGCTCAACTGCACCACGATCTTGGACGGTTCTATGCGCGACATTCACGGGGCGGCGATTCCGCGCCCGAGCTGATCGGGCTGCATGGCCAGACGGTCTTTCACAATCCCGGCAAGCCAGCGCCCGCGAGTTTGCAGATTGGCGAGCCGTCGTATTTGTGCGAAGCCGCGCGATGTCCGGTCGTGAGCAACTTCCGCGCGGGGGATATCGCAGCGGGAGGGCAGGGCGCGCCATTGGCGACGGCGTTTCATCAAATCGCGTTCCAGGCCAGGACGAAAACGGTTTGTGTGAACAATCTCGGAGGCATCAGCAATGTCACCTGCCTCCGTCCAAGCGAATGCGCGGGCGAATCGCCAGTGGCTTGTTCCTTCGACACGGGACCGGGAATGATGCTGATCGATCTTGCGATGCGATCGCTGACGAATGGGCGTCTGAAAATGGATCGAGACGGTCGTTGCGCCGCGAGCGGAAGGGGGAACAAGGCCGTTCTGAAACGCTGGCTGCGTCATCCCTATTTTCGAACGCCTCCGCCAAAGAGCTCGGGGCGAGAGTTGTTTGGCGAGACTTTCCTGGAACGGGCGTTGCGTGATCTGAAGGGAGCGTCGACGGAAGATCTTGTCGCCACACTGACTGAATTCACCGCCCGATCGTTGGCAATGAACTATCGATTGCATCTGCCGCAAATACCCGATCGCGTGGTCCTTTGTGGCGGCGGCGCAGCGAACCGTTTTCTCGTCGAACGAATTCGCGCCTCGTTGAACGACATCGGATGTGCGGAGGCGACGGGTGAGATAGAACTGCGCACGAGCGCGGATTACGGCTGGCCATTGCAGTCGGTGGAGTCGGCCGCTTTTGCCTGGCTCGCCTGGCTGAGGTGGAAGAAGAAACCCTGGCCGCTGCCGGATACGACCGGGGCCCGGCGCGCGGCCTTGCTGGGGCAGATCAACGAGATTGCATAGCCATACACCGAGCTGCGGCGACTTGCGGAAACGGTTGACCTTTGCTCCATGGCGCTGATGAATTCGGCCCCATGAAAACCTTTCGAAACATCCTTCTGGCTGCGCTTCTGGTTGGCGGTGGCCTTCCGCCAGTTCATTCCGCCGAGAGCTTCGACATCCCTGAGTTTCCCAAGGTCGGCATTCTGCCAAAACAGGAAACCGGCGCCGCTCGATTCCTGGAACGGCATCCTGAATACGACGGGCGCGGAGTCGTCGTCGCGATTTTCGACACGGGTGTCGATCCAGGTGCGGCGGGATTGCAGACGACCAGCGACGGTCGGCCCAAGATCGTCGATCTGGTCGATGGCTCCGGCAGCGGCGATGTTGACACGTCCACGGTTCGCGAAGTGAAGGACGGGACCGTTGAGAGCCTTGCGGGAAAGTCGTTGAAGCTCGGCCCGAAATGGAAGAATCCGACCGGCAAGGTCCACGTCGGATTGAAGCGCGGTTACGAATTGTATCCGGGAGCGTTGGTGGCGCGGGTCAAAGCCGAACGAAAGAAGGACTGGGACAAATTGCAGCGCGCGACTCTGACGCGCGAGAAACGGCGACTCGCGACTTTCGACGAAAAGCATGCCAAGCCCAACGCCGCGCAAAAGAAGGCCCGCGAGGAGCTCGCGGAGAGAGTCGCGCAGTTGAAGGCCCTGCAGAAAGGATACGATGATCCGGGACCCATCTACGACTGCGCGGTGTTTCACGACGGCAAGGTCTGGCGAGCGGCGATCGACACCGACGAAGACGGCGACCTGGGCGACGAGAAACTTTTGACGAATTACAAGTTGGAGCGTCAGTGGGCCACGTTCAGCGGGCTGGATTTGCTGAACTTTGCGGTGAACGTCTACGACGATGGCAAGCTCCTTTCCATCGTCGCCGACACGGGCGCGCACGGGACCCACGTTGCGGGCATCGTCGCGGGGCATTTCGAGAGTCAGCCCGAGCTGAACGGCGTGGCGCCCGGAGCTCAGATCGTCTCGGTGAAGATCGGCGACACACGCGTAGGTTCCTCTTCGCTGGGGACGG
>JBLHKZ010000319.1:0-6190 GCA_047618185.1 Limisphaerales bacterium
CTCCTGAACCCCGCCCCCCCACTTATCGCCCGTTTGCCATGTCGGCTCGCGGGCGAACCCCCTCGCGCCATGGAATCCATGTTGCGCGGAAACACCTTCAGGAAAGCAAAAAAATGAACAACAAATTTCGATTAGCGGCAGTTGCAGCCGCTCTGTCCCTTGGCATTGCCCTCACGTCGGCGCAGGAACCTGCGACACTACAAACTCTTCAAAAACAGCTGCAGGAAATGCGCAGCCAGTTCGCGGAGCAACAACGCCTTCACGCGCAGCGCCTCGAGCTGATGCAACAACAGATTGACAAGCTTGGGCCGAAAGCCGATGCGCCGTCCACGACCGTCAGCCAGCCCGCGCCATTGGATCCAACCGACATCTCCAGCGTCACATCCGGCGCCCTCGCGCCCCGAACGCCAGCCACCGCAAGCGCTCCGGGGTTTGACCAACGAAGATGGCGCCCGAGCGACCCCATTGGGATCCGACGGGGACAAGCAAGCCTTGATCTCGGACTCACCGGAACCTTCACCGTGGGCGGCTCCACCGCCGACGATCTGGGTGAGCTTAACGGCGGAGGGCACGATCCCAACGCGCGCGGATTCACAGTTCAGGCTGTGGAAGCCAACTTCGCCGGCGCGATAGACCCGTATTTCCGGGGTAGCGCGAACTTGAATTTCGCGATCGCCGCCAACGGGGAATCCCTCATGGAGGTCGAGGAGGGCTGGCTGGAAACGCAGGCCCTACCCCTGGGCCTCCAATTGCGCGTCGGCCAAATCTGGTCGCAAATCGGACGGCACAACCCGACGCACATCCACGCCTGGGGCTTCGTCGATCAGCCGCTGGCGATCAGCCGGTTGCTTGGTCCCGACGGCATGCGCAATCCCGGCGCCCGGCTCTCTTGGCTGGCTCCGACACCCTGGCACACCGAGTTGTCGTTCACCGCGCAAAACAGCGGCGGCGGGAACGCGTCCAGTTTCCGCGGCGGAAGTCACACACATGGAGGCGCCGAGGAGGAGGAAGGCATTCCTTTTGGATTCCGTCATCAGGAAAACGATCGTGGAGTGCGAAGCGCGTCCGACATGCTGCTCAATCCCCGGATCGCCCTCTCCTATGACCTGTCCGACACGCAGACCTTGCTGATCGGCGGCAGCGCGGCGATGGGGCCGAACAACTCCGGCGAAGGCGGCGAGACCGACACCCTCATTTACGGCGCCGACCTCACCTGGAAATGGCAGGCCCGCGACCACAATCAGGGCTACCCTTTCGTCAGCCTGCAATCCGAGTTCCTCGCCCGGCGCTATGGGGCCGGTTTCTTCGATTGGGACGAAGAGGCCAACGGCGGCGACGGCGACGGCAACGGCTTTGTCGATGACGGACTGCTCACCGACCCCGGCACCGGACTTCCTGCAGTCCTGACTCCGGAAACCATCGCGGACTATGGGCTCTACTCACAACTCCTCTACGGATTCCGCCCCCGCTGGATCGCCGGACTCCGCTACGGCTACGTCTTCGGCGATCGCGCGGTCTACGAAGGACGCGGATTGGGGGTCGCCGACAATGCCGGAGGCTTCTCCCCCCTTGCCAACGATTCAGAGCGCGGCAACCGTTTCCGCGTTTCGCCGAATCTCACCTGGAGGCCAACCGAGTATTCAAAAATCCGCCTTCAGTACAACTACGACGACCGTGATAAAATCGGAGTCGATCACTCTCTGTGGCTCCAGATGGAAATGTCCCTCGGCGCGCATGGCGCCCATCAGTTTTAAACCAATCTCATGCGAGCCGAACAAGGCCCGCGCAGGCAAACATTATGAAACTCATTACTTTTAAAACCCTGATCACCGCCCTGACCCTGGTCAACGCGGCGAGCTCCGCCGAACTCCGCGTCGTCGCGACACTGCCGGACTGTGCGGCCATCGCGCGTGAGATCGTCAGCGACAAGGCCTCCGTGACCTGCCTGGCCGGCGGCGCCGAAGACCCGCACTTCGTGTCGCCGCGCCCGAGCTACACGCGAACACTTAATCGGGCGGACCTGCTGATCGTCGGCGGCGCCGACCTTGAAATCGGCTGGCTGCCGCCGCTCGTCTCCAACGCGCGCAATCGCGACATCCTCCCCGGCGGCTCCGGGAGATTCAGCGCCGCATCGGGCATTCGCCTTCTGGACGTCCCTTCGGGTCCAATTGATCGATCGCAAGGCCATATTCACGCCGCAGGCAATCCCCACTTCCTACTCGACCCCCTGCGCGGGAAAGCCGTGGCCGGCAAGATCGCCGCAGCCCTTGCGCGAAGCGATCCAAAGAACAAGGCGGTCTACCAGGCCAATCTCACCGCCTTCCACAAGCGGCTCGATGCCAAACTCATCGAATGGCAAAAGACGATGAGCGCCCATCAGGGCGCGGCCATTGTCACCTATCACAGCACCTTCGACTACTTCGCCGAGCGCTACGGATTGCGGGTGGTCGGCCAACTGGAGCCCAAACCCGGCATCCCGCCCACTCCCGGCCACATCCGCCGTCTCGTCCCCCTCGCCAAAGATGCCAAAACGCGGGTCGTGGCAATCGGCTCCTTCCGACCGAAGCGACTGGCCGACCAACTGGCCCGGCAGACCGGAGCCACGGTAATCTCGCTTCCGGTCATGCCCACGGACAAAGGCCCTGCGCATAGCTACATCGGGTGGATTGACCAATTAGTGGGCGCATTTGACTCGGCCTTGAAATGACCCACTCCAGCCGCCACAACCCCGGCCTGAGCGACGCCCCCCTCATCGAGTTCGAGAACCTGGCGATCGGTTACGACGAAAGCCCTCTTCTCGCCAATCTGAATCTGTCCGTTCCGCGCGGCTCCTTCACCGGCCTGCTCGGCTCCAATGGCTCGGGCAAGACAACTCTGATCAAGACGATGCTGGGCATCCTGCCTCCGCTTTCGGGAACCGTGCGGTTCAACGGAGCCAACGGAACAACGCTCGCCATCGGCTACGTGCCCCAACGGGAAACGCTCGATTCCGTCTACCTCTTCTCCGCGTTCGAGGTCGCGCTGATGGGCGTCTACGGCCGAGTGCGCCCCGGACGTTTTCCGAGCCGGGCGGACCGCGAGGCCGTGCGGGAATGCCTCGCTTCAGTCGGCGCCGAGCCCTTCGCCGACCAGCGTTTCTCCGAACTCTCCGGCGGACAAATGCAGCGCGTTCTCATCGCCCGCGCGCTGGTCGCCGAACCCGAGTTACTCGCGCTGGACGAACCCACGGCGGCCGTCGACGCGGACGCCGCGCGAGCCATCGGAAAGCTTCTTTCCAAGCTTCGCAAGGAACGCAATCTCACCATTCTCATGGTGAACCACGAACTGCACTGGATGCGGCAACTCGCCACGAACCTCATCTGGTTGCGAAACGGCCGCGCCGAACAGGGACCGACGGACGAACTGCTCAGCCCCGAACACATCGAACAAATGCTCCAACTGGAGCTCGGCTGACATGGAAATGCTTCGTGAAATACTCCATCCGGATTTCCTTCTGCGAAATTCAGTTCTCGTCAGTGTTATGATTGGCGCGCTCGCGCCGCTTTTCGGCGTTTTTCTGGTCATGCGTCGCATGGTGTTTCTTGGCGTCGCCCTGCCCCACATCTCCGCCACCGGCATCGCGCTCGCCCTGTCACTGCATGTCTGGCTTGGCTATTATGACGGGGCGCACGGCTCCAACGAACGAATACTGGCCATCATCGGCTCCATTGTCTTCGCGGGCGGGGCGCTGCTCGTTCTCGCATTGCTTGAGCGCCGCGGGAGCGCTGCGGCCGAGGGGCGCATCGGCGCCGCCTACGTGATCGCCACCGCCACCAGCATCCTCCTGCTCGCAAAATGCCCCCAGGCGGAACGCGGATGGCTCAGCCTGTTCAAGGGGGAAATCATTGCCGTGTCGGACCAGGACCTGATCCTCGGGGCCGTCTCCTTCGCCTTACTAACGACCGTTCTGCTTGTATTCCGAAAGGAATTACTGCTGGTTTCCTACGATCGCGCGCTCGCCACCGTGCTGCGCAAGAACGTCGTTCTATGGGATGTCGTCCTTTACGCCTTGATCGGGCTGAGCATCTCCATCTCCGTCTTTATCGCGGGCCCGTTGATCACCTTTGGTTTCATGTTAATCCCTCCGCTGATCGCCCAGGTGTTCGCCCGAAGCATGCGACAACTCGGCATCATCGCCTCCATCGTAGGGGGCGCGGGCGCATTTGCCGGGTTCTGCGCCGCCTACCACTGGGACCTACCCATCGGCCCGTCCAACGTGGCTGTCCTGGGCGCGGCCTACGTGCTGTCTCTTGCCGGCAGCGCAATCGTCCGCTTCGTCGCGACCCGGACCCGCCGAACCCGCGCCAAGGCGACCGAACGCATCGACTCACCCTCCAGCAAAGCGCCTTGACAAACATCCGTCCACCGGCGGCACGGATCGCGATGCGAAAAACATTCTCCTTGTCCGATCCGAAGCACGCGCCGGCGCGAGTCGTTGAGGCAATCAAGAGCGACATTCGAAAGTATCTCAAACGCGAGCGACGCAAGAAATTGCCGGAGGGCATCGCGCACTGGAGTTTCGATTGCCGATCCGGCAAGGAAGAATCCGAAGCCAAACCGACGCATCCCGCAGAGCTGCCAAAGGCCGTGGACACCGCCGCTGCGGAGGACTGGCCAGCCATCTACATTGAAATCCTCGCCAAACCCGATCGACCGTCCAGCAAGCCCCCGACCCCAAAATCTGAAACGGCTGCTCCAGAGTCAATCAGGCCTGCAACCGACGAAGCACCTAGACAGAGAAACGCCATGAAACAGACGCTCCTCATCTCGATGGCGACAGCCGCGGTAATCCGGGCCGGTTTGATCCGGAAATGCCGGTGACAACCTTTGAAGCGTTCCCTAAACTGCCAGAGGCAAATGAAGCAATCCGCAACAATCAATGACACGGTCAAGGCGCAGCGCTGGGCTCGCCAACTGACCGCGCGGGTCGCTGATGTTTTGGCGGCGCATCCCGACGCCGATCCGGACAACGTCCGCCACACGATGATCCTGCTGGAGATGCCGCCGTTGGAACGATTACAAAGGAGTTTGATCCGTGCCAGAGCCACTGCCGTTTTCCGAAAATGAGCTGCGCCTGCTTCAAACCCTGCTGAAGCGCAAGGTGCGATTCATGGTCGTTGGCCTTTCCGCAGCCACGCTGCAAGGCGCGCCTGTCGTCACCTAGGACGTCGATCTCTGGTTTGAGAAACTGGGTGAACCAAAACTCTCCCTCGCCTTGCAGGAGGTGGGCGCGACCTACGTCCCTCCGAGCAATTTTAATCCACCGATGCTGGCCGGAACCGGCGCCGAACTATTCGACATCGTGCTCCGCATGGATGGAATCGGCCCGTTTGCCGATGAATTCAAAAACTGTGTGAACGTTCCCATAGGCCGGCAAAGACTCAAGGTCCTATCTCTGGAACGCATTATCGCCAGCAAGATTGCCGCGAACTGAGAAAAGGACAAACTGACGATTCCGGTTCTGCGCGACGCGTTGGCAGCCACGCAAACCAGAAAACAATCTGGAAAGACACATTGAGCTCACCACCGCGAATGACTCGTTTCATGCGAATCCCCCATGACCAATTCTTTCCGACAGTCTCATAAGTCAACCTTTAAGAGCCTCCCCGCCAGAGCCGCTGGATCCCCGATTGGACCATTCGATTTGATTGTGGACGGAGCGCGCTTGCTCCCTCAGACCGCACGCGCCTGACGAGGCGTGACTTTCAGCCTTGCGACTTACCGGCCACGCCCCGTCTCCGCGTATTTTCCCCGGCTTCTCCGGGGCCGGGAGCGGCGGGTTAGGCAACCTCCTGGCTCTCGACGGGCAGGACAGTTTCCCACCCGACACCTCGCCAATCCATCCGGCTCTGGCGCCTTCGCGACGACACGCCCGACAAAACCACCCGAAACCCAACGTTGAAGTAGCGAAACGAGGGCCTCCCGAGGTGGCGGTAGGACGACAACAAGCCGTCGGCGACGTTGTTGCGCCACGACGCGCCGCGCAACACGCGGGCGCTTGCGGCTGTCGACGGGCAGATCGACCCGCTGGAAGAGCAGGGATTTCTCGGGAGCTCCGGCGATGACATAGTCCGAGTTGTTCCGCAACTGGAGCAGATTCGTCGCCTTGTCGAGCGACGGCGGCTCCTCCTCGCCCGGCGCATGGCAATCC
>JBLHKZ010000320.1:0-6152 GCA_047618185.1 Limisphaerales bacterium
GGGTAGGGGCGAAGCAGAGAGAGTTCGCGCGTCTTCGGCGTGGGAAACAGCACGTGGAACACTTCGATCTCAGTTTCGTAGCCCCACTTGCGAAACAGGTCGGCGACAAATTCCGCGTTCTCCTTTGCCTTTGGCGAGCCCAGATGATGCGGGCGTGTGGTCATCTCCCGGCTCCATTTGCGAAGATTCTCCGCATTGAGCGACGAGTCATAGTCCGCCTCGCGCTGTAGTTGCTCCTTGGCTTGAGCGGGCGTGAATCCCAAAGGGGCCTGTGCCGCGTTCACGATTCGCGGGAGCATGAGCGTGAGAATGGCGGCGGCGAGGGGAAGAAGTTTTCGCATGGTTCAAGAAATTCAAAGTTGCGCGGCGAAGTCAACGTCCGAAAAGTGTCTTCATGACTTCTCTAAGGATTTTCAACCTTGCCCGGATGCTTGTCGGCTTGGGTCTGTTGTCCGGTGTGTGCGCTGGCGCGGAGCCCAATGTCAAACTTGCCGAGTGGGAGCGCGGCGTTTACGTGGAGGCGAAAACACGCCCGGATATGCGGGCCTTTCTGTGGTTCTACGAATGGACGATGTTCGACGCGGTCAATCGCGGGCAGCACACGCGCGGTGACTGGACGAACGAGGTGTCGGTGTTTCAGAACGGCCAGGGCGGATCCATTTCATCGCCGCCGCTCCACCTGACGATGCTGGCCGGCGAGGATAGCGTGGATCTGAAACTGACGGTGACGAACGAGTCCGATCACGACTGGCCGGCGCTGGCGTCTGTGATTCCGTGTTTCAATCCCGGACCGATCGGTAATCGCAACGAGCAATTCACGAAGTCGAACACCTGGTTTTTCGCGGAGAACAAGTTGGTGAAGCTGAAGCATCGCGAGATTCACTTCAACGCTGCCTGGCGCGCGGCGATCGACAAGGCGGCGGACAAGAACGGTAATTATGTCTGGTCGAGCAAGTGGCCGAAGTCGCCGGTGAACGCCAACTCGAAGGCGGGCCTGCTGGTGCGCGAATCGGCGGATGGCAAGTGGGCCTGCGGCATTGCCTGGGAGGATTTTCTGTCGTGCCAGGGAAATAACCCCTGGCTGTGCATGCACCAGTCCGTGCGGGTCGGACCGTTGAAGCGCGGCGAGTCGAAAACGATTCGCGGAAAGATCTATTTGTTGAAGGGGAAGAAAGAGGATGTGCTCGAGCGGTATCGGAAGGATTTCGATGTGCGCCTGGGCGCGAAGATTTTGTCGGTTGAGGGCAAGGCTCACTATTTCGCGAACGGCAAGCGGCGAGCGCTGGAAGCGAGTTCGGAGGGTGGCGAGTTGCTCGGAGGAACGACGATTTTTACGAAATCGAGATGCGAGGTGATCCTTGAGTTGTCGTTGGGTGGGGCGGTCGTCGTTATCAAGCCAAAGAGCGTTGTGACGATTGACGAACTCACGATCAGATACAGTGAAGGCACGATGGGCCTGGACGTAAAATTGTTTGTCAAGAAGGGCTGTATCTTGAGCTGCGTTGAGAAAGTGGGCGCGCAATCGCGATTCACGGTGAAGACGCCCAAGGGAGTGGTCGGGATTCGCGGAACGGTGTTCTCCGTCTGCGCTTCGGGGATCTATAGCTGCTATGAGGGCATGTTCGCGGTTCAATTACTCGGAATTGCCCCAAGCGGCCAGCCTCCCGTTTATGCAGTCAAGACGGGAACGCGGTTGGACGCGAGCAAGGAGCGGCATTCGCTTTCCGATATTCCGGTCGAAGAAATGGCGGAGGTCCTAACTGAGTTGAAGTCGAAGGGGGTTTGTGCGGGTCAACCGGGCAAGTGATTGAGACCGCTGGAGGGCGGCAAAGATTAATATCGCCACGGGTCTGGTATCGAATGATGCTTTTTTCATGATTCGATGTTTGATCTCCGTTTTGTTTCTCGTCGTGAGTTTGACTTCGACTGCTCAGGCCGGGGAATCTTTGTATCTCTCCGCGGGCGGAAAGGTTTCCGTTTATCGAATTGACGATGCTACCGGGAAGCTGACGCCGATTCAGGAGGTGGACCATCGCGGGGCGGGGCCGATGGGCATTTCTCAGGATAAACAATTTCTCTATGTGAATGGCCAGATGGCGGCTCCTGATGGAGGGCGCGGTTTTGTGCCGGCGATTGCGACGTTCCGAATTGGAAAGGGCGGCAAGTTGGAGCGGGTCGGACTCGCGGCATCTGAGATTAGTTCAGGTTACCTGAGCGTCGATGCGACCGGCCGGTTTCTTGCGGGCAACAGCTACGGCCAGGGCAAGGCGATGATCTGGGCGTTGGAGGAGCGGGTGTTCACAGGCAGGGCCCCACAGGTGGTTGACCTGGAGAAGAAATCCCATTCCGCGGTGTTTGCCCCGAACAATCGTTTTCTGCTGGTTCCGGCGACAGCGCCCAACAAGGTGTTTCAACTCCGTTTCGATGAGCAGACCGGCGAGGCGTCGCCGAACGATCCGCCATTCGCAACTGGCCCGACCGGCGAGAATGACGCGCGACAGCCGCGGCATCTGATTTTTCACCCGAGTAAAGCGTTGGTCTACACAACCAATGAGCGGGAGCAACCGGGCGTTGGCGTGTGGACATGGAATTCACGGCGCGGTGAATTGAAGACGGTGCAGAATGTTGTCACCTATCCCAAAGGGTTTGATGGCGTCATCACGACCGCGGATTTGCACATGACTCCGAATGGGAAGTTTCTCTACGTTTCCAATCGGGACATCACGGATCGCAAGGCGCGAACGGGGCAGGATTCGATCGTGGGGTTTTCCGTGAACCAACGGAATGGCCGGCTCGATATGATTGGGCATTTTCCCTGTGAGCATGTGCCGCGTTCGTTTGCCTTGAGCGAGAGCGGGAAGTTCGCCTTTGTGGCCGGGCAGGGGGACGACCGATTGGGCGTGTATCGGATCGATCAGGAGACGGGCGCGCTGAAGAAGGTGGAGCAAATCGAAACGGGCGCTCGGCCGTCGTGGGTTCTGTGTTTCAGTCCGAGTGGGAAGTAGCGGGAATTCATTCGTCCCTTCGGGACTTTGATTTGGGCTCGCGGGGACTCTCTCCCCACCAGTTGTTGGATCGCTTCGCTGTTGTCGTAGCTGCTGCCAAGAGGCGGACGTGTTTTTCTTCAACGTTTCGGAATCCTGATTTGTGACGCGATGGAACGCATCCCTACCGGGTGCTAGAGCAGTTCGCTGATCGGCTGGCCGCCCTGGGTGACGATGGGGATGGGGCGGCCCTGAGTGGTCTCCCAGTGTGTGTTCGTGGGGATCTCCAGGTGCTGAAAAACGGTCGCCGCGAGATCGCCGGGGCGGATGGGACGACTGGCAATGTCGTAGCCTTTGTAGTCCGTGCTGCCAATGACCTGTCCGTGGCGCATGCCTCCGCCCGCCATGACCATCGACATGACTCGCGCCCAGTGTCCGCGGCCGGCGGTTTTGGTCATGACCGGCGAACGTCCAAATTCGCCCATCATCAGAATCAGAGTGGAATCCAAAAGACCGCGTTGTTCGAGATCGGTAACAATGGCGTTCAGGGTCTGGTCCACGCGCGGCAGCAACGGAGTCAGACCTTTCTTGATGCCGCCCCAGCGCACCTCGTCTCCGTGGTGATCGAAGTGACCCCAGGCGCCGCTGACGAGGACAAAGGATGTGCCGGCCTCGACGAGGCGTCGGGCGAGAAGCGCTTTTTCGCCCATGCTGTTGCGACCGTAGAAGTCGCGCATGTTTGACGTTTCCTCGGCGAGATTGAACGCCTTTTGTGCGCTGCCGGTGAGCAGCGTGTTGTAGGCCTGCTGAGTGTAGCGGTCGCTGGCGGCGACGGCCTGGCTTTCGCCAAGCGTTCGCTTGAGGCGATCGAGATCGGATTGGAGCGCGCGGCGGTCGTCGAGTCGATCGAGGGTGAGGCCCGTGGGGAGTTTCAGGCGACCGGCGAGTTCTTCGCCCTGGACGGGTTCGTGATCGCCGCCCATGTGACCGGCGCCCCAGACATCGGCCTTCATCGATTTCGCGAGCGCGATGAAGGCGGGCATGCCGGGCGCGTTGGGGCCGCGAAACTTGGCGGCGATGGCGCCCATCGAGGGATAGCCCGCGCCGTCCTTGCCGTCGTTGGTGCGGCGGGCCAGCTCGTTGCAGGCCTGCATGGTGATGGGCGTATGATTGCTGGCGCTGCAATCGACGGATCGCAGGATCGTCAGCTTGTCCATCAGCTTCGCGGTCAGCGGCAGATGCTCGCAGACCCGGACACCGGGAAGTTTAGTGGGGATGCTTCCAAAGGGGCCGCGAATCTCGCTGGGCGCGTCGGGTTTGGGATCCCACATGTCGAGGTGACTGGGACCGCCGGAAAGCCAGAAGAGGATGACGCTTTTCTTGCTTTTGGCCTGGCCGGCTTCTTTGGCTTTGGCCTGTTGTTGCAGGAGCCCGGGCAGTGAAAGTCCGGCCATTCCCGCGAGCCCGGTTTGGAGGAACCAGCGGCGAGAGCGGTCGTTGACGCGGAGTACGTCGCTGGCCGCCGGTTCGAATAAGGGAGAGACGCCGCTTTGGGCGTGCTCGGCCGAGTTGCAGACAGATGGCATGGATAAGAATAGGGCAGGTTTCAGGGCGGAAAGTCAAGTGGGCGAATGTTGGGGGGATTGGGGTGGGCGCGTTTCAAGAATGGGACGCCGAGGACGGCATCCGTCTCCCGCATAGTGAGGGACGCCGGCTCCGGGGTCCCATTTCATTCGAAGAAAACGACGTTCTGACTCGGTGAGTTCAGTCGGTCGCGGTGACCCGAATCCGTATCGGGCAGATCGCGGTCGGATCCGGTCGCTCGATGAGACTCTGCCGGATGGTTGCGATGTTGGGAAAAGTAATCGCACGGTGGCGCTCTTCGCCATTAAAGCGAATTCGGATCTCCTTGTGTAGATTGACTATCTCGTGATTCAACAAGACGGTGATGGCGCTGACATCGTCGGAATGGATGTCGATGGTTTGCCCGTTTATCTCAGCGCGGACTTCGGCGCGCTTTTTTTTCAGATCCTTTGGATCGACGGCCAGCCAATAGAAACGCGACTGAAATACGTCATCCTGTTTCCACACGATCTTATTGGGGTAGGGGTTGCGTGTGAATTTCGCCATCCAGGGCAGGGCGACG
Organism: Limisphaerales bacterium; assembly: GCA_047618185.1. Lineage (GTDB taxonomy): Bacteria > Verrucomicrobiota > Verrucomicrobiia > Limisphaerales > JAYPEY01 > JAYPEY01. The sequence goes on from JBLHKZ010000320.1 coordinate 5,131, forward strand.
GCGTCTTCGCGATCCATCCAGTGTCCTTTGTCTTCGGGAATGACGACCTGGTGCGGGTAGCCCTCGGGGTCGTTCTGTTTCAGATCCGCCAGCCGCTTTCTCCATTCGCGGGCTTTCTCATTTCGTTTGTAGGCTGCGTCCTTGCCGCCCACGTGAAGCGTGAACGGGAGATTGCGCAAGCCGAGCGGCGACGTTTCGTTGGGGTGGCCGGCCATCATGGCAGCAGCGGCGAAACGATCGGCCATGCGCGGCGCGAGCTGATAGACGCCGTCGCCGCCGGCGGAGTAGCCCATCAGGTAGACGCGGTTGGGATTCACGTCTTCGAATACGATCAGGTTCTCAATCAGCCGATCGAACATCGGATCGATGTGTTTCTGGTGCCAGAGATTCCAGGTGTCAGTGGGGGCGCGCGGCGTGAGGTAGACGCCTTCCTTCAGTTTGTAGAGACGCTTTTGGTTCTCCCATTGCTGATCGTTGATCTGTTTGGGCGCGCCACCGCCGCCGTGCATGGAGATGAAGAGGCTGCGACCTCCCTCGGGCTTTTCGCCGAAGACCTTGTAGGTGAACTTCATCTCCAACTCGCCGTGCTTGATGATCTTCGTCTTCATCTCTTCGGCGCGAGATTCCCGAATTCCTTCGACGTGTTCTTTCCAGAGCATGTGCTTTGCGATGAATGACGCTTCGTATCGGGACAAGGGAGTCCGCGCAAAAATCAGGTTGTCGATAGGCGGCCGATCACCGCGTGGCTGGTCGAGTATCCGGCGAAAGGCCGACACTAGCGGCGATTCCAAGGGATCTTGGGGAGTTTTGAAAGTGGCTTGAAATTCAATGCGTTGTCCTGCTTTGTCGGAGGTCGTGAATCGATGTCGACGCAGATCGAAGCCGTCTTTCCAGTAGCGGATCCAATACTCGGAGTCTCGCTTCAGCCGGGCACGAAAGATATTGTTCGTGTCGTCATCAGGGCCTTTGCTTTTTCCTTTTGCGATGACTACGCCGTTGTGAGTGATAACGAAGTCGCAGGC
>JBLHKZ010000321.1:0-6128 GCA_047618185.1 Limisphaerales bacterium
AACTACTTCACCGCTTTCGCCGGCCAGATCTTCACGTCGTCGAAGTGGGCCGCGTTGCCGCTCACCGTGAAATGAACGCTCTGCTTTGTGGGATGAGCGAGACCGGGCGATTTCAGAAAACCGATCGCCTTGCCATCGAGACTGACGCGCATCTTGTCTCCGAGAATCTCTATGGTCGCGGAATACCAGCGATCGTTCTCCAGATTCGCTTTCACACTGGATCCCCGCCCCTTCAGTAACGCATCCGCAGCGGCCTTCTGCTTCACATCGCCGCGACGCATTTTGAAAATGTCGTTACGCATGATCCCTTCCTTGTCGTCGCCCAGGCGAATTTGTTTCTGAGCGAAGGCAACGCGGCAGATGTGGCCAGCGTGCGAGCCTTTGTGATTCTTGTCATCGAAGACGACGTTGAACCTCGGCGACCCGGCGAGCTTGAAGCGAAACGACATGACGACATCCTTCATCGGCAGATAAACCCGGCCGACCGATCCGTGGTCCGCGCGATCCTGCGTCGCGACGAGGATTCCGTCGGCCACCTTAAACCCGGGAATGATCACCTTCCATTTCCCGAGGCCGTCGCGCTCAAACTCGTCCGAGAAGAGCAGCTTCCCTTTCTTGGCGAGCGGGCCGGGGATTTTGTCAGCAGCAAACCCGGTCGCTGTCAGAAGTGAAACGAGGAGAATGTAGAGCAAAGATTTGTTCATGAGTTGAGTGTCAGATTTCGATGTTTCGGCCACACGTCGCGACCGCGACGGTCGCCAAAAGCCTTCTTACAAATCCCAAGCCCGGACTCGCAGGCTCGTCCCTCCATGTCAAACTGTTCGAAATCGCACATGGAGGGACGAGCCTGCGAGTCCGTTTTTTACGGAAATCGTTCATGATCTGGTCGCTAGAACTGATGCGTCATCTTGTTCAACGATTTCAAATAGGCCACCACGTCGACGGCCTCCTGCTCGGTGAGAAAATTCAGGAGACCCTCGGGCATCAGCGAAAGGGCCTGGGGCTTTTGGGAGACGATTTGACTGGTGGGAATCGTCATTGATTGGCCCGTCGCAAGTTTCAAAGTGAGCGCATCTTCGCCCCGTTTGACGAGAAAGCCGGACACCGATTCATCGTCGCTGGTTTCGATATTCCAGACTCGGTATTCTGGAGCGATTGTTTTCGAAGGATGCGTGAGGCTTTCCAGAAGTTGCTCCGGCTTGAGGCGGGCTCCGATCACGGTCAGATCCGGCCCGACATCGCGCCCGGATTTACCGAGCTTGTGGCAGGCGAAGCAGGCCGCAAGTTTCCCGGTCGGCGAAAGCAGCGTCGCGCCGGATTTGGCGTTGCCGCGCAGGGCGAGAATGCGAACTGGATCGAGCGCCTTTCGAACCGGACGTTCGGACGGCGGACGGAAGCGCTCGAAGAGAGCGAGGATATTTTGGTTCACGGAAGTGAGGCCGGTTTTCCGAGTGGCGGCCGCTTCGACTTTGTCCATTTCATCACTCGCGAGTGCGTGGACCATCCTCATCGTCGACGAAGTGTCGCTCATCCACGGCGTGTCCGCCTTCCTGATATCGAACGGCTGCTGCGTCGATTGACTGGGCAGTTTGGCAACCCAGTCCCACAACAATTTCACGCCGCGCTCGTCGACTTCACGAGAGCCGATGAGAGGCATGTGACCTGAGCCAATCGCGCTGACGCGGTAGTTGAGCACGGATCGCCAGGGCTCACCGGGCACGATGGTCCGGGCGTCGGTCAGGCCGAAATCGCCCCGGGTGGGCAGCTCCCAAAGCATGGTCGATTCGGACAACGCTCGCTCGAAATTCACCTCCAGGGGCGCGCTTCCGCCGCCGTGGCGACGATGGCAGTGCGCGCAGTTTGCGTGAAGCCAGGAACGCGCGCGCGTATCCAAGGATCCAGCGCCCCGGCTGTTGACCAATTCGCCGCTGATGTTCTGGTGAAAGTAATTGGCGTTGGCAAGCCCGAGGCCGACCGCGACATCGCGCGCGGATTGTTTCGAAAACGCGGCAAATCCGGCCAACTGCATCGGCTCAAACGCGGGCGTGAACTTGTTCCACATGCTGTGGCACCGCATGCATTCCGCCCGACTGGGAATCCGGTAGCGCGTTCCGCCCTTCCAGCCCTTTGCCGGGACGTCAAATTCCTCGCCCGCCGCGCCGACAAGTTCCGCGTCGCTCCCTTCTTCATTCCAGCGGTAGCTGTAGCCACTCCAGGCGTCCCCATCGAAATGAAGCACCTGCGTTTCCACCGGCTTCTTTCCAAGACGAATCGTCTTCGCGAGGACCGCCTCATCCGGCCAGGTCGTGGTGATGGTTCGGCTGCCGTTTCCACGGACAACGATGTCGGTGTGAATCCCGCTCGTCTTTGGAAGGCCAATGTATCGCGTGGCCTCCGCGCCGTCCTGCCACATCGGCTCGTGGATCGAAAACTCGTAGACTCCCGCGCCTGGACGCTGCCGGGCGGTGTCCGCGAACAAGCCGGTCTCGCTGAGCTTGCGGGGAAAGTCGGAAGTTTGCCCAACGCGTGGATTCGGGATCAGTCGGTGAATCGTCGCTGGATTGGCGTAGTGGATATAATACAGCTCGCCTTTGTTCCCGACGCCGAAGGTCCCAATTTTGTGCGGGGTATCGGCGATCTCGGTGTGTTCCACGACGCGTTGGCCGTCGTGACGGAGTGCCCAGATTTTTCCAGTTTCGTAATCGCCGTAGATGTAGGCGCCGCGCAGCTTCAGAAGACGCGAGCCCTGGTATTCGTAGCCGCCGGTCATCGACGCGGCCTCGGTGTGCCGATGCGCGGCGACAGGCGCCGAAATGGGCGCCAGATCGCTGGCGGTTTCCGGCTTGATCGGATTACTCGCCTCCATCGCGCTCCAACCATGGTTCCCGCCGCGCTCAACGAGATGAATCATTTCCCAAAGCTCCCAACCGACATCGCCGACCCACAACCGGCCTCGACCATCGAAGCTCATCTTCCAGGGATTGCGAAAGCCGAAGGCCCAGATTTCCGGACGGACGTTGGGGCGGCCGACGAAGGGATTGTCCGGCGGAACGCGATACTTAAGGCGTCCTTCTGTTCCGTCGACGTCAATGCGCAGGACGGCTGACAAAATGTCGGAATTATCCTGGCCGGTATTGAGGCCATCGGGCGGCGAGGGCGCTGTCGCATCGCCGGTGGACACGTAGAGCATGCCATCCGGGCCGAACTGAAGATTCGCGCCGTTGTGGCCGCCGCTTCTCCAAGTGAGAAACACTTCCTCGCTGTCCGGCTCGATTTGCGGCGGTTGCGAATCGGAGCTCGTGAATCGAAACCGCGAAAGCCGAGTGCCATCGTCGAGATTGGCCCCGACTGTGTAGGCGAGATACACCTGCCGATTGGTCCGCCAGCCGGGATGAAACGCCAGGCCGTAGGCGCTGTTGACCTTCGGATGCAAGGCCTTCAGGTCGACAAACAAATCCTTGCGTTCCACATCCTGCTTCTCATCGAACGACCAAACCTTGCCGCCGCGCTCCATCACGAACAGCCGTCCGTCGAGCGCGACCATTTCAAGGCCCTGATTAATGACCAGCTTCTCAAAGACCTGCTCGACGACGTAAGGCTTCGGTGGATCCGGCGTCCCATGGACTCGGGATTGTGTCCATGGCTGGCGCACGGGCGCTTCGGCCGCGAAGGCTGAGATCGCCACAAACAGGGCGGACACAGTCAGGATCGGGATCTGGAGTCGCATCATGATCAATTATCAGCGCCGACGTTATCGCCATCGGCGAGCGCAAAACCCATTTTAATCGTTCAGCCCGGAATCCTTCAATGGAAACCGATGGAAGCAAAAGAATAAAGCGGGAGAACCCAGTGGCCAGAATTTGCGCATGAATTGTCATCGAAACCAACGCGAAGGGTTGGAATACAAATCAACATCGACCCGCCCTACACGGGTTTCACTCCCCCTTCGCGAGATCATGGAAGACGATGATCGAAGGATTACCAACCGGTGTGTAATGACCTGTGAAATTCAGCTTTCCCGACTTCCGATCCACGCGGAAGACAGCGATGTTGTCGCCGCGTTGATTACAGGAATAAAGAAAGCGCCCGGTCGGATCGAAATTGAAACTGCGAGGGTAATTGCCTCGCGTCGGCTCATCCGCGACGAAGGTCAGCTTGCCGGTCTTGCCAACGGAAAAGATCCCGATGCTGTCGTGCAAGCGATTGCCCGCGTAGACGAATCGGCCATCGTCCGACACCCCAATCCCGGAGCAGAAATTGCTGCCGGCGAACCCCGGCGGCAGGCTGGAAATCGTCTGGCGCTCGGCGAGTCTGCCCCGCTCAGCATCGTAGTCAAACAGCACAATGGTGGAGCCTTCCTCCTGGAGGGAATAGAACCAGCGGCCGTTTGGATGAAAGTGGAAATGCCGAGGCCCGTCGCCCGGCGGCAACGAAACTGAGTGAGGATTATTGGGCGACAGCTTTCCCTTCCGACCATCGAATTTCCAGACGTAGATTTTGTCCAACCCCAGATCGACGTGCAGGACGAAACGCCCCGACGGATCGGATTCGATCATGTGAGCGTGGGCCTGATCGTGACCGCTGAAGGCGAAGCTGCCTGGCGGAGCGCTTGTGGCGCGCGGCGGCCCCACCTTGCCGGAGTCCTGCTTGATATCCGTCGCCTCCCCCAGGCTGCCATCCGCCTTAATGGGAAGGACCGCCACCGAGCCGCCGAAGTAATTGGCCACGAGCACGAACTTCCCGGACGGATGAACGCTCAGGTGCGCCGGCCCCTTGCCTCCGGAACTCACCGTGTTCAGCAAATTCAGTTTTCCATCGGCCGAGTTGATCGCGAAGGCGCTGACTGATCCCGCCTCGTTGGCGCCGATTCGTTCGGTTTCATTGGCAGAATAAAGTCGGGTCCTGTCGTGATTGAAAGCCAGCGCGCTCGGGCTGGTCCCCATCTCATGAATGCCGGCCGGGGTCAGGGCGCCGGTGACGCGATCCACCTGAAACAGATGAATGCCACGGCCATTGCCCGGCGGAAGATCCACCTGGGTCGAGAGCATATTCTTGAGCGGCGAGGTGTAGGTGCCCACGTAGGCCATGAGCGGCTTCGCGGATCCGCCCGATTGTGCATTGAGCAGCGAATCCGAAAGCATCAGCGCGCCCGCGGCGAACGAGGCGGAGGTCTTGATAAAGGAACGGCGAGAATGAGCTAATTTAATCATGGTGAAACGATGCCTGGTGAGCGTTGCTATGAGAGATCGAACAATGGGCGATGGAGAAGACGGCGGCAAGCGGCGAGGCGCATGTCAGAAAACGTAGAAACTAGAATGGCGTGGAAAAAGCGGAGCCTCCCGCACGTAACGCAGGTAGTTCTGGAGAACAACGGATGCGCGCACACAATAAACACCAGCCAACCGCCTTCTCTGCGTCCTTCCCATCTCTGCGGTGTAAAATCAAAGCCTCTCCATCGCTGCGGCGATTTCCTTCTCGATTTGCGGCAGCGGATTCAGGGGGCTCATCGGATCTTCGACTGGCGTGACTTCGTTGGTTTCAGGATTCCAGTTCACGGGGCCATAACGCGCGGGCTCGGGCTTTTGGTTGAGGATGTGGTCGCCAGCGTCGCCCTTGTTGTAGTGCCAAAACTCGTAGGGAAAATGCATGAAGCCGCGCGCCTCCATCATCGAAGTAATTTCCAATCGATTCTCCAGCTCCTCCGCGGTGATGAAGGGCGAGCGCATGGGAGTCTTTTCGCTCACCTCGATGTAGGGGCCGCCGCGCTCGACTTCACTGCCGTCGTCGCGCCGAAAGACCGAGACATCGATCGCCGAGCCGGACATGTGCGTGCCGATCTTGGGAATATTGGCCACCATCACGATCGCGCGGCGAAAGACGAACTCAACCGACGGGACTTCGCCGCCGTTCTCCCAGATGCATCTCCGCAGAATCGAGTCGAACACCGAGGGTTTGCGCACCAACGCGCGCTGCATTTCCAACGAACGATAGCCCTCCTCGATCTTGAGAATCCAGCCCCGCTCGTTCATGTCACGGCCGATCGCGATGACATCCTGGATGAGGCTTTTGCGCAGAAAGAAGATGCGATCGAGATCGCCGGCTATCTTTGTCGTCGAGAACTGCATCTC
>JBLHKZ010000322.1:0-6099 GCA_047618185.1 Limisphaerales bacterium
CGGCAGACCGGCGGATCGGTTGAACGCGTTGGGTGCGCAGGTCAGGGAAATCGGCGGCGTGATCACCGAAGTCCGCATCCGCGGGGCAGAGCTGACGGCGGACGACTATCGAATGCTGGGAGGCATCACCTCGCTGAAGTCGCTGAACCTGGGCGGGAAGGAAACCGCGCTGACGGACGAGCATCTGGCGATGCTGTCGGGGCTGGTCAATCTGGAAGGGTTTCAGTCCGACGGCGCGCTGTTGAGCGACGAAGGTTTTCGGCATTTTGCGGCGTTCAAGAACTTGCGCCGTATTTCGCTGTTTCATCCCTCGCGCGATCGCAAGGATTTCACCGGCGCGGGGTTGGCGCATTTGAAGGCTTGCCCAAAACTGGCGCAATTGACCTTCGCGGGCGCGACGGCCGGGGACGAGGCGTTCAAGGCCGTCGGGCAGATCACACAGTTGAAGGAGTTCCGGCAGTGGCACAATTGGGAAACGGCGGAGGCCATTCGGCATCTGGAGAAACTGCCGAATCTGACCGCACTTAAAATGGGGCAACGACTGGCGCAATGGGGCGTCGCGACAAAGCCCAGCTTCGACGACGCGACCTTGGAGGTTATCGCTCGAATGAAATCATTGCGGAGGCTGGACCTACAGGAGGCGCGCCTCAGCTATGCCGGGCTCGCCCGGCTGAAAGCTTTGCCGAATTTGAAAGAGCTGAAAGTCAAATGGGTGGCGACTCCGCCGGCGGACGTGGAACGGCTGAGAAAGCTGCTGCCCGATGTGAAGATCAGCTGGGAGGAACTGACGCCGGCGGATGAAGAGACCTATCTGGTTAAGAAATTGAGGTTGTGATCGAGAAGGCGACCGTGGTGAGCTTGATGCCCAACCATGGCCAACGCTCCGACAAGACCTTTTGTGTCAATAGTGACCCCGCACGCGCACTCGACACGGGCTTGAATCACTTGACCCTGCCCTTCTTCGGTTTCCATTCCCGCGCTCGTTTCTGCGCTTCGGCGATTTCTTCAGGTGACATTTTCATTACGAGGAAGTCTCGCTTTTCAGCCGCATCAGAGTCCCCATTCGTTGCTGCGAGACTAAGCCATTTGAGGGCTTCGATCGAGTCTTTCGGGATGCCATTGCCACTGCTATACATGGCGGCGAGGCTCTCTTGCGCGATGGTATCTCCCTGCTCGGCGGCTTTGCGATACCACTTCACTGCTTCCTTGTAGTGTTGCACGACGCCATTGCCCTGTTCATACCTTTGGCCGAGATTGTATTGCGCGTTGGCATCCCCCTGTTCAGCTTTCTCCTGAACCGTCAGTTCAGGAGGCGGAGACAATTCAGGTGGTTCAGGCGGTCGAGAGGTTGAACAGCCCACGATCTGCACAGAGAAGGCCGCGATCAACGCTAGACGGAGAAATGGATTCTTCAACCTCATGGGCGCAAACTAGCTCCGCAGGATTCAAAGACAAGCAATCAGATCGGCAGATCGTCACCACACCGCCGCCAAATCCTCATCGTCCAGAGCGCGCACCTTCAGTTCCTTCCCGCCGATCTCCAGAGCCTTGCCGAGCCAGTCTCTGGCTTCCCCGATCCTCCCCAGAGCGAAGCAGATGCGTGATAAAGTGCCAGGCACAAAGTGGAATTTGCATTCGGAGGATGTCGCTCTTTGAAATGTGCGCGCTCGGATTCAGTCTTGCGTGGGCGTGACATTGATTTTTGGCCGGGCTGGGGCGGCTTGTTTGCAGATGACGTTTTGCCAGGCGATGGCGAGGCGGTATCGGGGGTCGTGGGGAGGAAGCATTGACGCAGCAATGCCCTGCCGGCGTAAGGAGCTGATTCGACGGGTAGGGTATCGCTGCGTCGATACTTGTCTTTCGGATTGGAGATAATGCGCTGGCGCGCGGGGAGGAGGCATTGGCGCAGCAATGCCCTACCGGGGCGGGGGCTTCATTCCATCTCCCAGATAGAAGCCGGGATGGGGCGGCTTGTTGTAGACGACGTTTTGCCAGGCGATGGCGAGGCGGTATTGGGGGTCGTGCATCAGGGTGGTCAGGCGATGCTTGGTGGGAATTGTTGTCGTGTAGAGGCGGAGGGAGCGGCCGTCGGGCGCCGGGACGATCAGCTCTTCGCGCCAGTCTCCGATGAGGTCGCCCGTCAGGGTCGGTCGGCGGGTGCGTCGTGATGTGTCGGCCTGGAAGATGACGTCTTCGCGCTCGGTCTCCCAATTCCATTTGGTGATGGATCGGCCGCTGAGCAGTTCGCGCAGCAGGTCTCCGTCCCACCAGATGGCGAATCCAGTCGTGCGCGGTTTGCGGGTCGAAATTTCTTTTCCAGTCGCATTGCGGATGCCGCCGGGGCCGCCCCAGGCTTCGAGCCCGCGGTGACGGGGATCGATGTCGGCGGCCAGACCTCCTCCCACATCGACTCCGGGGCTGTGGCTCCAGAGAATCTCTCCGGTTCTCGCGTCGCGCATGACAGCTCCGGGCGTGCCGAAGCGCACGGTCCGGCCTTCGTTCTCGTGAATGGTGAAGATTTCCTGGCCGGGGCGGTCGGGATACATGTCGGTGATGTGCATGGAGTCGCCGTGGCGAAGGCCGGTCGAGTAGAGGCCTTTGCCGTCGTCGTTCACGACCATGGAGTGGTAGACGATTTCGTCTTTCCCGTCGGCGTCGACATCGGCGACGGACAGCGAATGGCCGCCCATGCCGGAGAATTTGGAGGCGTCGCGAAAGGGCGGCTGGCTGATGCCGGAGTCGAACACCCAGCGTTGGGTCAGCTTGCCCTCGCGCCAGTCCCATGCCGCCATGACGGTGCGACCGTAAACGCCGCGGCACATGACGACGCTGGGGCGTTCGCCGTCGAGATAGGCGACGCAGGCGAGGAAACGATCACAGCGGTTGCCGTAGCTGTCGTTGTTCCCGTTGCCGCCGATGCCGCCCCAGCCATCGATCGGATCGCGGCCGGGGACGTAGTCGACGGTCGTGAGGGCGGCGCCGGTTTGGCCGTCGAAAATGGTGAAGAACTCCGGGCCTTCGAGGATGCGGCCGTGCTTGTTGGACTCCGGGGCGAAGATGCGCCAGTCGCGTTCCGCGTCGCCGATCATTTTCCCGGTTCCGTCTTTGGTTCCGTCTGCGGTCTTGCAGGCGATCTCGGCGCGGCCGTCGCCGTCGAGATCGTAGACCATGAATTGGGTGTAGTGCTCGCCATCCCGAATATTTTTTCCGAGATCGATTCGCCAGAGGAAGGTTCCGTCGAACTCGTAGGCTTCGAGGATGGGCGAGCCGGTGACGCCGGCGTGGGAATTGTCTTTCGGGTTCGCCCACTGGTGGAGGACGAGTTCGTAATCGCCGTCGCCGTCGAGATCGCCGACGGACGCGTCGCCGGGGCGGTAGTTTTCAATCGGGCGGATGGGGATTTCCAAATACCCACGTGACCAGGGTTTCACGAAAGTCTTTGGTTTGGGGGTTGAGGCGGCCGAAGTCGGGCTGACGGCGTAGGCGAGGTCGGTCGCGTCGGCAGGCGGTTGATCGATGAAATGCGTGGCGGCTGAAAGAGGGGTTTGGTTGATCTTTGCCGGCGGATTGGCGGCCGTTTTCCGGTAAACATCGAATGAGACATTCTCAGGATCCGTTCCCAAAAGCCGCCAACTGACGAAGATGGCGCCGTCGGCTGAAGGGACGGCAACCACGCCGCGATTGAGCTCTTCCATTTGGCGAGGGGCCGGGGCGGCGCGCAGGCCGGGGCAAGGAGCCAGAAAAAGGAAGCAGGCGAGGGCGTAGATGGGGTTCTTCATAATTCGGATTAAAACCTTGTCGGGAGCCTGCAGGCAATCATCAGGATGAATTGACGTCAATTTCAATGTGATGTAAATATGACATCATGATTCGAACGCAAATCCAATTACCCGATGAGCTGTATAAAAGGGCGAAACGTCTCGGGGCGGAGCGGGAGCTGTCCCTGGCCGAAATGACCCGGCGCGGACTGGAGTTGTTTATTTCGCGTTACCCGGAAGCGGATGCCGCCAGTTCCGAGTGGTCATTGCCTAAAGTCAATGGAGGCCAGGTCAGGGTGTCGTTGGCCGATCTGCATTCAATCGGGTCGGAGGAGGAGAGCGGCCGAAGCCTTGGTAATTCGTGATCTCGCTGGACACCAATATTTTGTTTCCTGCCGTGGTGGCCGAAAACGCGGAACATGTCGCGGCGGCGGAATTCGTCGAATCGTTGACCGAGCGGGAGGATGTTGCGATCTCAGAGTTCATTCTGCTGGAGCTATACGGATTGCTTAGAAATCCTGTTGTGCTTTCGAAGCCGTTGGCGGCGGCCGCGGCCGCAGGTGTCTGTGCGGCATTCCGTGTCCATCCGCGTTGGCAGATGATCGGTTTTCCACCAGACAGCCGTTCGTTTCACGATAAAATGTGGCCAATGCTGCGGACGAAGGAATTTGCGCGGCGGCGCGCGTATGACTGGCGCGCGGCCTTGTCGATGCTCGATCAGGGAGTGACTGAATTGGCGACGGTTAATGTGAAGGACTTCAAGGGCTTTGGATTTGATCGGGTGTGGAATCCGTTAAAGAAAGTCAATTGATCAATTTGGACAGGAGGGGAATGTCAGCGAAACGAAAAAATCTCGTGCTGGGGGAAGCTTCTCTGCGGATCGACCGATTTCGGGCCGGCGCAATGATCTCCTGGGGCGCAAGGGGTTTGCCGATTCTCTCGCGAACCAGATCCGCGCATGGCGAGGGATGGACTCGCTTGTCATCGGACTATGCGGCGAATGGGGATGTGGCAAAACATCGCTCAAGAACTTGATTGTCGAACGTCTCCGTTTGAGGAAGAAGCGGCGAGTTGATCTGGTCGAGTTTAGTCCGTGGCAAATGTCTGGACATGACTCAATAAGCGGCGCGTTTTTCAGGGAATTGGGATTGAAGCTGGAGAAGGATAGCGATGCTGGATCGCCTGCGGCGAAAAGCGCTCAGCGGTTGAGACGCTACTCGACAGCCGCCGCTTTTGGCGGGGCTGTAACTCGATGGATCGGCACGGCATTGCGGATCAAGGACAACGAAGCTGGCGAAATCGTTGAGTCAGCCGGCCATGCGTTGGGTGAGGTCGGGAAGGTTGGGGGCCAGGCTGCCACGGCGGCGGATTCGGTTGACGAGAGCCGGGAGCAGTCGTTGGCGGAGTTGAAGGCGTCGCTTTCGGAAGAGATGCGAGAACTCGATAGCCCGGTCTTGTGCGTCATTGATGATATCGATCGGCTCACGTCTGATGAGATCAGGGAAGTTTTCCAGCTTGTTAAAGCGAATGCAGATTTTCCGAATCTGATATTTCTGCTGTTGTTCGATCGCGGGATCGTAGGCGGTGCCTTGGATAGTGTTTCAAATGGAAAAGGCGATCAGTTTCTCGAGAAAATCGTCCAGGTTCTATTTCATGTGCCGCAGCCGTCTTTGAAAGCTGTTCATGGCGCATTGTTTGCTGGTTTGAATCGGCAATTGGATCGGTTCGATCTTTCCGAAACCTGGATTCAGCAGCGCTGGGGTGAAGTTTGGGCCGACGGACTTTCTGAGTATTTCCACAATCTGCGTTCGGTTTATCGATTCCTTGCGTCTTACACTTTTCAGGTAGAGCAGTTTCGGCGTAAGCGGACCAGCGAGGTCAATTTGCTGGATCTTGTGGTCCTTGAGGTGCTCCGGCTGTTTGAACCTCGCTTCTACGAAATTATTGCGCGAAACAAGAATCTGTTCACCGGCGTTGAGAAACGGGTGATGTTCTTTAAGGAAGAGGAGGCTTTGAAAGCACGAAAAGAGGAGCTAGAGGAGCTTTTGAAATGCGTTGAGCAAGATCGTCGATCCCGCGTAAGCAGGCTTGTGGAAAACTTGTTCCCTCTGTTGGGTGGGCCTCCAGAACACGATTGTCTGGAGCGGGAGGCGCGGGTTGGACATTCCGCCTACTTTGATCGCTATTTCACTCTATCGCTGAGTGACGATGACGTTTCCCAGGTTGATTTGGACGCGTTGAGGGAAAGTCTTACGAAACCGCGTGAGTTGGCCGAAGTCTGTGAACGACTGCGACGAAAGGGACTGTTGGCCGCTGCTTTTTCGCGCATGGACGCCTTCAA
>JBLHKZ010000323.1:0-6099 GCA_047618185.1 Limisphaerales bacterium
TTGTGCCTGCTCCGCAGGCAAGGCGGCAGGAATGCCGCCTCTCCTTGGGCGGCGACACGGCGCCCTCGGCCGAGGATTTGCCCCGCCTTCTCATCCGAATGACCTCATCCTTCCCGAGCGTTGCCTCCAACCCGATCCCATGCGACAACGTCCCCTTTGAAATTAGCGTCCCATGGCAACAAGAATACTCCTGCTTCTTCTCACATTCACGGCGGCAGCGGCGTTCGGACAAAACGCTGCGAAAGTCCCGAGTGAGACCGCGGGCTTCGCAAATATCTTTGCCGATCACGCCGTTCTCCAACGCGACGCCATCGTCCGGGTCTGGGGAACCGGCGCCGATCCAACGTCCACGCTGCGCCTGCGCTTTGGACATACACAGGTCGATGCGACTCTGAACGCCGATGGCTCATGGAAGGCGCAGTTGCCGCAGCAACCCGCGAGCAGCGTCGGCACGAAACTCGAACTACTTAAAGACGGAAACACGGTCGCTGTCATAAACGATGTGCTGGTCGGCGAGGTCTGGCTGGCGGCCGGACAGTCGAACATGCAATTTCCCGTCCGCTCGATGCTCAAGGCATTGCCTGAAGCGCAAGCCTGGGTCGATTCCTCGGAACGTCCTCGCATTCGGTTTCGGCGCATTAACGATCCTGTCCTGAAAGATCGGGCGGCCGAAGCGTCCGATCTCGCGCAGGCAACAGCCTGGACGCCAATGACGACTCGGAGCGTCCTTCAGTTCTCGGCCGTGGCCGCGGTCTTCGCGAAGCAAATGGAGATAAAACGCAACGTCCCAATCGGCGTCATCGACGTTTCCTGGGGAGGCAAACCCATCGAGCCGTTCATTCCCCGCGAGGCCTTCACCACGCCATTGTTAAAGCGCATTCTCAATCTGGCCGACGGCGATTCTCTCGATGAACTCGCGAAACTTCATGGCGGCGTCATCATCCGAAATCCCGAAGGGCATCCCGGCGCGATTTTCAATGCGCGCATGGCGCCGCTCGTTCCCTACAGCTTGAGCGGATTCATCTGGTATCAGGCCGAGTCCAACGCCGGGCGCGGCGAAGACCCGCGCGAGTATCGCCACAAGACCCGCGCGCTGGTCGACGGCTGGCGCGCGCGATGGAAGAACAACGCGCTCCCCTTCTACCACGTCCAGCTTCCCAGCTATCCGCCGGCGACTGGGTGGATTCGCATGCGCGAGGAACAACGCCGCTCGCTCGACATCCCCCACACCGGCATGGCCGTGACCATCGACATTCGGGGCGAGGGCATTCACCCGCCGGACAAGATCGCCGTGGGCGAGCGACTGGCCCGCATCGCGCTCGCGAAGACCTACAGCCGCTACACTAACGAAGGGAGCGGCCCAATCTACCGCAATCACACGATTCACGGCCGCGAAGTTCACGTGCATTTCAAGAACGCCGAAAGCGGGTTGATGATCGGCGACAGGCCCAACATGGAGCCTCCCCACGAAACACCAGACGCGCCCTTGCGCTGGTTCGAACTCGCCGGCGCCGACCGCGTCTGGCATCCGGCTCGCGCCACCATCCACGGCGACCGTGTCATCGTCACGAACGCCTCGGTGGTCAACCCGATCGCGGTGCGCTACGCCTGCCACACCTCCCCTCAAGGAGGCAATCTCTACAACCGCGCCCGCATACCCGCCTCCCCTTTCTGTAGCAATCTCAATATGCTCCCGTGGGTCGACCCCGGGCCTAAATAGAAAGAACTCAAAGTTATGAGACCGAACCTGAAGCCAGTGATACAACGAAGAATTCGAAAGGCTGCTACTCGCATGATGCGAATGGCCTCAATCCTCGCTTTCGCGGCGCTGCCCTTCTTTAAGTCCGAAGGCGCCGGCTATTTCGACGAGACCAAAGCCACGACGCTCTTTGCCTTTGACGACGTTTCGATTCCGTTCACCCAAAATCTGAAACTGGAAATGCGCTCACCTTCAAAGCATCCCGCAAATCCGGTTGTGCGCCGAGGAGGGCCCGAGGCTCCCGATTCCTGGGCGGTTCAATTCTACGGTTCGGTGATTCGGGAAAAGGGCGTTTTTCGCATGTGGTATGTCTGCGTCGGTCAGGATCGTTTCGACAAAAAGACCCCGCGCTCGGCGCCGTGGCGGGTCGCCTATGCCGAGAGCAAGGACGGCGTGAATTGGACCAAGCCCAATCTCGGACTGGTCGAATACAACGGGAGTCGCGACAACAATCTGGTTCTCATGGAGCCGCGAATCGGCGCTCTCAACATCAAGGTTCTCTCGGAACCCGATGACACCGATCCGAATCGCCGCCACAAAATGGGAGTGCATGTCTGGTTTCCCAAGAATGACGTGCGACTCGGCACCTTCGCGCCGTATGGCAGCGCTGATGGTTTAACGTGGAAACTGCTGATCGACGCCGAGCCTGTTGGCGCTGAATTACAGCCCAAAGACATGGTCATTCCTCCGCTGCACTTCGAGCCCGTCGGCGGACTGTACAAATGGGACGGGCTCTATTACCTCTCGGGCCAGAATGCGATTGCAGCATCACGCCCCTACCACGGCCGGGTCGTGCGGGAATTCATTTCCCCGGATTTCGTAAACTGGTCGCACGCCAGCGCCATTGGGTTCGTGCGAACGCAACAGCATACGCTGTTGGGCCCGGGCCGCAGTCGAGAGGGCGAGCAAAACCACGAAGGCGTGAGCGTCTGGAATCGCGGCAATGTTCTACTTGGCATTTCAGGAATCTGGCACGGCGCGAAGGATTGGAGCGGAGTCACCGTCGATCTCGGGTTCGTCGTCAGCAACGACGGCGTTCGCTTCCGCCAACCGGCCTACGAATGGACCTTTCTCAAGCGTGGCAAGGATGGCGAGTGGGACCAGGGCGGCCTGCTTCAGGCACAGGGATTTGAAAACGTCGGCGATCAGACCTTCATCTACTACGGGGCCTGGGATCCGCGCGGATGGCAGGGCTCCCCGCCCCGAGGAGGCGTTGGCATCGCCACGCTGCCTCGCGACCGTTTCGCCGATCTGCGCGTGGACACCGCCACCACCGGCAAGGGCAACTACCAGATGCTTGAAACGGTGAGCGAGTTCATCACAACC
Source organism: Limisphaerales bacterium (assembly GCA_047618185.1). Classification (GTDB taxonomy): domain Bacteria; phylum Verrucomicrobiota; class Verrucomicrobiia; order Limisphaerales; family JAYPEY01; genus JAYPEY01. The sequence goes on from JBLHKZ010000323.1 coordinate 3,086, forward strand.
TCCGTCAAACCGGGCGACGCTGGCGCGCGACGCTTCCACCTAAACGCCGACGGCCTCGGCGACAACGCCAAGCTCAGAATCGAGATCCTGAATCACGACACCACGCCGCTGCCGAAGTTCTCCGGAAAGAACGCGGCAATTGTAAACACCAGCGGCCTTCAAACTCCGATTCTCTGGAATGGCCGCGCCAAGGTTGCGGGACTGCCTGACCGCGTCCGATTCAAAGTCACCTTTCAGGGACGAAAGAAAACCGACATCCGATTCAGCGCGATGTACCTGCAGTAATTGCAGGATCATGCGCAAATGACTCATTCGACTTCCAATTCAAGAGCGGCGATTCCGCTGGCTGGCCTTTGCCTGATCCTGGGAGGCCTCGGCGTGGAAGCCCAATCCCCGTCCCCGATTGTCGGAGCCCTGATTGACCCGGTCGCGCTGCGCGGCGTTGAGGACGTTCATCTGGACGGCGACTACGCCTACCTGCCCTGTCGCGAAGGGAAACGACTGACGGTCTGTTCGATCCAGGATCCCGCGAATCCCAAAGTAGTTTCCAGCTTCACCCACACCGAGCTCGGCCACGCCGCCGGCTTCGCGATCTCCGGCGACATCGTTTATCTGACCTCGCAGAGCAACCACAAACTCCTGATCGTCGACGTCTCAAACAAATCCAATCTTCGACTCCTCAGCGCGGTCCGGATCGGCCCGCCGGGCAAAGGCATTCTCTACAAAGTCGCGCATCAGGCCGGCTATTGTTACGTCGCCCATCTCACCGAAAAGAAACTATTCGTGGTGGATGTTCGTGACCCGCGCCAGCCCGCCGTCATTTCTTCGATCAAGGTAACTCAGGAGAACGACGGCCCATTCAACGTATTGCTCCACGGTCGCCACGCGCTCGTCGGCACCATCTTCGGCCGGCAGAACCGACTGGCAGTCGTCGATATAAACGCCCCTACGAAACCCTTGTTGGTGGATCAAGTCCTGGGTCCGGAAATCGGCCACGCCAGCGGCGAAATCGTCGGCGATCTTTTCTTCGCGGTGAATTGGGACAAGAACGCGTTTCTCGTCTTCGATGTCGCGAATATCGCGAAGCCGAAACTCGCCGCCAAACTCATCGACAAACGTCTGGGCAAACCCAATCGCTGCGTCGTCAGCGGCGACCGCGCTTATCTGCCAATGGTCGAGGGCGACGGCGTGGCAGTCGTTGACATCGCCAACCCGCTAAAGCCGCGATTTCTCAAGTCCTTCCGCGATCCCATGCTGAATAAGACCTATGGCGTGGCTGTGCGCGATGGTCTGCTTTATGTCGGAGCCCGCGAGGGCAACAGCCTCGTAATCTTCGACCGACACGCTTTGGAGGAATAGAATTCAGGCGCCCACGCACTGAATCAGCGCTCGCCGCCGATGCGGGCTCTGTTCAAGATTTGAATTGTCAAAACTGGCGATTCGCCCGGACTCTTCGGCATGAATATCCGCCCATCCTGGTTGCGCCTTGCGCTCCTGCTGCTTTCCAGCCTCGCCCTCAACGCTCAAGCCGCCGACAAAGCCAATGTGCTCTTCATCGCAGTCGACGATTTGCGTCCCCAACTCGGGTGCTATGGCGAGACCGCCATGCATTCGCCCAACATCGACCGCCTGGCCTCGCGCGGAGTGGTCTTCAATCGATCCTACTGCATGGTCCCGACCTGCGGCGCTTCCCGCGCCAGCCTGTTCTCGGGCCTCCGGCCGACGCGTAATCGCTTCGTCAGCTACCAGGCTCGCGCCGACAAGGACGCGCCCGACGCGACGACATTAAACACGCATTTCAAGAACAACGGCTACGTGACCGTCTCGAATGGCAAGGTGTTTCATAACGCATCGGACAACGCTGACGGCTGGTCCGAACCTGTCTGGCGCCCCAAGAACTATGGCATCGCCTACCACATCCCGAAGAACCAGGAACTGCACAAGCAGCGCGGCAAGGAACTGGGCCGCAGAGGACGAGGCCCGGCCTTCGAAGCGGCCGGCGCGCCGGATAGTGACTACCCCGACGGCAAGATCGCGGACAAGGCCATCGAGGATCTCCAGCGGCTCAGCAAATCCGACGAACCTTTCTTCCTCGCGACGGGTTTCCTGAAACCACACCTCCCCTTTGTTTGCCCGAAAAAATATTGGGATCTCTATCCGCGGGAATCCATCAAGCTTCCGGCCACATACCATCGGCCCGAGAACGCGCCGGACGAGGCGATTCACTCCTTTGGCGAAATGCGCTCCTACGCCGGCATCCCAAAGAAAGGGCCGGTCGATGACGAAACCGCGCGCAATCTGATTCACGGCTACTACGCCTGCGTCAGCTTCACCGACGCGCAGGTCGGCCGCGTGCTGGACGAACTCGATCGGCTCAAGCTCACCGAAAAGACCATCGTCGTCCTCTGGGGCGACCACGGCTGGAATCTCGGCGAGCACACGCTCTGGTGCAAACACTGCTGTTTCGAAACCTCCATGCGCGCGCCGCTCATCGTCAGCGCGCCGGGCGTCAACGGGGGCAAGAAAACCGACGGACTCACCGAGTTCATTGACATCTACCCTTCCCTTTGCGACCTCGCCGGCCTGCCTAAACCAGATCACCTGCAAGGCCGGAGCTTTGTTCCGCTTCTGAAGAACCCCGACATGAATTGGAAACCCTTTGCCATCGGCCGTTTCGGCGGCGGCGACACGATCCGCACAGACCAACATCGATTCACGGAATACTCTGACAAGAAGGGAAAAGCCGTCGCTCGAATGCTCTACGATCACAAACTGGATCCGGACGAAGATCGGAATGTTTCCGAGGTTCCGGCCAATGCGGAATTGGCGTCTCAACTCACGACCTCGCTTCGGAAGCACAAGGGCAAGCCCACGAAGAAATAGGGAGGAACCAGGGAGCGGCGACATCCCTGTCGCCGATGATCCCGAAGGGATCACGCACACTCCCGATAGATCTCGTTGGCTATTCCTTTTTGGAGTCCCGTTATTCCCTTTCAGCGAATTCGGCGATCCCG
>JBLHKZ010000324.1:0-6056 GCA_047618185.1 Limisphaerales bacterium
AGCTTCAAGGAAGCGGTCAAGGCCGGCGATGTGGCGGACGCGGAGGAAGTTTCGTCGGCCGATGAGGCCGATGAGGCCGACGACGCTGATGATGATGATGATGATGATGATGATGATGATGATGATGATGATGATGATGATGATGGCGAACGCGAAGTGCAGGAGGGAGAAACGATTCATGTGAGTGATGTCGGGCCGGCGACGGCGGACGATATCCTTGGGCAAAGCCCGAAGAACCCAGAAGAAAAGGTCTCCATCAATTTGAGCGACGAGGTTTCCAACGATGACACGGATGAATCCGATGAGTCGGACGAGGAAGAAGCTCCGGAAGCAGAGCCGGCAAAAGACGAGTCGGACAAGGCCGTCGGCGACAAGGTGAAACCAGCTGAGGAGGAAGCCGCTGCTCCCGTCGAAGCGTCCAAGCCTCAGCCGACGAAGCCCACGCTCTCCTCGCTGCGCGAGAGATTGCAGCCACGTAAGCCCAAGGCCATCGAGGTGGCGTCGGCGCCCAAGATCGCGAGATACAAGCGGCCCGGGGCGGAATTTATGGAGGAGGCCGCCGCGCCTTCCAACCGGGGCGAGACCAAGGAGGAGTTGATGGGGAACGCGCGCCTCATGCAGAACACGCTGAAGCAGTTTGGCATCGAAGTGTCGCTGGGGGACATCACCAAGGGGCCGACCATCACGCGCTACGAGTTGCACCCGGCGCCGGGCATCAAGCTCGAGAAGATCACCAATCTGGCCAACAATTTGTCGGCCACGCTTAAGGCTGAGAGAATCAATATTCTGGCGCCGGTGCCGGGCAAGAGTTCGGTCGGCATCGAGGTCCCCAATCGCATCAAGACCATGGTCGTGATGCGCGATCTGCTGGAATCGCCCGAGTGGAAGAAAAGCAAGGCCCGCATTCCGGTCGCGCTGGGCAAGGACGTCTACGGCAAACCGATCGTCGCCGATCTCGCCGAGATGCCGCATTTGTTGATCGCCGGCAGCACGGGCTCGGGCAAATCGGTGTGCATCAACTCGATCATCGCCTCACTGCTCATGAAGTTCGCGCCCGATGAGATGCGCTTCGTGATGATCGATCCCAAGGTCGTGGAGCTGCAGCAGTACAACGTGCTGCCGCATTTGGTCGTGCCCGTGGTGACCGATCCCAAGAAAGTGATCATGGCCTTGCGCTGGGTGATCACCGAGATGGAGAAGCGCTATCAGATCTTCGCCAAAGTGGGCGTTCGCAACATTCAATCCTTCAACAATCGGGCGAAGGCCAAGAAGAAGAAGTCCGATCAGTTCGAGCTTCGATTGAACGCGGCGCGCGAACGGGGCGAGGCGGAAGGCGAGGGGTTTGCGGCTGAGTTGGACGAAGAAATTTCCGAAGAGGAAGACGATTCGATCATCATCCCGGAGAAGCTGAGCTATGTCGTCGTGATCATTGACGAGCTGGCCGACCTGATGCTGGTCGCGCCCGCCGACGTGGAAATGGCGATCGCCCGCATCACGCAGATGGCGCGCGCGGCCGGCATTCACTGCATCGTCGCGACGCAGCGGCCAAGCGTCGATGTCATCACCGGCGTCATCAAGGCGAACATTCCCTCGCGCATTGCGTTTCAGGTCGCGGCCAAGGTGGACTCGCGCACGATTCTCGACGCGATGGGGGCGGACAAGCTTCTGGGCAAGGGGGACATGCTTTATTTGCCGCCAGGTTCGGCGAAACTCATTCGCGTGCAGGGCGCGCTGATCACGGATGAGGAGATTCAGGACATGGTCGATTACATCGCCAAGCAGGGCAAGCCGGCCTATGAGTCGGAAATTCACGAGCAGCTGCAGAAGCCGGTTTCCAGTATGGCTTCCGGGAAGGGTGGCAAGAATGGCGGAGGCGGAGGCAGCGACGCGGACGAGGAGCTGATCGAGCGCTGCATCGAGGTCATCCGGGTGGAGCAGAAGGCCAGCGTGTCGTTGTTGCAGCGGCGGCTGCGGCTGGGTTACACGCGGGCCGCGCGCATCATGGATTCGCTGGAGGATATGGGCGTCGTCGGCCCGTCAAAGGGCGCTGAGCCGCGGGATATTCTGATCGATCTGGAAGGCGGTGGAGCGGACGGCAGCGGGCAGGAGCTGGTCTAGGCGGCGCGGCCCAATCTCGAAATTCGTGATTCGAATTTACCGGCCGCGACTTAAGCCGGCCAGCGGTCTTCCAGGAACGCGATGACGAGGCTGGCGTGGGACAGCGGGTTGTGCGTGTTTTCGACATCCGCGTTGGTTTCGTAGTCGAGCAGGACGACGTCCCCGTTGGCTCCCATTTCGCGCAACTCTTCAAGCTCCTCCTGAAGCTTGTTTTCCAGGACCCATTTGTAGGCTGGCAGGTAGATCTTCTTTCTGGCTGTGACGTAGTCCAGGAGGTCGTCGCCTTTCAGTCCGTTGCGATGACCAATGACGCGATCGAACTTTTTTGCGGCGCGTTTGATTCCGCGCATGGTCGTGACTTCAAAGCGGGCGAGATTGACATCCTCGGTCTTGAACACCTTCAAGCCCTGCCAGATGCCTTCGACGCTGTGGGCGCGCGTGGTCGGCGCGACCGGGACCGGAATGCCGCCGTGCGGAAAGAAGGGGCTGAATTTCACCCAGGGTCTGGAGGCCTTGGAGGTCAGGTCGATAAACGTGGCCGAGGGGTAGCGGCTGTTTAGGGTCTTGGGTTTCCGACGACGGCTTTCGAGAATGAACGGCATGTTTTTCAGAGAGTTGCTTGATCGGGTGGCGGCAATGATGGGGAACGCGCAAAGCCGCGCGAATTAATCGGGAATGGCTTCGAGGGATTCGGGTGTTCCGGGAGGCGCCGTTTCCGCGAATCGTTTTCGGTTCCAGACGTAGCGGAACATCAGCGTCCGCAGCGCCGCAGTGAGCGGGATGGCCAGGATGCCGCCGATGATGCCGCCCAGCAGCGTGGTGCCGACCATGACCGCGAGGATAATCGTAAGCGGATGCAGGCCGACGCGGTCGCCGATGATTTTCGGTGAAATGTAGAGGCCTTCGGCGGCTTGCACGGCGACGAAGAGGAGGATCAGCGCGAAGGCGTGGGGCCAGTCGCCAAACTGAATAATGCAGAGCGTCAGGGCGGGCACAATGCTGAGCATGACGCCGAGATAGGGAACGATCCCGAGAATTCCGGCCAACACGCCCAGCAGGAACGCGTATTCCAGGCCGATCAGTTTGTAGCCAATGATAAGCAGTCCGCCCACACACATCGCGACCAGGACCTGACTGCGAAAGAAGACGATCAGGCGCTCGTTGATTTCCTTGAGCACGAAGACCAATTCCTCCTTCATTTTGGATTCACGCAAGGGCAGGTAGTCCGTCCAGTTCGAGCGAATGCCGCGCTTTTCGAGGAGGAAATAAAACAGATAGACCGGAACCATCGCCATGCCAATCACCAGACCTCCCCAGGAGGCAAGCTTGCTGGCCTGGGTCATGATCCATTCCCAGATGGTCGGTAAATTGGCGGTGAGCCAGGCCTCGGCCTTGTCGACGAGAGCTTGTTTCCAGCCGTCGTCGCCTTTTTCGCTGCTCGCGGAATGGGTCGGCAAGTCGACCATGACGTTGTTGGTCGTCCCTTCGGTGACCGCGTTGAGGACGGCGTTCTTGTCCGCGCCTTCACTGGCGGCGCTGACGACGGCGTTGGTCGAAGGATCCGCAGAGCTTGCGGTGGCGGATTCAGAGGCGCCGTCGGGTATTTCAAGCCAGTCGCCGAGCTTCTTCTTGGCTTCTTCGACGTAAGTGGCGTCGGAAACGTTGCGGACGAGAATCCCGATTTCCTGCAACAGGGTGGGGATAAAGGTCGTCAACAACATGAGGATGGCCATGACGGCCGCGAACATCACCATCAGAACGGCTCGAGCGCGGGGTATCTTGAGTTTCTTTTCCGTCCAGCCTACGACGGGGTCGATCAGATAGGCGAGGATGCCGGCGATGGCCAGTGGCAGCAGAATCGAGGAAAGCTTGCTGATCGTCCAGGCGGCGCCCCAGAGGATGACGCCAATAAGCGTGAGCACAATCGCCGTGGCGACGGCGGTGGCGGCAAACCAAAGAATGCGCGCTTGTTTTTCGCTGGGAGCGGAGAAATTCATTTCCAAGCGGAGCGCCTTGCGCCGAGCCGAAGCGTTCGCAAATTACAAATCGAAAACCGCTTTCTCATACGCCCTTCCTTTTTGCTCGTTCGGCGCGCCGTCCGAGTTGGCGGGCCTTTTTCGTGGCCGTGCGAACGGCGTTCATCAGGCCGGCGCGGACGCCGGCTTTTTCAAGTTCGTGCACGCCGTCGATGGTCGTGCCGCCGGGGCTGGTGACCATGTCCTTCAAGGCGCCGGGATGCTGGCCGGTTTCCAGGACCATCTTCGCGCCGCCCAGCAGGGTCTGTGCGGCCAGTCGGGTGGCGATATCGCGCGGCAAGCCCGCCGCGACGCCCCCGTCGCTCATCGCCTCGATCATCAGGTAGACATAGGCGGGGCCGCTGCCGCTCAGGCCGGTTACGGCGTCGAGCTGGGCTTCCTTCACCTTGAGAGCCAGCCCCACGGCTGAAAGCAGTTTCTCGGTCAATGCCCCATCCTCCTCAGTCGCGGACGAGCCGAGCGCAAAGCCGCTGGCCGATTCACCGACGAGAGCGGGTGTGTTGGGCATCACGCGGATGACTCGCGCTCCGTCGCTGAGGCCGGATTCCAATTGTTTGATCGTCACTCCGGCGGCGATGGAAATCAGCAGATGCTCGCCAGTGAATTCCTCCCGAATGCTCGACAGAGCGCCGGCGACTTGATCGGGTTTGACAGCGATGAAAAGAACCTTGGCCGCTTGGGCGACCTCAGCGTTGGATTTAACGGTTCGCGCGCCGACGCTTTCGCCAAAGGCTTCACGCGCCGCCGGATAGACATCGCTGGCGACGATGGCCTCCGCTTTGACGATGCCGGCCTGGACAAAGCCGCGGGCGAGGGCCGTGGCCATTTTTCCGGCGCCGAGAAAACCGATGGAAAGATCCGCTGACATGCGAGGCTTTTAGCAGTCAGCGGTGGGGAAATGAAGTGAAAACGCGGTGGGGGCGCATGTCAAAAAACGTCAAAATTAGAATGGCGTAAAAAAACCGGCGCACGGAGGGCTGCGAGCCTTGCAGCAGCAGCATATCCATGTGGTTTATGTTTTTATGCGAACGACAAGACATCCCAGACCCGTTGTTCAGGGAGATTAAATCCGCCGTGGCATTGCGCGGCGAGATCGGAATTGGAGAATAAATCGGAATCGCCAACAGGCCGGGCTCAGTTGCTAATCGTGAAATCAAGGGAAGCGTCCTACGACATTACGGCGCGAAGTTGAACCGGTAGATTCTATTTCGGGAGAAAGAAACCCCGTTGCTTGGCGCTGATCGTCACTTCGAGTCTTGCGAGTACTTGGAGCATGTCCTCCCAGACCTTGCGTTTGGTCGCGAGGTCGTCCTTTTGGAGCAGGTAGGACGGGTGAAAGATTGGCATGACCGGGATGCCGCGAAATTCCATCCAATTTCCGCGGAGTCGGGTGATGCCTTCGGTCGTCTGGAGGAGCGCGTGCGCGGCGGTCTGGCCAACGGCGACGATCACCTTCGGTTGAATCAGATCGATCTGCGAAAGGAGATAAGGTTTGCAGGCGTCCATCTCCTCTGTGGTGGGCTTGCGATTGTCGTATTCCTGGGCGGGCGTGTCGGGGCGGCACTTGAGGATGTTGGCGATGTAGACCGTGTCCCGGGTGTAGCCCATCGTCTGAATAATCTTTGTCAGCAGTTGTCCGGCCTTGCCGACGAATGGTTCGCCCTGGCGGTCCTCATCGACGCCCGGAGCTTCGCCGACAAACATCAAATCCGTATGAATGTCGCCGACCCCGAAGACGACATTCTGCCGCGTTGACGCGAGCTTGGGACATTTTTGACAGACTATGGCGCGTTCCCTCAATTCCGCCATCGCGGCCTGTTTTTCCTCTCGGGGGAGGCGTTTGCCCGTGACTGCCGTTGGATGCGCAGCGCCGGTGGGGCGGGGCGCTGCGGACGTTGGCGC
>JBLHKZ010000325.1:0-6002 GCA_047618185.1 Limisphaerales bacterium
TTAAATTTGTTGAGATGATTCTCCGCGGCACATGACTTTTCTTCAGCCATCCATTTTGTGGGCGTTGCCGCTGATTTTGCTGCCGGTGATTATTCACCTGCTCAATCGGCTGCGGCATCGCCCCCGAGCCTGGGCGGCGATGCAGTTTTTGCTGGCGGCGAATCGCAGTTCCACCAGTCACGCCCGGTTGCGGCAGTGGTTGATCCTGCTGTTTCGCACGCTGGCGGTGTTGGCCTTGATTCTTTTCGTGGCACGGCCGTTGTCCGGGGGCTGGCTTGGCTGGGCCTTGTCGCCGGCGCCGGACGCCATCGTGATTCTCCTGGATCGTTCGCCGAGCATGGAGGCCGACAGCGCGACGGGAGACGGCACGAAGCGCGAACAGGCCCTGAAACTCCTGGCGGGCGCCGCGCGGCAGTTTGAGGATTCGAGCCACCTGATCCTGATTGAGAACGCGCTACGCGAGCCGCAACAAATTGCGGGAGCGGACGCGTTGGGCCGCCTGTCGACCACGGGGCCGTCGGATGCGGCGGCGGATATTCCGGCCATGTTGCAAACGGCTTTTCAATGGCTGGTCGATAATCAGGCTGGAGCCTCGGAAATTTGGATTGCCTCCGATCTGCAGGCCAGTAACTGGCGTCCGGAGGACGATCGTTGGGCGTCCATGATTGCGCAGTTGGACGCGCTGCCGCAGCCCGTGCGTGTGCGCCTGTTGGCCTTCAATGAAAACGGGTCCGCCAACGCCATGGTTTCCTTGAGCGAGCTGACGCGTCGGACGAAAGGCTCGGCGGCCGAACTGGATCTCGCGTTCGACATTCGTCGCGATGATTCGTCGAGCGAAACCGTTCCCGTGACGGTGAGCGTGGACGGCAAGACGTCACAGGTGGAGACACTGCTTGAGGGGCAATCCGTGCGTTGGCGTCAGCGTGTGGATGCGCCGTCGGACTCCACCGGGGGGTGGGGCAGCGTTTCCCTGCCCGACGATGGCAATGGCTCGGATAATACCGCCTATTTCGTCTATGGCTCGGATACGGCCTTCGCCGCGACCGTGGTCAGCTCGGATGACCGCAACGCTCGCTTTCTGCGATTTGCCGCGTCGACCCGCGATAAGGAGGGATTTGTGCCGGCGAAGCTGGCGTCTCCGAACGAAGCCGCGAGCGCCGTTTGGGAATCCGACTCCTTGCTCGTCTGGCAGGCGCCATTGCCGAAGGGAGATGTCGCTGATCGGGTTCGGACGTTTGTTGAGGAAGGCGGCGTGGCGGTGTTTTTTCCCACTGCGGAGGATGACGCGGTTCAGTTTCAGGGAATGGGTTGGGGCGCCTTGGACGCGGCAGATGGCGAGGATGTTTTTGGGATTTCGATCTGGGAAGAAAATGAAGGTCCGCTGGCGAACACGGATGAAGGTCTGCGTTTGCCGGTCGATGAGTTTGCGGCGATTCAGCGGCGGCGAATCAAGGGGGGGAGCGCGGTGTTGGCGGCCTTCGAAGACGAGACCCCTTTTCTGACGCGGCGTTCGCTCGGGCGCGGACGGATCTATTTTTGTGGATCATTGCCGACGCCGGAATGGTCGTCGCTCGGCGATGGCTTTGTGCTGGTGCCGATATTGCGGCGGGCTCTCGCGGAGGGCGGGCGGCGGTTGAATCGGGATTCGATTCTGGCGTGCGGCGAACTTAACGCAGTCGATCGGACGAAGCCGTGGACGTTGGTCGATTCCGATCAGTCGAAAGACATTCTGTCGCAGGCGGGCGTGTATCGTCACGGCGATCGGCTGGTCGCGGTGAACCGGCCGGAGTCGGAGAACGAGCCGACGGTGATGGAGGCTGATACGGCGACGGGTTTGTTTGGCGAATTGCCCGTCCGGCTGTGGGAGGAAACCGGCCAGCGTGAAGATCGTTTACAGGGAGAAATCTGGCGTTTGATTCTGTGCGCAATGCTGGTGTTTTTGATGATTGAGGCGGTTCTGATTTTGCCCGCCACAGAGACGTCGGAATTGGCGAAGGAGGCGGCGCGAACATGACGCACTGGTCCTTTGGCGCTTCGATGCCGCTGATGCTGTTGGCGGCAGTGGTCTGGCTGGCTGCGGTCTGGCTGGCCCGCGTCAACTGGCGTCGGCGCGGTCGGACTCGGCCTGTCGCGCTGCTCGAGAGCCTGCGCGTGGTCATTGTCACTCTGTTGGTTTTTACGCTCTTGCGCCCTGAGATCGTGAAGGTGATTGAGCGCACCGAGGATCCCGAGATCGTGATTCTGACGGACGCTTCGGGAAGCATGGCGACGAAGGATTTGATCGTCTCCAACAGCGTCGTCAGCCGCGCCGATTGGTTGGGCGCGCAACGTGAGCGCGAATTTTGGAAGTCGCTGGAAAGTTCGGCGAAGGTGCGGATTGAAGAGTTTGCCGCGCCGGAAAGCGGAGCGCCCGCCGAGGGCACGGATATCGATCGGGCGCTGGAGAATGTCCTTCAGCGTGATCGTCACCTCAAGGCCGTGTTGCTGTTGACCGATGGCGACTGGAATTCTGGAAAGTCGCCGGTCAGCGCGGCGACGCGCTTTCGCGAGCGGAACGCGCCGGTCTTTTCGATCGCGGTGGGGCGGGAAACGCCGCTGCCGGACCTTTCACTCGAGCGCGTGAAGGCGCCGGTTTACGGGCTGGTGGGCGAACAGATTTCCATCCCGTTCCGCATTAAAAGCCATTTGCCGGAAATAGTTGAAACAACGGTCACGATCCGTCGCGACGACCAGCAGGAGGCGAAGCGGGACATCGTGATCCCGTCGATGAGCGAGCTTCAGGAGGCGATTGTCTGGTCGCCGCGCGCGGTGGGCGAATACACGCTGACGGTCGACCTGCCGGTGCAGGAGGGCGAGAGTCAGACAGACAACAACAGCCAGACCTTTCGCATCGCGATCCGCTCGGAGACTTTGAAAGTCCTGGTCGTCGAATCCCAGCCGCGTTGGGAATTTCGTTTCTTGCGCAACGCGCTGGAGCGGGATCCGGGCGTTGAGATGCACGCGGTCCTGTTTCATCCCTCGTTGCCGCCGGGCGGAGGGCGAGGCTACCTGCCCGCTTTTCCAGGCTCGAAGGAATTGCTCTCCGGCTATGACGTGATTTTTCTGGGCGACGTGGGCGTCGGAAGCGGCGAATTGAAGGAGGGCGACGCCCAGTTGATCAAGGGGCTGGTCGAACAGCAGGCGAGCGGTCTGGTGTTCCTGCCAGGCGTGCGTGGGCGGCAGCACACGTTCACGAACACGCCACTGGCGGATTTGATGCCGGTCACACTGGACCCGCAACGGCCGGAGGGCGTCGGGTTGCGCAATGAGGCGTCGTTGGCGCTGTCGAGCCGAGGCCGCGATCACTTGCTGACGCGTTTTGACGTCGACGCCACCCGCAACGCCGGGATCTGGAAGCGACTGCCGGGGTTTTATTGGTGCGCCGCAGTGGAGAAAAGCCGACCAGGCTCAACCGTGCTGGCGGTTCATTCGGCCATGCGCAATCGCTGGGGCCGGCTGCCGTTGCTGGTGTCAAAACCCTACGGCAATGGCAAGACGCTGTTCATGGGCACGGACAGCGCCTGGCGTTGGCGACGCGGTGTGGAAGACAAATATCACTATCAATTCTGGAGCCAGGTTGTTCGTTGGATGGCTCACCAACGGCACCTTTCCGAACGCCAGGGAATCCGGCTGAGTTTTAGTCCGGAGTCGCCACAAGTTGGGGAAACCGTTTTTCTCCAGGCGACCGTGATGAGTCAGGGCGGCCTGCCGATCGATCGCGGTCCGGTCATTGGCAAAATCACCTCCGAGTCGGGCGCGACGGAACGCGTGGAGTTCAGTTTGTTGGAGGGCGGTTGGGGAGTGTTCCAATCGAGCTTCGTTCCCGAACGGGGGGAAATCTACAACGTGGTCGTCGAAGCGCCCAAACACGATCGGGAACTAGAGACGAAGATTGATGTGGCGTCGCCCACGATCGAGCGAACCGGCCAGCCCGTGAATTCAAAGATCCTCGATGAGATCGCCGCGATCACATTGGGTGAAAGTGGAGCCATCGAAGACCTCGACGGCATCCTCGAACGCATCGCCCTGCTGCCGGAGCCGCGACCCTTGGAGAAGCGCATACGGCTTTGGGCGAGTCCGTGGTGGGGCGGGCTGATCCTGCTGCTGCTCGGCGTCTACTGGGCGGGCCGCAAGATGGCCGGGATGATTTGATCGCTTCGCGTTGCTTCTTCGAATTGTGGAGATCCCGGGCGGGGACCCGTTGGTTTGGTCTGCCATTTTTTCCTAAACCGCTCGTTTCAAGAATGGGGACGCGGTGGAACGCATCCCTACCGGCGGCCGGAGGGCTATTGGGTTGGCGTTGATGGCATTCCGGCAATCCAATCGTGAAGGAGTTTCACCGCATGCGGGTCCACGGCAGAGGACGCCAGGGGCGGCATTTGGCCGGGGCCTCGTCGGGCGACGCGTTGCCAGAGGAGTGAGGCCTCAGGCTTGCCTGGGACCAGCAACTTGGCGTCGTTCAGCCCGAGCGCGTCGTGGACCGGCGGCGTATTGACGAGTTTCGTCTTGTCGAGCGGCAGGTGGAACTCCAGATCGAACTGGGCGTCTCCCCCGCCGGCGCCGACGTGGCAGATGGCGCAGTTGGACTGGAGGTAGGAGCGCGCGCGCAGGTCGAGATCGGCGCTTTCATCGCGAGGATCGACGAGCTTCGGCTGTTCCGACAGTGGCTTGTTCTTTGGGGCGGACGCAAGCAGACCGAGTTCGTTCAACACCTCCATTTGGTTGGCTGCGAATCCCTGGCCGTAATTGTGCGCGCGATTGAGCTGCAGGGTTGAAAGTCCGAGGACGTATTTCGAGGCGCGAGTGTGGCAGACCATGCACTCCGCGCGGCCGGGGTAGCGCCAGGTTTGACGCCGTTGTTTGCCGTCCTTTGTCCTGATCGAGAACTCCTGATCGAGACCTTCTGACTTGACCAGCGTGGCGTCGGTCTGTTCGTCGTTCCAACGATAGGAATAGCCGAACCATTCTCCCTCCTGCCGCGTGAGGAAACGCGTTTCGATCCAGCGACGACTCGTCGGATCGCCTTCCTTGAACTCGAGGCCGAAGGATTTGATCGCGACGGTTCCGTTCGGAAATTCCCAGCCGCGGCGGGCGCTGTATTGCATCTGAACTTTGGCGTCGGCCTCGGTCGCTTCGGCTGTCGGGAGCGCAAGGAAGCGCGCCTTGTGCGCGCCGTCGGACCAGAGTTCGGCGTTGACGCTGTAGGGGATGACTTCGGGCCGGAGTTGGTGATCTTTCACGCTGGCGAAGAGGCCGCTTTCGCTCAGCTTGCGGGGGAAGGATTTGGGATCGTTCGTCGCGGTGTTGGGAACGAGGCGAAAGAAGCCGCTGCCTTCGCCGGGTTGGTAATCGAGCGTGAGAAGTTCGCCTTCGGGGCCTTCAAGAAAGCCGGTAATGCCGAGAGTGGTGTCGGCGATTTCTTTGTGCCATTCAACCTTCTCCCCGTCGTGTTTAATGGCCCAGATTTTACCGGTGGAGTAATCGGCGTAGATGTAGGCGCCCTTCAAGGCCGGCAATTCGCTTCCGTGGTAGACGACGCCACCGGTGAGTGAGCGCGCTTCGTGATGGAAGTGTTCGGCGGTGGGAATCGACACGGGTGTGGGGCCAAGCTTGCGCGTCGGTCGAAAGGGCCGGCTGCCTTCGAAGACGCTCCAGCCGTAGTTGGCGCCCTTCGTCACGCGGTACACCTGCTCGCTGGCGTCCTGGCCGTTTTGCGTCACCCAGAGATGGCCGGTCTTGCGATCGACGTGCGCTCGCCAGGGATTGCGAAAGCCGTAGGCCCAGGTTTCGGGCGCGGCGTTGGGGACGCCGACGAAAGGATTGTCCGCCGGGACCGAATAGGCTTTGCCGAGGTCCGGGTTGTCGACATCGATGCGCAGGGTCTTGGCCAGAATGTGGTCGAGGCCCTGGCCGCGATTGTCGTCGTCGGAATCGCTGGTGCCGTCGCCAGTGGTGACAAAGAG
>JBLHKZ010000326.1:0-6001 GCA_047618185.1 Limisphaerales bacterium
AAAAGCGCGCGAGCATAGCAGAGAGCTTCAACGATCAGATCGTTTTGGATTGAAAATTCCCGGTGAAATCAGACCATCGCGGCGACGCAACCTGGAAAGAAGCGCTTGATCGCAATACTCCCCATGAGTGAATGGATCGTCATTTTCTACAACTCCTTCTGGGACGTGCCTCGAGATTTTGTCGTCCGTTTTGGTGAAAACGCGTATTACTTCGACTCGCCATTCGACGACGATCTTGACGACTACACGCCAGATTTTTTCGTTTGCCGTATTCCGGTTGAATTGATGAAACCGCCCATCACGCGCTGGAGTGAATTCAAGGAACTTGGCGAACGTTTGCCTGACGTTCCGGTCAGCGAGGTACGATTTCATTCAGAGCCAATCCCCGGACAAACAAATCCCCCGGTCAGCCTCCGTTTTGTTCACGAAAGCCTGTTGGAGATTCTTGAAGGAGACCGGGCATAGACCCACGTCAAATCCCCAACAACCGCTTCGCGTTCCCGCACAGAATCTTCCGCTCAATCTCCTTTGAGACGGCCAGTTTTCGAATCGCCGCGATCGTCCTCGATCCCGAACAACCCGGCCCGCGCCCGATCAAGTCGTTGCAGTCGGAGCCAAACATCAGCTTGTCCTGATGCCGCTCCAGGAATCCGCGAGCGTGTTCCTCATCGCGGATCAGGGCGTTGTTGCCGGAGCCGGCCGAATGATCGCCAAACATGTTCGGATACTCCGAGAGCAGGCGATCGGTCAGCCCACCCGGCGTGACCTTGCCCTTCGGATACATCACCTTTTGATCGTGATTCTTGTCGATGTTCCCCCACCAGGTCTGAGCGTGGCCAATGAAATTCACCTTCGGATATTTTTTCAAAATCCGATCGAAGCGCTCCATGCCGAGATTCCATGCTTCGTGCTGAAAGTGCATCAGGACGGGAACGCCAAAGGATTGCGCCATCTCGGCCAGGGCCTCGATGTGTTTGGAATCGCACTCAATCTTGAACTTCGACTCGCCAATGCCCAGTCCGCCATTGCGAAGGTATTTCTCGATCGTCGCGAGCCGCGGTTTCGTTGTGGGCAGCTCGTTGGCGAATCGCACAAACTCATCGGGCCGTTCGCGCACAAGCTGCACGGCCGCTTCATTGTTTGCGACGCGCTGCCGCTCCGGATCCTTCCACGACCCATCCTCCAACCGGTCATAGGCCCGCGCCGACGGTAGGATGACAGTAGTCGTGACTCCCATCGCCCGCTGGTGTGCGCGCAATTGAGCGGTCGTGCGTCCTTTGTAGCCCTGGTGCTGGTGGATATCGATGATCGGCTCGGCGGCGCTTTGAGCGGAAAACGCGTCGCTTCCCGCTCCCGCGGCGACGGCCGCCCCGCTCGCTCCGACCATTCGAACAAATCCCCTTCGGGTCATGCTTCTCGTCATGCGGCCAATCTACCTGGCCGAAGAGCGGAATAAAGCCCGATTCCGCGCGGCCGCAACCTGCCCAAAGTGAGTTCACCTCAGCCACTAATCCATTGCGCGGAACCCCTGAATTTGATAATTCCCACCACCTTGTGACAAAATGGACTTGCCTCCATACTCACAATTGAATGCAATATTGCCCCTGTTTCCAGAATAGATACGCTTAGTCCGACACTGAATTCGCATTTGGCCACGCCTCATTCTTAAGATGAAATACGCCGCCTCCCCCTCGCTCCGATCCAGCCTGAAATGGGCTACGCCGCTTCTGATTGCCGCGTTTGCAACCTTCACGACCTCAACGGCCATCGCCGAGAAGGCCGACGCACCCAAGGGTCTGAAGACCTTTACCGAACGCTTCCAATCCAAGACCGCCCCGGAAAAGCCCAGCTTTCGCCGGCACGTCGTCCCGTTGATGAGCCGCTCGGGCTGCAGCGGCCGTGAGTGCCACGGCTCCTTTTCCGGACAGGGAGGTTTTCAGTTGTCTCTGTTCGGCTACGATTTTGAAAAGGATCACAAGGCCATCACTCAGGACGACGAGGGCAACGAGGGCGAGATCCGCACGCGAGTGGACGATCCGTTAAACAGCCTGATCCTCACCAAGCCCACCATGCAGGTGAAGCACCGCGGCAAGGAGCGAATCAAGAAGGACAGCTGGGAGTACAACCTGATCCTGAAATGGATTCAGGGCGGAGCGAAATTCGACCTTGAGGAAACCGGCCAGTTCGATCGCCTCGAAGTCTTCCCCCGCGAGATCGTTTTCGGCAAAGCCGGCGCCAAAACTCAGCTCAAGGTCTTCGCCTACTGGAAGGACGGCACGGTCGAGAACGTCACCCAGATCACCCGCTTCCGCACCAACGACGAATCCGTCGCCGAGGTGGACGAGCACGGCGTCGTGACCTCGCTCAACAAGGGAGACACGCACATCGTCGCCTTCTACGACAACGGCGTGCATCCGATTCCGGTCATGCTGCCCGTTTCCGACAAGATCGGACGCAACTACCCACAAGTCGCCACGCGCACGAAGGTGGACAAGCTGATTGGCGAAAAGCTAAAGAAGGTCGGCATCGTTCCTTCCGAAGTCTGCACGGATCTTGAGTTCTTCCGCCGCGTCAGCATCGATCTCACCGGCACGCTGCCGACGCCAAAACAGGTCAAAGCCTTCCAGTCGGACTCTTCGGCCAACAAGCGACAAAAGAAGATCGAGGATCTGCTCGAGTCGCCCGGCTATGCCGCCTGGTGGACCACCCGGCTTTGCGACATCACCGGCAACAACGCCCGCAATATCACCGACCGCAATTTTCGCACCCAGATGGGCCGCCAATGGTACGACTGGATTTACAAGCGCGTCGCTGAAAACGCGCCTTACGACGAGCTCGCCGCCGGCATCGTCCTCGGCAAGAGCCGCGACAAGGGCGAATCCTATCTCGACTACGCGACCGAAATGTCCTCCTACCTCAAGAAGGACAACCCACACGATTTCGCCGAACGCGATTCCATGCCTTGGTATTGGTCGCGCCGCAATGTTCGGAAACCCGAAGAAAAGGCGCTGGCCTTTAGCCACTCTTTCCTCGGCGTTCGCATCCAGTGCGCACAATGCCACAAGCATCCCTTCGACCAGTGGACGCAAAAGGATTTCACGCAATTTCAGGCCTTCTTCGATCGCGTCGGATACGGAACAGACAAGAGCCAGCGCGACGACACCGGCTATCGCGACCTGACCACGGAAATCAACGAAGCCGTCGGCTACACCAAGAAGAAGAACAACAAGAAAGACACCTACGCCGAGATCAAGCGGCGAGCCTCCCGCGGCGAGCCCGTCCCGATCCAGGAAGTCTACATTTCCGCGCCGAGATCCAACAAGAAGCTGACCAAGGCGCAGTTGGCCAAAATCAAAAAGAGGAACCCGAAAGCCGGCGGCCGCGTCATCACCCCGAAGCTCCTCGGCGGCGAGGAAGTCATGGATTCGGAATACGACGACCCACGCGCCCCGCTGATGGAATGGCTGCGCTCCCCGGAGAACCCCTACTTCGCCCGCGCCTTCGTCAATCGCGTCTGGGAGAACTATTTCGGCCGCGGCATCGTCGCGCCGGCCGACGACATGAATCTCGCCAACCCGCCCAGCAACAGGGCGCTCCTCGACTATCTCGCCACGACCTTCGCCGCCAAGGGCTACGACATGAAATGGCTGCACAACGAGATTCTCAACAGCGACGCCTACCAACGCAGCTGGAAGGTCACCGACAGCAATCGCCTCGATGAGAAGAATTTCAGCCGCATGGTTCTGCGCCGCATCCCGGCTGAGGTTGTGAACGACGCCATCACCCTGGCGACGGGCTCCCCAGCTCTGGCCGAGGAGATGATTTCCAACATGGACATGCGCTCCATTGGCGGAGCCGCCGCAACCGGCTACGGCAACAAGAAGGGCGGCTCGAGCTACGCGCTTTCGATCTTCGGCAAGCCCGTGCGCGAAACCACCTGCGATTGCGAGCGCTCGAACGCCCCCACACTCATCCAGACCCTCTACGTCCGCAACGACCAGGACGTCTGGAATCGACTCGGCGGCGGCAAGAACGGCTGGATTGGCGAACTCGAAAGAGCCGAAGGCAAGAAGAGCTCCAAGTCCGGCGCCAACAAGAAAATCCAGGGCCGCCTCAAACGCCTTGAACAGCAGGAAAAAGCGCTTCAGAAGCGACGACCTGAGAAGTTTGACGACGACGCGACACCGCAGCAGAAAAAACGTTACAAAGCCGCAATGGCCTCGTATCGCAAACAGGCCACCAACCTCAAGAACGAGCGCAAGCGCCTCGACGATTACACTGGCAAGAACGCCAAACCCGCCGCCACCCCGAAGGTTGCGATGAATCCCGACAAGCTGATCGAGGAGGTCTTCCTCCGAACCGTCAGCCGCCCGCCCTCCAACGCGGAACTGGAAGTGGCCCGAGCGGACATGAGCAAGGCTGACTCCGTTTCCGGCGGCGTTCGCGAACTCCTTTGGGCCATGCTCAACACCAAGGAATTCATGATCAACCACTAGGCAGCCGACCTGATCTCAACTTTCAAATCTGACATCTCAAATTCCCCCACGAACCCCAACCCCATAAAAAATATGGCATCTCACAAATACTGCGACGGAGTCAATCGACGTGACTTTATCAAGGTCGGAGCCCTCGCCGGCGTCGGCCTCAACCTGTCCGGCTATCTCGCCATGGCCAAATCCGGCCAGGTCGGCGGAGCCAAAGCCAAAGCGGCGATCTTCGTGCGCCTCTCTGGCGGCCCCAGCCACATGGACACCTTCGATCTCAAACCGAATGCGCCTGAGACCCATCGCGGCGAGTTCAAGGAAATCAAGACCAACGTGCCCGGCATGCGCTTTTCAGAGCACCTGCCGCGCATGGCCAAGGTCGCCGACAAATTCGCCATCCTGCGCGGCGTCAGCCATACGCTCGCGGCGCACAAGCTCGGCTCGCTTTACATGCAGACCGGCAACCGTCCCCTGCCCTCGCTGCAATACCCGGCCTACGGCGCCGTCGTCAGCCAGGAGTTGCAGAACGATCCCGCCATCCCGCCCTTTGTCGCCATTCCCAAAGGCGGCTCCAACCCGACCGGATACCTCGGCGTCGAAAACGGCCCCTTCGAGCTGGGAACAACCCCAAAGCCCGGCCAGGCCGTCCAAGTCCGCGGGCTTACCGGCGTGACGGTGGAAGATGTCAATCGCCGGCACGACATGCTCAAGAAGTATGACACCGCCTTCGGGGACTTCGCCAAGCAGGACGCCCTCCTCGCCGGCATGGATAAATTCAGCCAGCGCGCCCACGAGATGATGCGCTCGACCAAGACCCGCGAGGCCTTCGACCTCAGCCGCGAATCGATGGCGATTTCCTCCCAGTTCGGCGAAGACGACTTCTCACAAAGCTGCCTGCTCGCCACCCGCCTGGTGGAATCTGGAGTGCGCTTCGTGACGATCAATCTCGGCGGCTGGGACACGCACCGCGACAATTTCAACACTCTAAAAAACAAGAACCTGCCCAAGCTCGACGCGGGCCTCGCCGGGCTCTACACGACGCTCGAAGCCAAGGGCATGCTCGACACTACGACGGTCTTCGTCACAGGCGAGTTCGGCCGCACGCCGAAGATCGTCACCCGCAACGGCACGGCTGGCCGCAACCACTACCCGCGCGCCATGTTCTGCCTGCTCGCGGGTGGAGGTATTCAGGGCGGTCAGGTCGTCGGCGAATCCGACGCAAAGGGTGAAGGCCCGAAGGACCGACTCATCAGCCCCGACGACGTCGCCGCGACCTTCTATCACACCCTCGGCATCGACCACACGAAGGAGTACCACACTCCTTCCGGCCGACCAGTGATGATCGTCCGCAACGGCAAGCCGATCCAGGAATTGCTCGGCTGATTCCGCGACAATACAATTCAAAGGGCGCTTCGATCGAAGCGCCCTTTTTCTTTGTCTCCACGCAAGGAAAGGCGGACCCGAAAGTGGGACACCGGGGACGGCGTCCGTCTCCATCCTTGAGAGGGACGCCGTCC
>JBLHKZ010000327.1:0-5976 GCA_047618185.1 Limisphaerales bacterium
GCCAGTTGCAGGACCCCAACGAAGCTCTCGGTGAGCAACGCCTGATTTTTCCGACGAAAGGTGCAGAGCGTGTCGTGGTCGGGATGGGTGTCGGCGGTGAGCACGCGCATCGGGACGCTGTCGTAAGCGCTGCTCTCAATGCGGCGGCTGCCGAAGACGCCCGTGGCGTAACTGTAGATCAGCGCGGCCAGAAGCATGCGCGGCGGATATTGTTTGTCGCCGGTTCCGCGGGTGTTGACCTTCACCTGCCGCAAGTCGAGGGCGTCAACCGCATCGAGGATGAAATGAACCAGGTGATTGGCGGGCACCCAGTCGCGCATGTCGGGGGGCAGGAGAAGCGGGGTGTCGCGGTCTATGCAAACAAAGCGGGCAGCCATGTGTTACAGACACCCGCGCCGGGCGCCTGTTCAATCAAACATTCCGAAGAATTGACTTTTCTAAGTCCGACAGGCTGCTAGCAGCCTGTCGGACTTACGTACACGTATTAAATTCGAAGCCCGAGGATTCGTTCTACGGCGTTTTGATTTTGGGCGGGATAGATTGGACCCTTCAGAATCGCTCCTTTAACGTTGACGGAATCCTAAGTCCGACAGACTGCTAGGCGGCGCGATGCGCAATTTTTGGCCAGTCAGCTTGAATCGAATCTGTTCGCATGGGATGGTCGCCACCGACCGAGTGGCGCCGACTCTGCTCATGGCGTGACCACACTATGAATCTCTCTCTCGTCGCCTCAGCCCTCAGCGGATGCCTATTTTGCCTGCTCGCAGTCTCATTCGCCGGGGAGAATCTGCGAGTTTTCGGAGGCGGACCTGGGGTATGGCTGATCCACATGTTGTTTTTTCATGCGGCGGCGCTGGTCGGCGTGGCTTATGCCCGCTATCTGCGGCGCTCGCTGTCGGCCATCGGCCAGAGCGGCGTCCACTCCGTTTTGCTGCTGCTCTCGTTCGCTTTTATCCCGTTCTCGATGGGTGAATATTGGTTGTCGCAGGGAGAAAACACCGCTTCAGCGCTTCTGGAGGCGCTCGCACTGAAAACCTACGTGCCGGCAATGACGCTGGCGGCATCCCCGTTTGTCCTGGATAATCTGGCCGCCATCCGGGGCGAATCCGCACGCCCCGGGATTCTTCCAGCCGCTTTGATCGGAGCCATCGTAGGACTCGCCACAGCCGTTCCCATTGCGGCTTATCCAATGGCCGTTGACGGAATCCGCAATCTGATGGTTTCGGCGTTATTCATCTGCGCGGCCATATCGACAATTGCAGCAGCCTTCCGTGGCGCGGATTCGGCAAAACGAGCTGCGGCGCTTGGTGAATCCAAAGAGCGCGCCCTCCCCTCGCCGCTCGATCGTGTGTTTTGGATCGCTCTTCCCGGTTGCGGCTCCGCGGTTTGCGTGGCCGCGACCACGCGCGTCTCCCAGGCGTGGCTCGTGCATCCGTCGGTCTGGATTCTTGGCCTGGGCGCTTATCTGTTTTCGTGGGTGATCGCAACAACAAGCGCTGGAAAGGCGCGACAAAAAGTGTGGGTCTGCCTCGCCTGGATTACCTTCACGGCTCAGGCGATCATCCTGTTTTTCGAATACCGCGCCGCGATTCCAAACGTCATTGCGATCGGCGCGTCGACGCTCACAATCTTGTTCTGCGCGACACTCTGCCATATCGAGCTGTTGTCCCGATCGCCCCGAAACAAGAGCGCGGACGCCTTTCCGATCTACATTGCCGCGGGCGTTTTCATCGGCTCGCTGACAGCCGCCTGGTTGGCTCCTCAAACGTTGGGGGGAACCTGGGAGTTCCACATCGCGTTGCTTGCGGTGACAGTCGTGACCGGAATCGCGCGCACCGAGCGCACCGGATCTCTGGAGGACATCGCCAATCCATCAACCGGGCACAAACTCTGGCTGGCCGGTGTGGCCGCGCTCGTCGTGGTTTGCGCGCTCAATATAAACGCCTATCAACGGGGAGTGATCCACGCCACGCGATCCTTTCACGGCGACACTCGGGTTACCGAAGCAAGGCTGAGCGCCAAAATCGCCTTGCACACGCTCTGGAATGGGTCTCACCGGCTTGGCGACCAGGTCGTGCATCATCAATATCGCAGGCAGGCGATCGCCTACCACGGGCCGGAGAGCGGAATCGCGTTGGCCTTCAAATATCATCCCCTACAGTTCGCCAGGCGCCGGCCGGGTGAGCCCAAGCTGCGCGTCGCCCTGCTCGGCGTCCACACCGGCGCGGCCGCCGCCTACTGCTCCGATGAAGATACCGTCCGAGTCTATGAAGAGAATCGCGCCGCGCTGGATGCGGCCCAGTTCGGTTTTCATCACCTCCGTGACACCCTCGCCTATATTCAATTTATCCCCGGAAACGCCCGCACCGTCATGGCGGCGGAAATGCCCAAAGGATTTGACCTGATGGTTGTCGAAGCGGCCCGCGGCGGGCAGGCGCATACGGACTGGTTGACCGCCGAAGCGCGGGCTCAATTCGAACGCCACTTGAAGAAAGACGGCGTCATCGCCTTCCATATCACTCATGCCGCGCTTGATTTTGCGCCCGTTTTAAAGGGACTTTACGCCGATTCCAACCCGGCCCCGATCCGCGTCCGAAGCCCGGCCCAGTCAAATCGATTTATCCATGCAGCCGATTGGATTCTGGTCGGCGGCAACTCCGACTTTCAAAAGCGACTACTTGCCGCCGGCGGGAAATCCCTGACCGACATGACCGAGGTCGTGTCGCTTCCGTGGACCGACAGGACGATCAATCTCTTAAAAATATTGAAATAGATCCGACACACTGACTGAATCAACCGGCCGAAACCGTGACGCCCTTTCAACGCCATCTGAACGCCGCCGCGACCATGATCGCGATCATCGCGGCGTTTTGCCTGAACGGCCCGCCGCCGGTCGCCGGCGCTTCGTCGCCTGAATTCATCGGGCCTGCGAATGGCTCCCTCGTCCTTGTCGGCGGCGACATGAACGACCGCGCCATCCTGAAAAAATTCGTCGATCTTGCGGGAGGCTCCAAAGGAAACATCGTTTTGATCCCCACTGCCCAACGACTCGATATGCTGGCGACGGACGAAGACTGGAAGCAGCTCGTCTTTTTTCTTCAATCCGGAGTCGCCCGCGTGACCATCCTTCACACTCGCGATCGCGCGGAAGCGGATTCGGAGACCTTCGTTGCGCCGCTTCTCGACGCCACCGGCGTCTGGCTGACCGGCGGTCGGCAATGGCGCCTCGCCCGCGCCTACCTCGACACCCGCACACAACGCGCGATTGACGGCGTGCTTCATCGCGGCGGCGTCGTGGGCGGCTCCTCCGCCGGCGCCGTCATTCAAGGCTCCTACCTGACCCGCGGATCGACGAAGAGCAATCAACTAGTCATGTCGCCGGAATATGAAACCGGCTTCGGACTGCTCCACGACATCGCGATCGACACGCATGTCACTTCACGGAATCGGCAAAACGATCTGACCCGGGTCATCAAGACCCGCGCAGAACTGTTGGGGATCGGCATCGCCGACGACACGGCGATTGTCGTGAAAGGCAATCGTTTCAACGTGATTGGTTCGGGTCAGGTTGCTATTTTCAATCCAGCCCGCCTGGATCCGCCGCGTAAATTCACTCCTCAATTTCTCAAGAACGGCGACGTTTACGATTTGAAGGAACGGCGGCTCGAAGCAAGGGCGACTCCTTCACCCTCCGAAAAACAAGTCCCGCAAAAGGATTAATCCAGACGCCGCAGGATCATGGCACGCTACGGAATCACGATCTTTCTCAGCGCCTTTCTCCTGTTCCAGGTTCAGCCCATCATCGCGAAAGCCATCCTGCCCTGGTTCGGCGGCAGTCCCTCGGTCTGGACGACCTGCATGCTCTTTTTTCAGACCCTGCTGGTGGCCGGCTATGCCTATGCTCACTTTCTATCCCAACGGCTTTCGACTCGAGGCTTCACCCTCCTTCATTTCGCGCTGATCGGGTTGGCCTTCCTCTTCCTTCCCATTATTCCCGCGGAAACCTGGAGGCCAACTGGAAACGAAGCGCCGGCCATGAGACTCCTGCTCCTCCTATTCGCCACGATTTGCCTTCCCTACCTCGTCCTCTCCGCCTCGAATCCCTTGCTGCAATCGTGGTTTCATGAGGAACATGGAACAACTCCCTACCGACTGTTTGCCCTGTCCAATCTCGGTTCTTTGCTGGGCCTGCTGACCTATCCCTTCATCGTCGAGCCCAACTTCACGATTCGGAGCCAGGCGATAATCTGGTCGGTTGTCTTTGCCGCCTACGCCGCCTGTTTCGCCTGGTGCGGCGTCCGCAGACTTCAACATTTTGGCAAACCACAAACGGCGTCACCCAAGGCCAAAGCCGCCTCGGAGCCGGCGCGCAAAATCTCCGTAAGGGAATGGACGCCCTGGATCGCCCTGCCCGCGTGCGCTTCGCTGCTGTTGCTGGCCATCACCAATCAGATCTGCCAGAACATCGCTGTCATCCCCTTTCTCTGGGTCGCCCCGTTGAGTCTCTATCTGCTCAGCTTCATCATCTGTTTCGATCACGCGCGCTGGTATGACCGCCGAATCTGGGCGCCGTTCTTCGTTGTTTCCCTTGGGGCGATCATCTGGACCCGGTTCGGGGAGCCGTCCATCTTAATCCACATCGCGATCTATCTGGTTGGCCTGTTGTCCGCGTGCATGCTGTGCCACGGCGAACTCGCCCGATTGAAACCTCCCCCCAGCCGACTCACGCTGTATTACCTCCTGATCTCAATCGGCGGAGCCCTGGGCGGATTGGCCGTCAGTGTAATCGCGCCTCTGATATTCAACGACTACTGGGAGCTTCACGTCGGCCTTGTTCTCACTGCGGCGTTGCTGTGTTTCCACCTGTTTCGACACCCCGAAAAATCAACTGAAGAATTTAACAGTCTCTTGAAGTTCACACGGAACGTCTGGATCGGAGGGATCGTCATTCTCATTGTGTGCCTGTCGCTCGACGTAAAAACGCGGCGCCAGGCAACACTCGAAACTGTTCGCAATTTTTACGGAACACTTCGCGTGACCGAGGCTCACGTCGGCGAGAATACCCATCGATACCTCCTCTATCACGGCGATATCGTGCACGGCACGCAGTTCAGCTATCGGACCCGCCGTTTCCGCCCCACCACCTACTACGGACCCGACAGCGGCGTAAGCTACGCGATCCGTCGACACCCCACTCGTCTGGGCCGCCACGCCCCCGACACCAATGCCCCGCCACCGCGGATCGACTTCCCGCCCCTCCGAATCGGCGCCATCGGCCTCGGAGTCGGCACCGTCGCCGCCTACGCCAAAACCAACGACGTGCTTCGGTTCTACGAGATCGACCCGGACGTCAAGACTTTGGCCGAGAAGCGCTTCTCCTACCTTGCAAATTGCCAGGGCGACCTGGAATTCAGCATCGGCGACGCCCGCAACAACTTGACCCGGGAGGCGCCCCAGAATTTCGATGTGCTGATTCTCGACGCGTTCAGCGGCGACGCCATTCCCGCTCACCTGCTCACAGCCGAGGCGTTTGACCTCTATTGGAAACATCTGAAGCCCGATGGCGTCCTCGCAGTCCACGTGTCCAACGCTCATTTGGATTTGAAACCCGTCGTGATGGGACTGGCCAAGCGATCGGAAAAATCCGCCGCGCTCGTTGTCAATCAGGACGCGGATCGCTTCGGCGTCTACGAATCGGACTGGGTTCTGGTGTCCAACAATCAAGAATTCCTGCTCGACCGGGAATTAGACGCGGTATTGAAACCGTTCCCACCCGACGCCAAACCCATTGTCTGGACCGATGATTTCAGCGACTTGTTCAGCATCCTTAAATAGATCGTTGCGGCGGGGCCCAAAACGATCGAACCATCACAGTTGGAAATGACGGCAGAGCATGCAAAACAGTTGGCCGCAGCTTCCGCCGAGTCGCCCCCTCGCGGCTACATCGGCGGCCCCTGGTTCGATTGCATCCTGATC
>JBLHKZ010000328.1:0-5961 GCA_047618185.1 Limisphaerales bacterium
CCGAGAACGAAGACCAGCAGAAGAAGCGCTATTCGTTTTTTCATTTTAGCCAGAGTTCAAAAACAAGTTCCGGAACGCACGTCGATTCTGCCGGCAGTTCCAGTTCAAAGAAACCACAAGATCCAGAAAAAGATATCCATCCGTCACAGCTTTGCTGGAGCACATCTCGATTACTTGAAGGATGGGACACCGAGGACGGAGTCCCTCTCAGATGTGGAGACGGACGCCGTCCTCGGTGTCCCATATCAGTATTCTGAAGGAATTACAGAATCCCCAACTTCCTCAGTGCGCAGAGTCAATTCAAAGGAGCGCGACTGTGTCGCTCCCAATTCTCGAAAACAGGATCCGCGTCATCCTTGAGATGATATTGCCTTGCCTCCATGAACGATCTCATTGAAGCATCGGCGCCTCCGACTCAAATCCAATGAAAACACCTAAGCCGCTCTCAATTCCAATCCTCGGCGCTTCGCTTTGCGCCCTCATTCTCTCAGCAGTCCTCGCGCCTTCGGCCACAGCCGCCCCAGACAAGCCAGAACTCAACGTCCTCTTCATCGGCAACAGTTACACCGCTCGCCACAATTTGGCGAAGGTCGTCAAGGCCATGGCCGAAGCGGGCAATCCCGGGCTGACGCTGAATCCCACATCGGTCATCTACGGCGGCCGAACATTGCGCGATCATTGGCGATTCGGAACGCAGAACTATGTCAAACTGCACGCCCTGACACTTGCCGAGGAGGAAGCCACACTCGCCGGTCTGAAAAAGGCGGCCAAGGACCCCAAGGACAAATACGCAAAAGCGGCGCTCAAACGGCATCAAACCTTCATCAAGGAGTTCGAGTCACAACGCAAGAAATGGGATGTCGTCGTGCTTCAATCCTACCGCGACGACCTCAAGGGCAAGGATTCGCTTTATGTCCAGTACGCCCCCAAGTTCGCCGAACTCGCCAGGGCCCAGGGCGCGCAGGTGATCCTCTACGAAACGACGCCCACGACTCAAAACGCAAAACCGCTGACAAGCGCGCCCGATCCGAAGCCCGTCGTGGAGAAGACCGAAGCCATTGCGGCGCTGGCCAATCGCATCGGCGCCAATGCCGCCCCCATGGCGTTGGTGGGCCACCGCTGTCAGACGGACCGACCGGATCTGACGCTGCGTTTCATCAACGACGCTCACCTCAACAAGGCGATGGCCTACCTGACCGCCTGCACGCTTTACGCCGCCATTTTCGAGAAGAGCCCCGTCGGCCTGCCCATTGATTCCATCACCGACATTCGCTATCAGGGAAAGGACAAAACGAAGGACCGCGACGGCAATCCCATCACGCGGAAGTTCTCGGACAAAGACCGCGCTCAGTTGCAGGAAATCGCCTGGGAAGGATTCCTGAAGTTTCAAACGTTGCGCAAATCCATCGACCGGAAGTAGCGATCCATGTGACACAATGCGAGTAAACCCCAAACTACTGAGCTTCGCCGCTGGCGTTCTGATCGCAGTCCCCACGTTCGCGGCGGAAACCACGCCACTCAAATCCAAGGCTCACCGCAAGCTGGACGCGGACATCCGGACTCTCATCGACAAGGGAGCCCTTGCCGGAGCCCAGGTTTCCATTCGCCGACAAGGAGACCTGATCCTGTCCCGAAGCTACGGAACCGTTGCGGTCGAATCCGCGCATACGGTCGACGAGCAAACGCTCTTCCTGATTGGCTCCTGTTCCAAAACCTTTGCCTCCGCCTGCGTCCTCAACCTGATCGACGATCCTAAAGTTCCCATCGAATTAGGCCACAGGATCGACCGGTGGCTTCCGGCATTCGCAAACTCCTCGATCCGAAGCGGAGGCAAGGCGTCACGCGCTCCGACGGTTGAAGAGCTGCTGTCCCACCGGTCTGGCATCTACAGCCAGAAACTGAAGATGACGCCGGAACAAGGACGCCTGATTCGCACCTTCGATATCACTCTCAAGCAGAGCGTCGATGACATCGCCTCCCATTCCCTGATCGCGCAGCCTGGCGCCATGTATGCCTACAGTGGCGCCGGCTATTGCGTGCTCGGACGCGTCGCCGAGCTCGCCGGTGACCACCCGTTCGAAACCATGCTCCAGGAGCGCCTTTGCCGTCCGCTCGGATTGCAACGAACGACATTCTTCCCCGCCGGCAAATTCCCCGACAATCAATTTGCGACCGGTTTTCTCCGTGAGGCCGCTCCGCACTTGCTGGGTTCAAATCACCGATTTCCGCTCATTGGCGGAAGCCTGTATTCGACTGCGGGGGAGATGACCGTTTTTGGCGAAGCCGTCGCACGACAATGGAGGCATCCTAAAGCCAATAATCCTCTCGGCATCTCCTCGAAAACGATTCGTGAATTAACTGAACCCCGTGATCAAAAGAGCGCCTACAGCCTGGGCTGGAGGGTTTCCAAACGTAAGGGCATCGCTCCAGTTCTCTCCCATTCCGGCGCGCTCTACGGCAGCCGCGCATGGATCGCTGTCGATCTGGAATCCGGCGCGAGCTTCGCCGCCTGCTGGACTTTGGCGAAACAGAATCCCGAAGCGCCCAATGTCGCCAGGATCATCATGAACGCGCTCAACGCCAAGTGAGGACAGCGGCGATCAGCTGAACATCAAGACCGGCGCGGCGCACGATCGCACCAGCTTAGTCGTCGTGCTGCCAACGATGAATTCGCGAATGTGGGAATGCCCGAAAGCCCCCATCACCAGCAGATCGACATCTCCGTCCTTCACTTCCTTGGCGATCACCTTGGCAGCGCTGCCGGGCAATAGCTTTGTCGTGACCGCGTAACCGGCTTCCATCAATTCGTCGCGAACCTTGTTCAAGGTCGTCTCATGCGCGGCGTCATTGCGCCCCACCATGACGAGCTTACACTTGAGCCCCTTAAGCAGCTCAGACGAGAGCGCAAAGTCGACCGCTTTGCGCGCGCTGGGGCTGTTGTCGAATGCGATGGCAAATTTCTCAATCGGCTTGTAGACGCGCTTGGCGACCAGCACGGGACGCACGCTGATCCGAACCAATTCCTCCAGATGACTGCCGAGGGAGCATTGGGGACTGCCCGCGGGCACGCCGCCCTTGCCGACCACGACCAGTTCAGCGTGCGGCTCAAACTCTTCGAGGGTCTCCAACAAGGTCCCGTGGCGCTGTGTCGTGGTGACCTCCGTAACACCGGCGGCCGCCAACTGCTTGCGGGCGTCCTCAAGAATGGCCTTGCCCTCGAGTCGCGCCACCCGTCCCTGCGCCTCTTCCAATTTGACCAGCTCTTCCGTGAGTTCCGCCGTCGCGTCCAGTCCGATCGCGCCCGTCAGATCCGCTTTGGCGCTTTGCTCGCGATGGTGGTCGAGCACATGCAGGACTTCGACGCTGGCGGAAAGTCGCTTCGCGGCCCACGCCGCGTTCTGATAAATGCTCGGCGCGTAGATCGAACCGTCGGTGGAGGTGAGAATTATTGGCATGATTCTAAAATCTTCAGTGATCGAGCAGGCGCTCCAGCGTGTCTTCTTTGTCGTGGATGGCCAGCCGGTCCACAATCGTCGCGCTGGCTTTATTGAGTCCGATGACTTCCACCTCGGCGCCATCGCGCCGAAGCTTCAAGACCACCTTGTCCAATGCGCCCACTGCCGTCAAATCCCAGAAATGCGCGTGACTGACATCAATTATCACCTTGGCCAAAGCCTCTTTGAAATCAAATCCTTCTATAAACTCGCCGGCTGAAGCGAAAAAGATCTGCCCCTGCACGACATAGGTGCGGCATTCCTCGGCCTCGTTGAGCGAACTGCGCACGCGAATAATCTGCGCCACTTTCCGCGCAAAGGACAACGCGCTCAGTAACACACCCACCCCGACACCGAGCGCCAGATTGTGCGTTCCAACCACCACCAGCACGGTCGCGACCATCACGAAGCTCGAACTCTTGGGATGCGTTTTCATGTTCTTGAACGACGCCCAGGAGAACGTGCCGATGGAAACCATGATCATCACCGACACCAACGCCGGCATCGGGATTTGCCGGACCCACTGATTGCCTGCGACAATCATGATCAGCAGAAATACACCCGCACAAAGCGCCGAGAGCCGGCCGCGACCGCCGGATTTCACATTGATGACCGATTGACCGATCATCGCGCAGCCCGCCATGCCGCCGAAGAATCCGGACACGATGTTGGCGACCCCCTGCCCGACCGATTCACGGTTCTTTTCACTCGGGGTGTCCGTCAGATCGTCCACGATCTGCGCGGTCATCAGCGATTCAAGCAATCCGACGGCGGCCAGTCCCAATGAATATGGCAGCACAATCCGAAAGGTTTCAAAAGTCCAGGGCACCTCCGGCAAGAGAAACAGAGGCAATGACGATGGAAGCTCCCCGAGATCGCCCACGCGACGGACATCCAGGTTAAACACGACCGCGATCACCGTCAGAACGACAATCGCGACCAGTGGAGACGGGATTACCTTCGTAAAGCGCGGCAGTATGTAGATGATCGCCAATCCCGCAGCGACCATTCCGTAAACCGCCACCCCCGCCCCTTTGAACTCCGGCAATTGGGCCATAAATATCAGAATCGCCAGCGCGTTCACAAATCCAGTCATCACGGTTCGAGAAACGAAACGCATCACGACGCCAACGCGAAGGACGCCCGCGATGATTTGTAAAACTCCCGTCAATAATGTCGCCGCCAGCAGATATTGCAGACCATGCTCCTTCACCAACGTCACCATCAACAACGCCATCGCCCCAGTCGCCGCGGAGATCATCCCGGGCCGGCCTCCGCAGAAAGCGATCACCACGGCAATACAGAAGGACGCGTAAAGTCCGACCTGCGGATCAACGCCCGCGATGATGGAAAACCCGATCGCCTCGGGGATCAGCGCCAGCGCGACGACAATGCCCGCAAGGACGTCGCCGCGAACGTTTGAAAACCATTCCTGCTTAATTGTCTGCCAGTTCAACTTTCGATTCATGCCGCGTATGTAAAATAGAGAAATAGAGTCACGCCGAGCGTGAGCCCGGAGTCAGAGTGGGAAATTCGGCGACCGGCCAGCCGCCGTGCGAAGAAACACCTGCTGCGTGAGATCGGAATCAAACGATTCACCGTGGATCTCAACGAAGGGGCGGGACTCTACTGACATTCATCGATCTGACAAGCAGGGATTTGAAAAAGTTGTTTCAACGTAAAAACCAACGAGCCCAAGTCAGCGGTCGCAGTTCCGTTTTCAGGAACTAATCTTCGTATGGAAGCACACCCGCCCCTTCCGAGGAGCTGTGCATTACCCACAAGTTTCGAGAAGCGAATTCTTTGATTCTCAAGGAATTGACGCCAAGAGCTTTCGAATAGCCGCGGCGTAAGAAAGCAAGAGAGCGAGAATGATCCGAAGGGAGCCAAAAAGCTGGTGGGGCGAGAGTCCCCGCGAGCCCATATCGAAGTCCTGAAAGGACGCCAGAGTCTCTCTAATCCCTGCGGGATACTGAAATGGGCTCGCGGGGACTCTCGCCCCACCGGCATTGGATCGCTGCCGCTATTAGAGGTGGCCGCTTCATTGAACGGACGCCGCGTTCGATTCTTCTTTTGTGGCTGAGGGAAAATGAAAACTTGCGGGTAATGCGCAACTGCTCGGAGGAGGGGCATGAGTGAGTCTCACGGTTCTCAACTGTCCCGCGCCCCAACTCTTGAACAACACTGCAATTCAACCCGGTGCGTTTCTGAATCAATGACCTCAGTGGGGGATTGATTACACTACAAGGCGTGCGGTCAGTTTTGGGTTACGGTTCGTTTTGCTTGGGCCGGGTTGGTTGATTGATTTTCTGCACGGCGCCGGCGTTGGGCAGAAAGCTTTTGGTCCTGTCGTTGTTCGGCGATTTGCGGTCGGAGGCCCTGATGGGCTTGGTCCGGGGTGACGTAGTCGATGCCCGAATGGTAATGCTCGGTGTCGTACCAGGTAAAGTACCGGCTGAAATAGGTG
>JBLHKZ010000329.1:0-5915 GCA_047618185.1 Limisphaerales bacterium
ACGGCGGCGGTCAAAAGGAGGGAAATTGTTTTCTTCATGATGTGCGCGCAGGGTTTCTCAGTTCGTTGTTAATCTCAGGAGCCGAGATTAAAGCGTCCGAAGGAATCCAACGCCAAGGTTTTATTTGTTTTTCACCGCCAGCCGAAGGCCCATGAAGGACGCGGTGGAACGCGATCCCTACCGGAGCAACCCCTCCAATTCCGCCGTCCGCTCCTTCTTCTTCATTCGCTTGAGGCGTTTCACTTCGCGATAGAACGCATCCAGATCGCCGTTGGTCCGTCGAATCAATTCCCGGAAGGCCGGGACCAGGCTGTAGTAGGTGTCGATCGTGTTCAGCTGCGCATTATTGATCGGCAACGCGATCCAGCGATCGTAGCCGTCATAGCCTCCCCATTGACCATCCCGCACGGTCCGGTAATCCGTCCGCAACTGTTCGACGATCGCGCTCTTCCGCGCTCGCGCCTGTTCCTCCGCGGCTTCGTCCATTTCCTCTTCGTCGATCGAATCATAGAGCGCTTCCAGACGATCTCGCGCCGTGATCACAAGCGATACAAATTGCGTTTCCCGCTCGAACGCGACTCGTCGCCGCTCGATCGCATCCGGCTCGCCGCGCGCAATCAGCCAGCGGCGCAAACCTTCCTGGGCAACGGCGGTGGCATAGGCCTCGTTGAAATCAGTGTCGCCGCGCACGAAGATTTTCTGGTGAGCGAGTTCGTGGAAAATCAATTCGGCAAGGGCATCGTCGCGGCGGCCGATGAAGGAACTCAGCACCGGATCATTGAACCAGCCAAGCGTGGAATAGGCCTCCACTCCGCCCACAAAGACATCATAGCCATCTTGTTTCTGCCGGGCGCCAAAAGCGCGCGCCCGGCTCTCATCGAAGTAGCCGCGATAGGTCAACGTTCCCAAAAAGGGATACCACCACCCGATTGAATCCATGGAAAACTCCGGCGACGCCGAGACATTCCAAACGACGAAGCGTCGATCCAGCTCCACATAATCCAGATAATGCTTACCCGGTTTCAGCCCCAACTCCTTTTCCGCGAATTTACGCAACTCGAGTATCAGACTGAGCTTGCGGCTTACATCCGGTTCCACAACGGACGCCTCGATCGTTTCGTCGATGGACTGTCGATCGGCAAGAATTCGAAAATGCCCTCGCGCCGCCTGGCGGTAGTAGCCCGCCGTCTTGCAGCCGCTCCCGAGCGCCATCAACACGACAATAAGCGCGAACAACCAGCTCCTGTTTACTCGGGCCTCCATGAAGTCTGTCCGCCCGCCCTCAGGCCATGACCGGCTTAACAAGATGGGCTTCCTCGACGCCTGTCAGCCGCTGATCCAGTCCCTGAAAACGATAGGAAAGCCGTTCGTGATCGATGCCCAGACGATCGAGAATCGTCGCGTTGAAATCGCGAACATGCACCGGATCCTTGACGACGTTGTAGGAAAAATCATCGGTCTCGCCATGCACGACGCCGCCCTTGATGCCGCCCCCTGCCATCCACAACGAGAAACAGCGCGGATGATGGTCGCGACCGTAGTTTTCCTTCGTGAGTTTGCCCTGGCAGTAGATCGTCCGGCCAAACTCACCGCCCCACACCACCAACGTATCGTCCAGCATGCCACGCTGCTTCAGGTCCTGGATTAACGCGTAGGCGGGTTGGTCGATGTCGCGACATTGATTGGGCAGGTCGTTGGGCACGCTTCCATGCTGGTCCCAGCCGCGATGAAAAATCTGCACAAAGCGCACGTCGCGCTCGACCATTCGCCGCGCCAGCAAACAATGAGAGGCAAAGGTCCCGGGGGTGTTCACGTCGGGTCCGTACATATCGAGCACGGCCTTCGATTCGCCGGAAACGTCAGTCAATTCAGGCACGGAAGATTGCATGCGAAACGCCATTTCGTACTGCGCGATGCGCGCCTGCGTCTCCGGATCGCCGACCTCATCAAACTGACGTTGATTCATGCGCCCCAACGAATCCAGCATCCGCCTGCGAGTCGCAGCGCTCACGCCGTCGGGATTCGAAAGAAACAGCACGGGGTCCCCTTTCGAGCGAAGCCTGACTCCCTGGTGCTTCGAGGGAAGAAATCCATTTCCCCACAATCGATTGTAAAGCGCCTGCGCCTCCTTGCGGCCGGTCCACGTGCTCGTGAGCACCACGAATGCAGGCAGGTTTCGATTCACGCTGCCCAGTCCGTAGCTCAACCACGAGCCCAGGCTGGCCTTGCCCGGCAATTGACTTCCGGTCGTGAAGAACGTGATCGCGGGATCGTGATTAATCGCCTCGGTGTGCAGTGAGCGAATAACCGCAATGTCGTCGGCCATCTTCGCGGTGTTTGGCAGCAACTCGCTGAACCACGCTCCGTTCTGGCCATGCTGGGAAAACTCGAACTTCGAAGGCGCGATCGGAAATCGTTTTTGCCGCGACGTCATCGTGGTCAGCCGCTGGCCCTGGCGAACCGAATCCGGCAGATCCTTGTCGAACCACTCGCCCATCTTCGGCTTGTAATCGAGCATGTCCATCTGGCACGGCGCGCCCGCCATGAAGAGGTAAATGGCGCGTTTGGCTTTGGGCGCGAAGTGCGGGAGTTCAGGCAGCCCTCCCGTGGCGCTGTCGACGCCCTCGGCGCGCGTCGACGATTCGCCCAACAAGGACGCCAGCGCCGGAGCGCCAAGTCCCAACGCGCCTTGCTTGAAGAAATGCCGTCGGGTGAGGCAACTGATTCGCTCTTTAGTCAGGTCCATCGCTTATCCTTTCGTAATCACTTCGTCCAAATTCAGAATCAGATTCGCCACCATCGTCCATGCCGCCAGTTCCGCGGTCGGAATCGATGCATCCGCCGAGGTCGCTCCGCCCTTGAGCAAAGCCTTCGCAGCGGCGGGATTCTTTTGAAACTCCGCCAAATGGTCGCGATAAACCGCGAGTAACTCTTTCAATTCACCCTCATTCGCGCCTCTAATAGCAGCCTGCCGAAACAGGAACGCCGCTCGAGTTCCGGCAGTCTTGCCGCCTTCATGCCAGGCGCGTTGCGCCAGGCCACGAGCAGCCTCGACATACTGCGGCTCGTTCAACAACAGCAGGGCCTGCATGGGAGTGTTCGTGCGCTCGCGCTGAACCGTGCAGGATTCACGCGACGGCGCGTCAAAGGCCGTCATTTGCGGCGGCGGCGAAGTGCGTTTCCAAAAGGTATAAACGCTGCGTCGATAGATCTTGTCGCCCTCGTCCGGATAAAACTGAACCGTGTTCGAACCCGAATAACCGACGGCATGCCACAGGCCGTCCGGTTGCGGCGGACGCACGCTGGGACCGCCGAGCGTGCGGGTCATCAAGCCGCCCAGCGCCAACGCCTGATCGCGCAACATTTCCGCGTCCAACCGAAATCTCGGACCGCGCGCCAGCATCCGATTCTGAGGATCGCTCTTCGCCATTCCCGCCGAAAGCGACGAGCTCTGCCGATAGGTCGCCGACATCACCAACTGCTTCATCAGACGTTTCACATCCCAGCCATTCTCGCGGAAATCGACCGCCAGCCAATCCAGCAAGCCCGGATGCGATGGCAACTCGCCCTGGCTTCCAAAATCCCCCGAAGTCTTCACCAGGCCATACCCAAACGCCTGCTGCCAGAATCGATTCACGGCGACTCGCGCGGTCAATGGATGTTTCGAATCCAACAGCCACTTCGCCAGCCCCAGTCGGTCGTTCGGGAGCCCCTCGGCCATCGGCGGCAAGGCGGACGGTGTGCGGCGGCCAATCTTCTCGCCCTTCTGGTCGTAGTTCCCGCGGATCAGCATGAAGGCCTCTCGCGGCTCCTTGCGCTCCCGATAAATCAACGTCGTCGGCATGGCGCGCTCCACGTCAGACAGCGCCTTTTGCGCCGCGAACAACTTTCCGCGTTGTACGGCCATATCCCGATTTCTCGTCACATGATGGCGGAAGTAAACACGAATCCGGTCCGCCTGTTCCGGCGTTCGTTTCTCCTTGGAAATCGCCGCGATCTTCGAGACGTCGTCCGGCGCGACGAGGTGAGGCGACTCCATGCGGAAATAGAAACCCGCGTCGCCTCGCCAGTTGATCAACTTAAGCATCAGGTCGTTGTCCCCCTCCTTGAGGCTGATTTCGGTTTTATCCTGATTCGCCGCGACCTCCCGCGCCTCGTTCTTGCCGAGGACTTGCTTGTTGTTCACAAAGACCTTGATCGCATCGCTGCTGCCCGTGTGAATAGTCACTTTCTGAGCGACCGAGGAATAGATTTTCCGATAGATGTAGGCCGCGCTTTCCGTGCCGGGCAGGTCGCCGTGAATGACCCCATCCGTCCACTCAGGGTGGTGGACCCAGCGCAGAGTTTCGCCGTTGTCGCTAAACTTCTGCTCGGCTTTGAACGGCTTTCCCTCGGGGCCAAACTTCCCATTAAAGCTGCGCTTACCGTAGGACGCCGACGTGAACGTCCCGACGGAATACCAGTCACCCAGTTCAATCCGTGTTTCCACCGCCGGCGGCGCAACGGTCTGCGACACAGCCAAACGCACGCGGCCAAAGTGATGCTGGGAAAACTTCGTCTGAAAATCCAATCGACAATGCAGCTCCGCACCGTCGGGAAACCCAAAGGATTTTGCGGCAACGAAGACAGCTTCGCAATTCTCCCTGCGGCTATGGCCTTCGACTGCCCACCCGGTGTCCTGTTTGCCGTCGATCGCGTTCACTATCCGAAAATCGCCGTCCTTCTGCTCGTGCTCCGCGGTCGCGCGTTTGAATACAATCTTCTCCTTCTTGTCAGGCTGTCCAATCGGTGAAATCTCAGCCACGAACTCGGTAAGAACTGCGTTGCCATTATTGCTGCGAGCAAGACTCTTGGCGGTGTGGGATTCGTGAGTCAGCGCCTCCAACCGAATGGTCGTGAATTTCCCACCTTTCAGCTTTCCAACGATCTCGAGCGTCTCCTTGACTGGATTGGAGCCCGACGCCAACACCGATTTGTCCTTTAGTTTCTTCAGTGTCGCGCCGCCCGCGGAGGTAAAGGTCGAGGGATCGACGACTTGCCAATCCGCCTTCACTGGTTTCACGCGCTGCGTCAGGGTTTCCTCCCAGACCCGCTGAGCGGCGTCGATCCGACTCGTCGCCCCGGCCAGGTCCTTCCTGATCTCGGCGACTTCCTTTTTCCAATGAACCAAATCATGTTTCTGCAACTCGGTCGGAACTTTGAGAATGGGCAGGTGATCCTTTCGATTCCCGTCCAATGCGCTTCCGTCGATGCTGTTGAAGTAGGCAAACATCGAATAAAAATCCTTCATCGTCAGCGGATCGAACTTGTGGTCGTGGCAAACTGCGCACCCCAGTGTCAGCCCCATGAACACCACGCCGGTCGTCTCGACGCGATCCACGACATTGCGCACATAAACCTCCTCCTTAATCGAACCGCCCTCGCCGGTGGTGATGTTGCAACGGTTGTAACCGCTGGCAACCAACTGATCGACGCTCGGCTTCGGCAGCAAGTCTCCCGCGAGTTGCTCGGTGGTGAACACGTCAAACGGTTTGTTTTCGTTGAAGGCGCGAATCACCCAGTCGCGGTAGGGCCACATTTCACGGTAGTTGTCGAGGTGCAGGCCGTGGGTGTCGCCATAGCGAACGATATCCAGCCAGAAACGCCCCATGTGCTCGCCGTAAGCCTGCGAGCTGAGCAGCCGATCAATCATCCGTTCGTAGGCGTTTGGCGAGGCGTCGTTCACAAACGCGTTGACCTCGTCCCGCGTGGGCGGCAGCCCCGTCAGGTCAAAGGTCGCGCGACGAACCAAGGATTCACGACTCGCCTCGGCGGATTGCGCAAGGCCGTCGGATTCGTTCCGGGCGGCGATAAAATAATCGATCTCATTCCGCGCCCAGTCGGTTTGCTTGATCGAGGGAAGGATCGGCTTTGAC